>JBAIWX010000099.1:0-50359 GCA_037916975.1 Gemmatimonadales bacterium
GGAGCGGCCGAAGCCGCGCCCCGTCGTCTCCTCGCCGGCGCGGCGCCCGGGTGCGTCGCCCTGGGCGATCGCCCTCTTCGTCGTTGCGGCGGCCATCGCCGCGGCGCTGATCCTTCTCCGGTAACGCCCAGTGCGCTTTTCCTGCGCCGCCCGCACCGACGTCGGCATCGTCCGCTCCGGCAACGAGGACAACTACCTCATGCTGTCGGACCGGGGCGTCTTCATCGTCGCCGACGGCATGGGAGGCCATGCCGCCGGCGAGGTCGCGAGCGAGATGGCCGTGCGCCTCATCGCCCGCGAGCTCGGCAGCCTCCGCGGCCTCTCCGACGACGACGCCGGCGCGCGGATGCGCCAGGCGATCCGCACCGCAAACGACGCCATCTTCGCCCGTACCCTCGCCGAGCACGACAAGCGCGGCATGGGGACCACCGCGACGGTCATGGCGCTCCTGCCCGGGCGCTACCTCATCGGCCAGGTCGGCGACAGCCGCGCCTACCTCTATCGCGAGGGGCGCCTGATCCAGCTCACCAAGGACCACTCCTACGTGCAGGAGCAGGTGGACGCCGGGCTCCTGACCCCGGAGCAGGCGCGGGTCCATCCCTACAGCAACGTCATCACCCGCTGCGTCGGCGCGAGCGTGGACGTCGTGGCCGACCTCTACTACGGCACGCTCCAGACCGGCGACGTGGTGCTCCTCGCCTCGGACGGCCTGACCGGGATGCTGGAGGACGAGCACCTCGAGCGCATCCTCCGCGTGGAGGGCGGGCCCGAGAAGTGGGTGGACCGGATGATCAACGAGGCGAACCGCCGCGGCGGGCTCGACAACATCACGGCGATCGTGGTGCGGATCGACTCCGTCGAGAGCACCACCGGCGAGCACACGGCGGTGCGCGGGGCGGCCACCGGCAGCTGATCCCGCTCCCTGCTGCGCATGCGCCGCCGCGTCCCGGACCGGGACGCGGCGGCGCGCGCGTTTGGCCCCCCGTGGACGGCCTGACCGGGTCAGGCTGACCCGCGGGCGTGCCCGGCCGCGGGCCGTGGCGGCGCCGGCGGCGGCAAGTGGTGGGGCGGCCGCCGCTTGCGCGGCGCCCGGATCCCGGGACGCCATGGTGCGCGGCTTGCCATCCTCGCTGCGGGGGCGCCACTGCGGCCGCGCCGTGGTGTGCGCTGCGTCACACGCTTAACGCGGGCCCGGCCCGAGCGTCGGCGTGGTGACGACCGGAGACCACCGCCCGACGGGCGGGCCCGCACCACCAGCTTCGAGAGGATACGACGATGCCGAACCTTCGATGGACGCCGTCCGCGCTTCCCGCGCTCGCCCTCGGCGCCGCGCTGTTCGTCGGCGCCTGCAACTCGACCAGCTCCACCGCGCCGGGCACCACGGCAGCCCTCACACAGGCGGACGCGAACGCCGCCTCCGACGTGATCGTGAGCGACGCCGCGAACCTCGTGGAGGGCGCCACCTCCACCGACGTGGCCACCGCCTTCAGCCTGCAGGGCGGCGCCGCGGTCCTCCAGCCCGCCTTCGCCGGCTTCGGCGGCTGGTACGGGACCGCCTGCACCCCGGCCCCGACGGTCACCACCACCGGCAACACCACGAGCATCGTCTACGACAACTGCACCATCACCCGCCCCATGCCGCTCGAGACCATCGTGCGGAACGGCGAGGTGGACATCACCCGCGAGACCGGCGCGCGCACCGTCGTCTTCAAGGCCCTGAGCCGGAGCTGGACGCGCGTCTCGTTCCGTACCGGCGCCACCATCACGAGCTCCGAGACCCGGAACGGCACCCGCCACACCAGCAACGACGGCACGACGCTCACGCACCAGGTGTTCGGCCTCGGCGACCCCGCCACGACCTTCTTCACGACCGACTACGTCCACGACGACGGCAAGGCGTCGAAGCACGAGCGGAACTGGCAGGCGACCTTCACCGCCGACGTGGCCGGCGGCATCGTCCACGACCAGCCGCTCCCGGCCGGGAACTGGAACATCACCGGCCAGTCCACCTGGACGCGCCAGCCCGGGACCGCCGACCAGAAGCAGTGGTCGTTCAGCACCTCGGCGCAGGCGCTCCACTACAACCCGGCGTGCGACAAGGCCCCGCAGTTCGATTCGGGCACCATGACCGTGACGGCGTCGAACCCGCAGAAGAACACGACCTCGACCTTCACGATCACGTTCACGGCCTGCGGCCAGTACACGACCACCATCACGAAGACCACGACGACCTGAGTCGCCGTCCCGGAACGCGACGCGGCCCGGTCCCCCGAGCGGGGGGCCGGGCCGCGGTGCGTCTCGGCGGCCTCAGCCGTTGTAGATCGGTCCGCCCCCCGCCCGGTAGCGCTCGAGCACCGCGACCGCCGCGTCCCGCCGGACGCCGAAGTCGACCCGGACGCCACGCGCCTCGAGGTAGCGGTAGGACTCGGGGAAGACCGGTCCCTCGTCGAAGTCGAGGCGCGCCGCGTCCTCCCGCGTGGCCCCGCAGGTCACCCGCTGCACCCCGCTCCAGAGCACCGCCCCCAGGCACATCGCGCACGGTTCGCACGAGGTCACGAGTTCGTGGGCCGGCGCCCCCTCGCCGCCGAGGGAGAAGCGCCCGAGGCGCCGCTCGGCGAGCATGAACGCGACCATCTCGGCGTGCAGGCAGGAGTTGGCGAGCGGGACCACGAGGTTGACGCCGGCCGAGACCAGCCGGCCCGTCTCCGCCTCGAAGACCGCCGCGCCGAAGGGCCCGCCGCTGCCGCGGCGCACGTTCTCCTCGGCGAGCCGGATGGCGAGCTCCATCCGCCCTTCCGCGGTGGGGTAGGGACGGTCGGCGTCCACCAGCTCGGGGACCCAGGCCGGCAGCACGACCTGGACGTTCGTCACGAGGGGCATGGCCGAAAGCTAGGCGGGGACGGGCGGCGCCGCCGGGGCGGTCCGTGTATTATGAAGGCCTGCCATGGCGCGGCCCGGCCACCGGCGCGCCGCCACCACGACACGACAGTCCACAACGGTATGGAGGAGTCATGGCCACCATCGTCGTCAACGGCGAGCGGCGGACCGTGGATGCCGACCCCGATACGCCCCTGCTCTGGGTCCTGCGCGACCTGCTCGGGCTGACGGGCACCAAGTACGGCTGCGGCATCGGCCAGTGCGGCGCCTGTACGGTGCACCTCGAGGGGGAGGCGATCCGGTCCTGCCAGTATCCGGTCTCGTCGGTGGAAGGGAAGAAGATCACCACCATCGAGGGGCTTTCCGCCGACGGCTCCCACCCCGTCCAGAAGGCGTGGATCGCGGCCCAGGCGCCGCAGTGCGGCTACTGCCAGTCGGGGCAGATCATGAGCGCCGCGGCCCTCCTCAGCAAGACGCCGAAGCCCACGGACGAGCAGATCGACGCCGCGATGCAGGGGAACCTCTGCCGCTGCGGCACCTACCAGCGCATCCGCAAGGCGATCCACCTCGCTGCCGAGGGAGGTGCCGCGTGAGCCAGTCCACCGTCACCCGCCGCGACTTCCTCCGCGCCGGCGCCGTCGCCGGGACGGGCCTCACCATCGCGCTCTGGCTCCCCGGCTGCAGCAAGCCGGCAGCCTCGGCCGGCGACACCGGCGCTGCCGGCGGCACCTTCGAGCCGAACGCCTTCCTCACCATCGGCGCCGACGACTCGGTGACGATCATCTCGAAGCACATGGAGATGGGCCAGGGGGCATACACCGGGATGGCGACGCTCGTCGCCGAGGAGCTGGATGCCGACTGGAGCAAGGTGAAGGTGGTCGGCGCCCCCGGCGACGCCTCGAAGTACGGGAACGCCCTCTTCGGCGGGATCCAGGGCACCGGCGGGAGCTCGTCGGTCGCCGAGGCCTTCACCCAGATGCGCCAGGCCGGCGCCACGGCGCGGGCGCTCCTCGTGGCGGCCGCCGCGGCGACCTGGAACGTCCCGGCCGCGGAGGTCACGGTCGAGAACGGCGTGGTGAAGCACAAGGGCGGCAAGTCCGCGCGCTTCGGCGAGCTCGTGGCCAAGGCGGCGCAGCTCACCCCGCCCAAGGACGTCCCGCTCAAGGACCGCGCCGCCTTCCGCTACATCGGGAAGGACGGCCTCCCGCGCACCGACGTGCTGGCGAAGGTGACCGGCACCGCCACCTTCACGCAGGACGTGAAGCTGCCCGGGATGCTCACCGCCGTGGTGGCCCGCGCCCCGCGGTTCGGCGCCACGGTCAAGTCGTTCGACGACGCGAAGGCGAAGGCCGTCAAGGGCGTGCGCGCCGTCGTGCAGGTGCCGGGCGGCGTCGCCGTCGTGGCGGACCACTTCTGGGCCGCGAAGAAGGGCCGTGACGCGCTCACCGTCGAGTGGGACTCGGCGAAGGCGGAGCGGCGCTCGAGCGACGCGATCCTGGCCGAGTACCGGGGGCTCGCCGCGAAGCCCGGCGAGAAGGCGGGCGGGAGGGGCGACGCCGCCGGCGCACTCCGGGGCGCGAAGAAGACGGTGGAGGCCACCTACACCTTCCCCTACCTCGCGCACGCCTCGATGGAGCCGCTCAACTGCGTGGCGCAGGTCTCGGCCGGCGGCTGCGAACTTTGGTACGGGGCGCAGATCCACACCGGCGACCAGATGGCGGTGGCCGGCGTGCTCGGCATCAAGCCCGAGCAGGTGAAGGTCAACAGCCTCTACGCGGGCGGGAGCTTCGGCCGCCGCGCCGCCAAGGGCTCCGACTACGTGCTCGAGGCCGTCCACATCGCGAAGGCCCTCGGCACCGGGGCGCCGGTCAAGCTCGTCTGGACGCGCGAGGACGACATGCGTGCCGGCAACTACCGTCCGGCCATGCTGCACGTCGCGCGCGCCGGGCTCGGCGCGGACGGCAAGCCGGTCGCGTGGGTGCACACGGTGGTCGGGCAGGGGGCGATCGCCGGGTCCGGCTTCGCGCCGCCCAAGGGCCCCGACCCGTCGTCGTCGGAGGGGATCTCGGACCTGGCCTACGCCGTGCCCAACCTGTCGGTGCAGGTGCACGACGCGAAGTCCCCGGTGCCGGTGCAGTGGTGGCGCTCCGTGGGGCACACCCACACGGCGTTCGCCAAGGAGTGCTTCGTCGACGAGTGCGCCCACGCCGCCGGGCAGGATCCGGTCGCGTACCGCCTCGCGCTCCTGGGGAGCGAGCCGCGCCATGCCGGCGTGCTCAAGCTCGCGGCGGAGAAGGCCGGCTGGGGCACCCCGCTCCCGGCGGGGCGGGCGCGTGGCGTCGCGGTGCACCAGTCGTTCAACACCTACGTCGCCGAGGTGGCCGAGGTCTCGAAGCGGCCGGACGGCTCGCTCAAGGTCGAGCGCGTGGTGTGCGCGGTGGACTGCGGCGTGGCGGTGAACCCGGACGTGATCCGCGCGCAGATGGAGAGCGGGATCGCCTACGGGCTCGGCGCGATGCTGCACGGCGCGATCACCCTGAAGGACGGGGTGGTGCAGCAGGCGAACTTCGACACCTTCCCGTCGCTCCGGCTCACGGAGATGCCGGTGGTCGAGGTACACATCGTCCCGTCGGACGAGAAGCCGACCGGCGTCGGCGAGCCGGGACTCCCGCCGCTCGCCCCCGCAGTGGCGAACGCCTGGTACGCCCTCACCGGCACCCGCATCCGGGACCTCCCCTTCAAGGGCGCCTGAGCGGGGTCGCCACCGTCGCTTCCCGCGTGCACCATCCACGGGCGCCCTGGTCGGGCGCCCGTGGCGTTTCCGGCCCCCGCGCGGGGCGGCCTCGCCGTTCAGGGGAGCCGCGGCCCGTTGCAGGCCGAAACCTCGCGGCCGGCGCCCGCGTACGTCGCCCATGCGCCTTCCCATCGCCCCCAGCCTCGCGATCGGGCTCGAGACCCTGCGGGGCAACCCGCTCCGGACCGCCCTCTCCATGCTTGGCGTCGTCATCGGCGTCGCGGCGCTCGTGGCCGTGCTGGCCCTCGGGGACGGCATGGAGCGCCTCGGCCGGCGCGAGATCGAGAAGACGACCGACGTCCAGACCGTGCTCCTCACGCCCCAGCTCACCGAGGAGATCGACGGCCAGGCGGTGCCGCGCGCCGACTGGCCCCGCTTCACGCCGGAGCACGCGCGGGAGCTCGCCGCGCTTCCCGGCGTCGCGAGCGTGTCGCTCACGCTCATCGGCCGGGGCGTGGTCGAGGGCCCGCGCGGCGGGCGGCGGCCGGCGAGCCTCACCGCGACGCTCGCGGGGAACGCCGAGTTCGCCGGCTTCGCGTTCCTCGCGGGCCGCTACTTCACCGCCGCGGAGGCGGACCGGGGGGCCCCCGTCGTCGTCCTCTCCCCTCGCCTCGCCGGCGAGCTCGCGCCGAGCGGCGATCCGGCGAGCGTGGTGGACCGCACGGTGCGCGTGAACGGGACGCCGCTCCGGGTGCTCGGCGTGCTCGAGGCGACCCCCGGGGACCGGTCGCGCGGCGCGTGGCTCCCGCTCCGCGCGGCGCGCACGGTCTTCGAGCCCGGCGGCGAGCGGCAGGCCCCGCGGCTCTACGCGAAGGCTGCGTCGGTGGAACAGGTCGCGGCGGTGCAGGCGGCGGCGGAGGACTGGCTCGCGCGGCGCTTCGGGCGGTGGGAGGGGCGGGTCAAGGTGGAGACGAGTCAGGCGCGGCTCGCGCAGGTCCGGCGCGGGATGGCGACCTTCAAGCTCTTCCTGGGGGCGATCACCGGGATCTCGCTCGTCGTGGGCGGGATCGGCATCATGAACGTGCTGCTCGCCTCGGTCACCGAGCGCACGCGCGAGATCGGGGTGCGGAAGGCGATCGGCGCGCGCCGGCGGGACGTGCTCGTGCAGTTCCTCGCCGAATCGGTGGCGATCTCGGGCCTCGGCAGCGCGGTCGGCGCGCCCCTGGGGTTCGGCGCCGCGGTGGCGGTCACCGCGATGATGCGCACCGAGGCCGGCACCGGCCCCGAGGCGGTCATCTCCGGCTCGAGCCTCCTCGCCGTGATCGCGGCGGCGCTCGCCGTGGGCATCGGCTTCGGCATCTACCCCGCGCTCCGCGCCGCGCGCCTCTCGCCGATCGACGCCATCCGCCACGAGTAGTCCCGCGGCAGCTCAGCCGAGCAGCGGCCGTCCCTCCTCGAGCGCCCGCGCCACCTCCGGTGTGGGCCACGTGAGCACCTCCAGCAGCGGTCGCAGGTCCCGCGTCACGGGCCGCGCCGAGAACGCGCGGAGGCGGCGCGCGCTCCGGTAGAGCTCGCCGCCGATCGCGGGCAGGCCCAGCGAGCCGGCCCGGCCCTCGCCGGTGAGGCGCTCGATGCGTCCGTCGCGCGTGAGGAGCGGGAGGTCCACGGCGAGCATGGTGCTGCGCGCCGGGAAGTCCAGCAGCAGCTCTCCCGGGACCAGCCCCGCCTCGGCGGCGAGCCGGTCCTCGACCCGCTCGGTCAGGTCCGGGTCCTCGGTGACCCACGGGGCGGTGCCGGCGGGGACGTCGCTCGCGGGGAGCTCGAGGGCGCGCTTGTAGAGGCGGCGCTCGCGCACCTGCCGGGCGAGCGCCACGCCGTGCTCGTGCTCGAGCCGGAAGATGACCGCGTCGTCGGTGGCGTCCCGCACCACCTCCGGCGAGAAACCCCGCCGCACCGCCTGACGGACCGCCCGCTTGAACATGCAGGTGGCGCTCCGGACGGCGTGGTGCCAGTAGACGTTCCGGTACATCTGGTACTTGGCGAAGAGGAGCGACTCGAGGGCGCTCACCCCCTTCTCGTGCACGCCCACCTCGGCCCGGCCGGGCGCGGTCTCCACGAGCGTGAGCGAGGTGAGGAGGCGGTCCACGTCCACCTGGCCGTAGGGCACGCCGCACATGTGGGCGTCCCGGCTCAGGTAGTCGATCTTGTCGAGGTCGAGCGAGCCGGAGATGAGCCCCGCGAGCGGCGAGCGGGACTCCCCGGTCACGAGCGCGCCGATCTCGGCGGCGAAGCCGTCGCCGCCCACCTCGCGGAGCACGAGGCCGAGTTCCCCCTGCGCGAGGCGGGCGACGCCGAGCGACTCGTGGGAGGGGAATCCCGCCTCCTCGAGCGCGTGGGAGAAGGGATAGTGCCCGATGTCGTGGAGCAGCGCCGCGAGCCGCACCGCCTGGCGCTCGCGCTCCGGGACGCGCGCCAGCTCGCCACGCTCCTCGAGCACGGCGAGCGCCCGCCGGGCGAGGTGGAAAGCGCCGAGGGCGTGCTCGAAGCGGCTGTGCGTGGCGCCGGGATAGACCAGGAAGGCGTGCCCGACCTGCCGGATGTAGCGGAGCCGCTGCACGGCGGGGGTGTCGAGCACGCGCACGGCGACGCGGTCGAGCCGGATGTTGTCCCAGAGCGGGTCGCGGATGACCTCGAACTCGCCGGGGCGGACGGTCACGGGCAAGCCTCCTCGGGCGACGGGGGAAAGATAAGGTGCGGGGCCACAGCCGCCCGCCGGCGGCGCGGGGCACTATATTGACATCAATGAGATGGCCCCGATCCCGGGAGGATGGTCCGATGCCCTTCGAGCTCCCCTGTCCCACCTGCAGCACCCCGATGCAGCCCGCCCCCGTCGGCGGCCTCGCCGTGGCGCGGTGCCCGCGCTGTGGCCAGCTCTGGTGCGACCGCACCGAACTGGGGCGCCTCGTGACCCGCCTCGCCCCCGATTTCCTGATGCACTGGGGGCGCCAGGTGGAGGCGGTGGGGGACGCGACGGCGCGCTGCCCGCGCTGTGCCTCGGCCCTCGCCGCCTACGAACTCGAGGGGATCGCGTTCGCCCGCTGCCCGCAGTGCCGCGGGGCGACGATCGGCCCGATCGCCTTCGCGGCGCTGCTCGCGCGCGCGCGGCGCGACGTGGACGCCGGCTATCACCGCGCAGGGGTGACGGGGCTCTTGGGGGAGCTGGCGGAGGCACTCGCCGGGGTGGTCCGCCTCCCGCACGCCTGACCGGTGGAACGGTCGCGGGGGCGACGCGGCCCTGCCGCATCGCCCCCGCGCGCCCCGGCGCCCCGCGCCGCGCTCACTCCTCGTCGCGCTCGGCCACCATGCGCCAGTGCTCGGGGCTCCGCCACAGGCTCGAGAGGATGAGCTCGCGCATCAGCACGAACTCCTTGGGCAGCCGGTCGTAGAGGCGCTCGAAGAGCATCTCGTGGCCCAGGATCTCCTGCTTCCAGGCCTCGATGTCCACTTCCATGAGGTCGGCGAAGGTCTCGGGGGGCACGCCGTCGAGGCCGGTCCAGTCGAGGTCGTCGTGGCGCGGCATCCAGCCGAGCGGGCTCTCGATCGCGCCGGCGCGGCCGCCGACGCGGGCGAAGATCCACGCGAGGACGCGCATGTTCTGCGCGTAGCCGGGCCAGATGAAGCGCCCCTCGGCGTCCTTGCGGAACCAGTTCACGCAGAAGATGCGCGGCGGGTCCGCGAGCTGGCGGCCGACCTGCAGCCAGTGGTTGAAATAGTCGCCCATGTGGTAGCCGCAGAAGGGCAGCATGGACATGGGGTCGCGCCGCACCTGGCCCACCTGGCCCGTGGCGGCCGCGGTGGTCTCGGAGCCGATGGTGGCGGCGAGGTAGACGCCGAAGTTCCAGTTCGCGGCCTGGTAGACGAGCGGCACCACGGACGCACGCCGGCCGCCGAAGATGAAGGCGCTGATCGGGACGCCGGCGGGGTCCTCCCAGGCGGGGTCGATCGAGGGGCACTGGCTGATCGGCGCGGTGAAGCGGGCGTTCGGGTGCGCCGCCTTCCGCCCGCATCCCGGCGTCCACGGCTGGCCCTGCCAGTCGGTGAGGCGGGCCGGCGGCTCCTCGGTCATCCCCTCCCACCAGACGTCACCCTCCGGGGTGAGCGCCACGTTGGTGAAGATCGTCCCCTGCCGGATCGTCGCCATCGCGTTCGGGTTCGTCGCCTCCGAGGTGCCCGGCGCCACGCCGAAGAACCCCGCCTCGGGGTTGATGGCGTGCAGCCGCCCGTCCGGGGCCTTCCGGATCCACGCGATGTCGTCGCCGACGGTCGTGACGCGCCACCCCTCGAAGCCCCCGGGGGGGACGAGCATCGCGAGGTTCGTCTTGCCGCAGGCGCTCGGGAAGCCGGCGGCGACGTAGCGCTTCTCGCCCGCGGGGTTCTCGAGCCCGAGGATGAGCATGTGCTCGGCGAGCCACCCCTCGTCGCGCGCCATGACCGACGCGATCCGCAGGGCGAGGCACTTCTTGCCGAGGAGGGCGTTGCCGCCGTAGCCGGAGCCGTAGCTCCAGATGCTCCGCTCCTCGGGGAAGTGCACGATGTACTTCTCGTTCGGGTGGCAGGGCCAGGGCACGTCGGGCTCGCCGGGCTCGAGCGGGCGCCCGACCGAGTGCACGCAGGGGACGAACTCGCCGTCGCCCAGGTGCTCGAGGGCGGCGCGGCCCATGCGCGTCATGATGCGCATGTTGACGACCACGTAGGGCGAGTCGGTGAGCTCGACGCCGTAGTGGCTGAGCGGCGAGCCGAGGGGACCCATGCAGAACGGGACCACGTAGAGCGTCCGGCCCCGCATCGCGCCGCGGAAGACGCGCTGCAGCGTCGCGCGCATCTCGCGCGGGTCCACCCAGTTGTTGGTGGGCCCGGCGTCCTGGCGGCGGCGGCTGCAGATGAAGGTGCGGTCCTCGACGCGGGCGACGTCGTTCGGGTCGGAGAGCGCGAGGAAGCTGTCGGGCCGGAGGGCGGGGTTGAGGCGGCGGAGGGTCCCGGTCTGCACCATCTGCTCGCAGAGCGCGGCGTATTCGGCGTGCGAGCCGTCGCACCAGTGGAGCCGGTCAGGGCGGGTCAGCGCGGCGATCTCGGCCACCCAGGCCTTCAGGCGGTCGTGCCGGACCCAGGCCGGCGCCTCGAAGGCTCCCCACTCGGTCGCGCCGCCGGGCGGCGCCATGGTCCCCGTCATCCGTCCTCGCTTCGGGCGGCCGCTGCCCGCCGCTTGCGCTCCTGCGCATCGACGGCGGCGATGACCGCCAGGTTCACGATGTTGTCGGCGCTCGCGCCCCGCTGCAGGACGTGCACCGGGCGGGCGATCCCGACGAGGATCGGCCCGATCGCCTGCGCGCCCCCGAGCCGGTCCAACAGCTTGTAGCCGATGTTGGCGGCGTTGAGGTCCGGAAAAATCAGCACGTTCGCCGGGCGCTGCAACTTACTGAACGGATAGTGCTGAGTCAGAATTGTCTCGACCAGCGCCGTGTCCGCCTGCATCTCCCCGTCCACCACCAGGTCCGGCCGCTCCCGCTGGAGCCGCGCCACCGCCGCCGCCACCTTGGCCTGCGCGGGGTGCCGCACCGAGCCGAAGTTCGAGAACGAGAGCATCGCGAGGCGCGCCTCGACGCCGAGTTCCCGGACGAAGCGCTCCGTGGCGAGCGCGATGTCCACGAGCCGGTCGGCGTCGGGGTCGATGTTCACGGTGCAGTCGGCGAAGAAGTACACCCCCGACTGCAGCACCATCATGTAGATCCCGGCGACCGCGGAGTGGTCCTCCGCCCCCACCGCCTCGAGCACGGGGCGCACCGCGCGCGGGTAGTGCTGGTTGGCGCCCACCACGACCGCGTCCACGTCGCCGGCGGCGGCCATCGTCGCGGCGAAGTACTCCGGCTGGTGCATCCGGCGGCGCGCCTCGTCGCGCGTCACGCCGTGGCGCTCCCGCCGGCGCCAGAAGCGCCCCGCGTACGGCTCGAGGCGCGGGTCGTCGGCGGGGTCCACGAGCTCGAGTCCGTCGAGCGTGAGGTCGAGCGCCGCGGCGCTCGCCACGATGCCCCGCCGCGCGCCGACGAGCACCGGCAGCGCGATCCCCTCGTCGGCCAGGCTCCGCGCGGCGCGGAGGACGCGCGGGTCGTCGGCGTCGGTGAACGCGACGCGCTGCGGCTCCTGCGCGGCGCGGTTCGAGAGCGCGCGCATGAGGGCGCGGCTCCGGCCGAAGCGCTCGTCGAGGTGGGCGCGGTACTCCTCCACGTCGAGCACCTCGGCGGCCACCCCGCTGGCGATCGCCGCCCACGCCACGGCCGGCGCGACCCAGAGCAGGACGCGCGGGTCGAACGGCTTCGGGATGAGGTAGTCGCGGCCGAAGCGGAGGCGGTCCACGTTGTACGCCCGCAGCACGACGTCCGGCACCTCCTCGCGCGCGAGGGCGGCGAGGGCGCGGGTCGCCGCCATCTTCATCTCCTCGTTGACCTGCCGCGCGCGCACGTCGAGCGCGCCGCGGAAGATGAACGGGAAGCCGAGGACGTTGTTCACCTGGTTGGGGAAGTCGCTCCGCCCCGTCGCGATGATCGCGTCGGGCCGCACGGCGCGCACCTCCTCGGGGAGGATCTCGGGCACCGGGTTCGCGAGCGCGAAGACGATCGGGTCGGGGGCCATGCGCGCCACCATGTCGCGCGTCACCGCGCCCGCCGCCGAGAGCCCGACGAAGACGTCCGCCCCCGCGAACGCCTCCGGCGTCGTGGCCGGGGCGTCGGCCCGCGCGAAGCGCGCCTGCCACGGGTTCGCGGCGCGCTCGGGACGGATCGGCCCCGCCTTGTCGCACATCGTGATGTGCTCCCGCCGGACCCCGAGGCGCACGTAGTGCTCGGCCGTGGCGATCCCCGCCGCGCCCGCGCCCACGAACACCACCCGCAGGTCCTCGAGGCGCTTCCCGGCGAGCTCGGCGGCGTTGAGGAGCGCCGCGCCCGAGATGATCGCCGTGCCGTGCTGGTCGTCGTGGAAGACCGGGATGCCGAGCCGCTCGCGGAGGCGCTCCTCCACCTGGAAGCACTCGGGGGAGCGGATGTCCTCGAGGTTGATCCCGCCGACGGTCGGGGCGAGCATCTCGCAGAAGCGGACGATGTCGTCGGCGGTGGGCGCATCGATCTCGAGGTCGAAGACGTCGAGGTCGGCGAAGGTCTTGAAGAGGACCGCCTTCCCCTCCATGACCGGCTTGCTCGCGAGCGGGCCGATGTCGCCCAGGCCGAGCACCGCGGTGCCGTTCGAGACGACGGCGATGAGGTTCCCCTTCGCGGTGTAGCGGTAGGCGTCGTCGGGGCGCTCGCGGATCGCGAGGCACGGCTCCGCGACGCCGGGGGTGTAGGCGAGCGAGAGGTCGCGCTGGTTCTGGGTGGGCTTGGTGGCGACGACCTGGATCTTCCCGGGGCGGCCCTCCTCGTGGTAGGCGAGGGCCGCGTGGCGGCGGTCGGGCCCGGGGCGGCGCGGCGGGTCGGCGCTCAGGGGCGCCGGTCCGTGAAGACGACGGTCCGCCCGGCGTGCGCCGCGCGCTCCGCGGTGTTCCGGTCGCGCGCCGTCGGCGTGGTGGCGGTGGGGTTGCCGAACATCAGGTCGGTGGCGGTCGGCGAGTGGACGAAGATCCCGAGCGCGTGCCCGAGCTCGTGCGCGGTCGTGAGCGCGAGGCAGGCGTCGAGCGCGGGACTCGCCGCGAGCTTCGGCTCGATCCAGATCCGGATCGGCAGCGCGAACGAGAGGTACGTCACCTCGTCGAGGTCGTAGATGGTGACCCCGCTGCACTCGGGCGCGCGCCGGTCGAGCCGGAGGGCGCGCAGGAACCCCTGGCTCGGCGGGGCGCCGAGGCGGACGATCACGTCCGCGCGCGCGGAGTCGGCCACGCGCACGCCGCGGAATTCCCCGTGGAGGAACTGGCGCTCCCAGGTGGCGATCGCGGCGTCCACGTCGCCGGGGAGTCCCTCGGCGTCCTCCGCCCAGATCCGGACCGGGAGCTCGGACGGGAGCCAGTGGAAGGCGAGCTGTCGCGTGGTGCCGTTCCCGTCCACCACGGTGGCGCGCCACTCCCACGCGTCGGCGCGCGAGGGCGGCGTGATGTCGGTGCAGGCGGCCGCGGCGCCGAGCGCCAGCAGCAGCGTGGCCGCCACGCCGGCCGCGAGGCGGGTCATCGGCTCCCCCGGCGGGCGAGGCCCACGGTGAGGGTGATGCGGCCGACGCCCTGCGTGCCGCCGAAGTCGCGCGCGCGCAGCTCCGCGGTCGAGAAGCGGTGGAAGTCGCCGCGGGCGCTCACCTCGAGGTCCCAGCCCCGGAGCGCAGGCTCGCGCCAGTCCAGCCCACCGCTCGCCAGGGCCCGCCAGGGCCCGCCCTGGAGGAAGATCCCCGTGTCGTCCGAGGGGAGGTACTTGACCAGGCCGACGCCCGCGTGCCATCGCAGCCGCTTCCAGACCGGGCCGTTCAGGCCGAGCACGCCGGTGAACGTCGTCAGCGTGCCGAGCGACGTGGTGGTCCCGCCCTCCTTCGCCTCGTAGTCGCCGCGGGCGAGCGCGAGCTCTAGGCGCGCGCCGTAGTCGCGGCCGACGGGCAGGCCGGCCGCCGCGGCGATGGTCGGGGCGAGCTTCTGGCGCGTCTCGACCTGCGAGGTCACGCCGACCTGGTCGGTGAGGAGCGTGGACGCGTACGTGGCGCCGACGCGGAGGTGCAGGTCGGGCTGCTGGGCGCCGGCGGGGGCGGTCGCGAGCGTCGCGAGGGCGAGGGCCGGCAGGAGGCGGGTTCGCATCGGGGGAAAGATGGGTCGCGTCCGGGGAGGGGTCAACGACGCCCGCCGCGCGCGTACGCGCGGAGCCGCCGGAGCATCTTCCGGTCGTTCGTCACCATGTCGTCGCCCTTCGGCGTCTCGAGGACCTTGATCACGTGGGCGAAGCGCGGCTCGCGCATGAGGCGCCGGAACGGCTCGGCGCCGAGCGAGCCCTCGGCGACCAGTTCGTGGCGGTCGCGGCGCGAGGCGAAGGGCGTCTTCGAGTCGTTGAGGTGGAGCACGCGGAGGTCGCCGAGACCGAGGAGGCGGTCCCAGCGGGACCACACGTCGTCGAAGCCGTCCACGAGGTCGTACCCCGCCGAGTAGAGGTGGCAGGTGTCGGCGCAGAAGGCGACCCGGTCGCGGACGTCCGAGGGGATCAGGTCGCGGAGCCGGGCCAGCTCCTCGAAGGTGCTCCCGAGGGCGGTGCCGGTGCCGGCCGTCGTCTCGAGGCAGACGGTGACGCCGGCCCCCGCGCGCCGGAGGGCCTCGGCATAGCCCGCGGCGTTGCGGCGCAGCCCCGCCTCCCGGTCGTCCATGTAGTTGCCCGGATGCGACACCACGTAGGGGAGCCCGAGCGCCTCGCAGCGCTCGAGTTCCGCCGTGAAGCTCGCCACGGACCGGCGGTTGAGCGTGGCGTCCGGCGACGCGAGGTTGATGAGGTACGAATCGTGCGCTATCGCCACCTTCAGGCCACTGTCGGCCATCGCCGAGCGGAAGGCGGCGGCGGTTCCGGCGTCGATGGCCGGCTCGCGCCACTGGTTGGGGGTCTTCGTGAAGAGCTGGATGGCCGTGGCGCCGATGTCGGTGCCCCGTGGGGGGGCCGAGGCGACCCCGCCCTGGGTGCTCACGTGCGCGCCCAGCATCTCCGGATGTACCTTCGGCATGCGTTTCCCCGGGTTTCCGTGACCGTTCCCGATCCGTCGCACCGTCCCCGCGTCCTGCTCGCGGGTCCCGCGCTCGCCCGGCCAGCCGGGCTCGAGCGTGCGCTCACGCGCGCGGGCTTCCAGCTCGTGGAGGCGGAGGGGAACGGGGGCCGCCTCGCGGCCGCCGACATCGCGCTGGTGACGCTCCCCCCCGACCATCCCGGGCTCGAGGCCGCGTTCGCCGAGGTACGGGCGCGGGCGGGGACGCACCTGCCGCTCGTCTTCCTCCTCGCGACGGCCGATGCCGAGCAGGCGTCCTACGCGCTCTCGGCGGGGGCCGCCGACGTCGTGCTCCCGCCGGTGCACCTCGGGGAGCTGGCCTCGCGCCTCCACGCCCGGCTCCGCGAGCGCGAGGTGGCCGTGGCGGGGCGGGTGGCGCAGGAACTGGCGCCGCTCGTCCGCGAGGGGGCCGGGCCGCTCCGCGCGGAGGAGGTGCTGCACGCGATCGCCCAGCGGCTGGTGACGGCGCTCGACCTCGCGCGCTGCGACTGCGTCCTCGTGCCGCGCCAGGGCGGGCTGGCCCGGGTCGCGGCGAGCGTGCGCGGCACGCTCCCCTCGGTGCCGCTCGACCTCTCGGCCTGGCCCGCGCTCGGCGAGGCGCTGCGGGAGGACCGTGCCGTGGCCCTCACCCAGCTCCCCGCGGTGCCGCTCCCGATCCCGGCGCCCGGGGGCGAGCCGATCGCGGTGCCGGTGGCGGGGCCGCGCGAGGTCTCGGCCGTGTTCGTGCTCGTACCGTCGCACGGGGCGGGGCCCCTCTCCGCCGCGCAGGTCGCCTTCGCGCGCGAGCTGGCGCGGGCGGCCGCGCCGGCGCTCGACCAGGCGGCGGAGCAGCCCGCGACGGGCCCGGTGGACCCGCTCACCGGGCTCGAGGGAGGGAGCGCGCTCGAGCGGCGGATCGGCATCGAGCTCGAGCGCGCGCGGCGCTACGCGCTGCGCTTCTCCGTGGTGCTGCTCGACGTGGAGCGCCTCGGCGAGGTGAACGCCCGGCTCGGGCCGGCGGTGGGGGACCGCGTGCTCGCGGACGTCGCCACGGTCCTCCGCCGCGAGGTGCGGACCCCCGACTACGTGGCGCGCGTCGGCGGCGACGAGTTCGGCCTCCTGCTGCCCGAGACCGGCACCGACGGCGCGCGCGCCTCGGTCCGGCGCGTCCGCCGCCGGCTCGAGGCGGCCCCGCCGGGCGGCCTCCCGCCGGGGGCGGCGCCCCGGCTCACCGCGGGGATCCTCACCCTGCCGTTCCCGGAGGCGGAGCGGCCCGACGAGGTGCTCGCCCTCGCGGAGTCCGCGCTCCTGCGCGCCAAGGCGCAGGGCGGGGAGCGGATCGCGGTGCTCTGAGCGCGCCGACCCGGTTCAGCGCCGGCGGAGCCAGTCCGCGGGGTCGAGGGCGATCTGGTTCCTGCCGCGGATCTCGAAGTGCAGGTGGGGCCCGTACTCGCTGCCGTCGCCGCCCACCCCGCCGATGACCTGCCCCTTCTCCACCCGCTGGCCCTTCTCCACCGCCGCGTTCGCCAGCTGCATGTAGAGCGACCAGTAGCCGTTGCCGTGCTCGACGGCGACGGTGAGGCCGTAGGTGTTCAGGTTCCCGACGAGTGCCACCGTCCCCGCCTCGACCGCGCGCACCGCCGTCCCGTGCGGGGCGCCGATGCCGATCCCGTTCCAGCGGATCACGCCGCCGCTCGGCAGCGTGTCGGGGCCGAACCGGTACACGATCCGCCCCTGCACCGGCCAGTCGAGCTTGCCGATGTCGGCGGTGGTGATCGTCGCGGTGGCCGGCGCGGTCCCGCGCGCCGCGGCGCGCGCCGACTCGTCCGAGCGCTTCCGGTCGAGCGCCGCGAGGATCCCGACGAGGCGCTGCTCGTCCTTCTCGAGGGTCGAGAGCCGCTGCTCGGTGGTCCGCGCGGTCCGCCGGAGCGCCTGCACCCGCCGCGCCCGCTCGGCCACGAGCTCGCTGTAGCGGGAGAGCTCCGCCTCGCGCTCCTCGCGGCTCCGGTCGAGCTGCGTCCGCACCGCCACGACGCCGGCCCGCTGCTGCGCGATCCGGTTGCGCAGCGCCTCCACCTCGGCCACGAGCTGGCGGTCCTGCCGGCTGGTGAGGAAGAGGTACTTGTAGCGGCTCACGAGGTCGCCGAAGGACTCGGCGGCGAGCAGCGCCTGGAAGGTGTAGAGGGGGCCGCGCTTGTAGATGTCCACGAGCCGCCGGTTGAGCACCGCGGTGCGCTCGGCGAGGTTGTCCTGCGCGAGGATCAGCTCGGCGGTGTTGCGCTCGAGCTGGCTCGCGAGGCCCGAGATCTGGCGCTCGATCTCGTTGACGATGCGGTGCGTGGACTCGCGCTGGCGCTCGAGGTTGCCGAGCTCGTCCTCGACGTCGTGCACCTGCCCCTGCAGCCGCTCCGCCTGCGCCCGGAGCCGCTCGCGCTCCTGGCGGATCTCCTCGAGCCGCCGCCGGGAGGCGTCGAGCTCCTGGCGGGTGTCCTGGGCCCGCAGCGGGGCGGGACGGGCCGCCGCGGCGACGAGCAGGAGGAGGGCGAGGGCGGCGGCCCGGCGTGCCATCGGCGCCTCAGACCTCCTGCAGGTGGCGCCCCACGCTCACGAGGCTCCCCACGAGCCCGAGGGCCACGCCGAAGAGCACGAAGAGGAGCATCTCCGCCGGGTGGAAGAAGACGAGCCCGGCGAGCGGCCCGGTGCGGCGGAAGAGCGCGAACGCCGCCCACGCGAGGGCGAGCGCGAGCAGCCCGCCGAGGAGCCCCTTGAAGGCGCCGTCGAGGAGGAAGGGGCCGCGGACGAAGCCGTTCGTGGCGCCCACCACGCGCATGATGGCGATCTCGCGGGCGCGCTGGAGGATCGTGAGCCGGATCGTGACGCCGATGATCACGAGCGCCACCAGCGCGAAGGCGAGGCCGATGGCGACGCCGACGATCCCCGCCACGTTCCGCAGCTGGTCGAGGCGCTGGATCCAGTCGCGCCCGTAGCGCACGTCCTCGACGAAGGCGAACCCCTTGAGCCGTTCGGCCACCTGCGCCACGTGCGCCGCGTCGCGGAAGCCCGGCTTGAGCCGGATGGCGAGCGACGGCGGGAGCGGGTTCACCGCGAGGTCGCGGTAGGCGTCCTTGAACTCGACCAGCTCCCGGCGGGCCTGCGCGAGCGCCGAGTCCTCGCTCACGTAGGTGACGTCCTGCACCTCGGGGAAGGCGGCGACGTCCTGGCTCGCGAGCGTCACCGCCTCGGGGGCGGTGCCGCGGAGGAGGAACGCGACGATCTCCACGCGCTCCTCCACCCCGCGGAGCGCCTGCCGGAGGTTGAGCGCCACGAGGCCGAAGAGGCCCACGGTGAAGAGCGAGAAGGCGATCGCGGTCGCGGAGAGGACCGAGAGGAGCGGCGCCCGGCGGAAGGAGTGGAGCGCCTCGCGGACGACGAGGTTCACGGTTCCTCCCCGGCGGGCTCGTCGGCGGCGCTGTCGTAGACCACGCCCCCGTCGCGCATCTCGATGGTGCGGTAGTCGGTCTGCCGGACGAGGTCGAGGTCGTGGGTGGCCATCACGACGACGGTCCCCGCCGCGTTGATCTCCCGGAGGAGCTGGAAGACGCCGCGCGTGGCGCGCTCGTCGAGGTTCCCCGTCGGCTCGTCGGCGAGGAGCACCGCCGGGTCGTTGACGAGCGCCCGGGCGATGGCCACGCGCTGCTGCTCGCCGCCCGAGAGCTCCTTCGGGTACGCGCGCGCCTTCGCCGCGAGGCCCACCTGGGTGAGCACGCGCATCACCCGCGCGGGGATCGTGTCCCGGCGCGCCCCCGTCACCTCGAGCGCGAAGGCGACGTTCTCGCTCGCCGTGCGGTCCTCGAGGAGGCGGAAGTCCTGGTAGACGACGCCGAGCTTGCGGCGGAGCTTCGGCACCTCGTCCGCCGTCATCGCGTGCACCGAGAAGTTCGCCACCCGCACCTCGCCGCTCGACGGCCGCTGCTCGGCGAAGAGCAGCTTGAGGATCGTGCTCTTCCCCGCGCCGGAGTGCCCGGTGAGGAAGACGAACTCCCCCTTGTTCACGGTGAAGGTGACGTCCTTGAGGGCCAGCGCGCCGTTGGGGTAGGTCTTGAAGACGTGCCGGAAGCCGATCACCTCAGCCCTCCAGCGCCTGGGCGAGGTCGGCGACCAGGTCGGCGGCGTCCTCGATGCCGCAGGAGAGCCGCACGAAGCCGTCGGGGATGCCGATGCGCGCGCGGCCCTCGGGGCCGATCCCCTTGTGCGAGGTGAGCCGCGGCTCGGAGACGAGGCTCTCCACCCCCGCGAGGCTCGGGGCGTGGGTGATCACCTGCAGGCGCCGGAGCATCCGCTCCGCGGCCCCGGCACCCCCGGCGAGCTCGAGCCCCACCATGCCGCCGAAGCCGCCCAGCAGCGTGCGCGCGAGCGCGTGGTCGGGGTGGGACGGCAGCCCCGGGTAGTGCACCTTCGCGATCGCCGGGTGGCCCTCGGCCCAGCGCGCCACGGCGAGCCCGTTCTCCGAATGCCGCGCCATGCGGAGCGCGAGGGTGCGCATCCCGCGGTCGATGAGCCAGCAGCTGTGCGGGTCGAGCGACTGGCCCCAGAGCTTCATGAGCCGCGTCACTTCCTCGAGGAACGGCGCCGAGCCCGCGACCGCCCCGGCGATCACGTCGCTGTGGCCGTTGAGGTACTTGGTCGCGCTCGTGATGACCACGTCGGCGCCGTGCTCGAGCGGGCGGAAGTGGATCGGGCTCGCGAAGGTGGCGTCCACGAGGAGCGCGATCCCCGCCTCGCGCGCCACCTGCGCGATCGGCGCGAGGTCGAGCACGCGGAGCAGCGGGTTGGTCGGCGTCTCGACGAAGATCGCCCGCGTGGTCTTCCGGAGCGCCTTGCGCCAGAGGCGGTGCTCGGTGGGGACGACGTACGTCACCTCGATGCCGAGCCGCGCGAACTCCTCGTCGAAGAGCTTCTGCGTCCCGCCGTAGATCCACTGGCTCGACACCAGGTGGTCGCCCGGCCGCAGCACCGCGAGGTGCGCGAGCGCCGTCGCCGCCATCCCGCTCGAGACGAAGAGCGCCGCCTCCGCCCCCTCGAGCAGGGCGTACTTCCGCGCGATCTCGACCTGGTTCGGGTTGTTCCCGTAGCGGGTGTAGAGCACCTCCTCCGTGGAGCCCACGGGGTTCGTGAAGGTGCTCGCCTGCTGGACGGGGGGGATCACCGGGGCCCAGTCGGGCTTGCGGTGCGGGACGCCGTGGACGGCGATCGTCGAGGGGCCGAGGCGGCGGGTGGTCATGCGAGGGGGAGGCGGGTGGTGCCGGCGGGCCCCTGGGAGGCGAGCCGGAGGGTGACGAGCGCCGAGAGGGCGGCGGCGGCGCGCGGCTCGGGCCAGCCCAGGTGGCCGGCGAGCCCCGCCGCGTCGGTGGGCCCGGTGGCGCCGAGGCCCTGGAAGGCCTCGCGCACGTCGTCGGGGACCGAGCCCAGGAGCGCCGGGCCGTCGTCCCGCACGACCACGACGGCGAGGTCCTGCCGCGCGAGCACCGCGTCGATCGCCTCCCAGAGGTCCTCGTGGAGCCCGCGCAGCGCCACGAACCGGTCGAGCTGGGCCGAGAGCACCCGGAGCAGCTTCGCCACGACCTCGTCGGCGCAGCTCAGGTCGAGCAGGTCCACCTCGGAGAAGTCGAGCACCGCCGTCCGGCAGGCCGAGGCGGCGAGCACCGTCTCGATGCGCCCCCGCACCGCGGCGCCGGTGGGCCGCGTGACCAGGTTCCGGTACGGGGTCGCGACGGCTTCGCGGAGCACGTGCGCGACGGGGATCGTCTCGATCATGGGGCCGGGGCGTCCTGCGCCGGGATGGTGATCTGGAGCTGCGTCCCCGGAAAATAGGGCAAGTGCTCCGCCAGCGGCACGTCGTCGTCCCACGGCGGGACGATCGCGATGCGGGCGGTGCCGCTGCGGATGCCGAGCTTCCCCTGCCAGCGGGCCAGGTAGCGCTTGATCCCGGCGAGCCCCTGGCCCCGGCCGGGGTCGCGGAAGCGGCTCACGCCCTGGATCAGCGCCGCCTCGAGCGCGGTGCCGTCGCGCCAGCGGTCGCCGAAGCGCCGGGCCTGCGTCGCCTCGAGCGAGCGGCGGAAGCCCATCCCGGCGTCGCTCACCGCGATCACCGCCACCCGCCGCCCGAGCCGGCGCCGGAAGTGGTAGGCCTGCACCGCCACCCAGCCGCCGGTGCCGGCGTGCTCGATGATGTTCTGGCAGGCCTCGGAGAGCGCCATGGCGAACCCCATCGTCGCCTTGGGCTCGAGCCCCAGCTCGCCGGTGAGGATCCGCGCCGCCCCCTCCTGGATCCGCCCCACGACGCCGTGCACGTCCTCCGAGGCGCGGACGGGGGTGATCTCGAGGAGCGTGTCGGCGTGGTGCGCCGCCTTGAGCCGCGGGACCTTCCCCACGAACTCGACGAGCGGTGCCGCATGCTGGAAGAAGGCCGAGCGCGCCCAGTAGCTCCGGACGTCGTCCGCCTGCGGGACGGCGAGCAGCGGGCGCTCGCCGCCCGACTCGGTGATCGCCTGCGCCGCGGTCAGGAGGCCGAGGAGCGCCCACGGCGAGGCCCACTGGACGCCGCGGGCGTCCACGAGGAGGCGCTCCCCCGGGGGCCAGGCCGGCACCTGCGCCGCGAACTGGTCGAAGCTCCGCTCGTCGAACTGCGCGGGGACGTCCACGATGCGGCTCACGGCGTGACGAGCTCCCCGCGGAGGTGCGCGGCGAGCCCGCCGGCGCCGCGGAAGGTGGCGTTCCGGGCCGCGGCGGCCGCCGCCGCGCGGAGCGCGGGCTCGACGCGCTCGCCGGCGAGGAGGTGCGCCACGCACGCCGCGCCGAAGACGTCGCCGCAGCCGGTCGGGTCCACCGCGTCCACCGCGGGGGCGGGGACGAGGGCGGTGCGGACCGGGCCGCCGGGCACCTCCGCCGCGCCGAACCCGTCGAAGCCGGCCTCCGCCACGTACACCGCCCCGCGCGCCCCGACGGTGACGACGAGGAGGCGGACGCCCTCGGCGAGGGCCATCGCCGAGAGCCCGAGCGGGTCGGGGGAGAGCTGGCGCATCTCGTCCTCGTTCACCTGCACCGCGTCGAAGCACCGGAACCAGCTCGGCGCGTCGGGGAGGGGGCGGAGGGCGCGGATCCCGTCGTGGTGCATGCCGAGGAAGAGGCTGTGCAGGTCGGCGTAGATCGGCCCGGCGAACCCCTGGCGGAGCGCCTGCGCGGTGCCGAGGCACATCTCGAAGCCGGAGATGAAGTTCACGTACAGCGCGTCGAGGTCGCGGACCATCGGCCCGAGCTCGGCCCACGTCCACCCGGGGACGCCGCCGCTCATCCGCTCGCAGCGCCGGTCGCTCGACTCGTAGCGGAGCACCACCCGGTTGTTCGGGGCCGGGACCTCGATCGGCCGTGCGCCGGGGGCGAGCCGGGTGAGGGAGGCGAAGAAGCGCTGGGCCTCGTCGCGCAGGTCGCGCCCCACCTTGATCAGCGGGACGACCTCCCACCCCGGCGCCAGGTGGGCGTCGAGGCTCGCCAGCGCATAGGCGATCCCGCCCCACTCGTGCACCGGGGGGGCCAGCGGGTCGCGCCCGTGGATCTCGTCCCAGACGAGCGCGCCGACCACGCCGAGGCGGGGCACTAGCCCCTCTGCTGCAGGAAGGCCCGCGCGGCGCCGTAGACGCCCGCCGTGCCGGAGAGCGCGCCCGGCACGATGCGGCAGGCGTCCACCGCGGGGCGGAAGGCGCGCCGCGCGACCTCGCGCCGGAGCGGCGCGAAGAGCCGCTCGCCGGCGAGGGTCACGCCGCCGCACACCACCACGACCTCGGGGTTGAAGATGTTCAGCAGGTTCGCGATCCCGATGCCGAGGAACTTGGCGGTGTCGTTCACCACCTCGAGCGCGAGCGGGTCCTGGTGCGCGGCGGCCTCGTAGACCGTCTGCGCGGTGACCTGCGCCAGGTCGCCGCCGGCGAACTCGGCGAGGCGGCTCTCGTAGCCCGACGCGACCGCCTCGACCGCGCGCTTCGCGATCGCCGGCCCCGACGCATACGCCTCGAGGCAGCCGTAGTTCCCGCAGTTGCAGCGGCGGCCCTCGGTGTCGATGGTGATGTGGCCGATCTCCCCGGCGCAGTCGCTCGCGCCGTGGTAGAGCTGGCCGTCGAGGATGAGCCCGCCGCCGATGCCGGTGCCGATCGTCACGCCGATCGCGTGGCGGGCCCCCTTCGCCGCGCCGATCCACCACTCGCCGAACACCGCGCAGTTCGCGTCGTTGTCGATCGCCGCCGGGAGCCCGAGCTCCCGCGCGAGGAGGTCGCGGAGCGGGAGGTCCTTCCACCCGAGGTTGGGGGTGAGGAGCACGATCCCGCGCCGGGTGTCGAGCGGCCCCGGCGCGCCGCAGCCGACCCCCGACACCGCGGCGCCCGCCGCCTGCGCCTCCGCGATGCTGGCGCGCGCGAGCGCGACGAGCCGCCCCAGCACGTCCTCCGCCCCGCGCTCGGCGAGGGTCGGTTCGCTCCGCAGGCCGTGCAGCGCCGAGCCGTCCTCGGCCACGCAGCCGACGACGAGGTTGGTCCCCCCGATGTCAATGCCCAGGATGTGTCGCACGTGGAGCCTCGCGGCGGGTGAGCAGGGTGGTGAGCGCGGCGTGGACGCGCGCCACGCCGAGGTCCCGCATGCAGCGGTGGTGGTCGAGCGGGCAGGCGGCCGGGCCGTGCGGCGAGCAGGGCCGGCAGAGCAGCTCGTCCTCCCCGAGGGTCACGTCGCCGGGGCCGAGGGGCCCGAAGCCGAACGACGGGACGGTCGGCCCGAAGATCGCCACCTGCGGCGTCCCCACCGCGGAGGCGAGGTGGAGCGGCGCCGAGTCGTTGGTGACGAGCGCCGCCGAGCGCGCGATGAGCGCGGCGGAGGTGCGCGGGCCGACGTGGCCGCAGGCGCTGAAGGCGCGGCCCGGCGCCGCCGCCTCGATCGCGTCGCCGAGGGCGCGGTCGGTCGGCCCCCCGATGGCGACGACCGGCAGGTCGAGCGCCGCGGCCAGCTCGGCGTAGAACGGCCAGCGCTTGGTGCCCCAGATGGACCCCGGGGCCACCGTCACGAAGGGCGGCCGGACGCCGCGCTCGGCGAGCCAGCGGTCCGCCTCGGCCTCGTCTTCCGCGGTGAGGCCGAGCGTCACCGGCACCGGCGGGGCGTCGGCGGGGCGGCCGGCGAGCGCCATGAGGCGGCTCGTCTCGTGGCCCCAGCCCGGGCGCGGCACCTTCCGCGTGTAGAGCGAGGCGGCGGGGCTGTCGGCGAAGCCGACCCGCTCCGGCACGCGCGCGAGGAAGACGAGCGTCGCCGAGCGCCACGAGCGGTGCGGCAGGTAGGCGACGGCGTGGCCCCGCGCGCGGATGTCCCCCGCCACGCGGCGGAGCCCGCTCCAGCCCCGGTCGGCGCCGCGCTTGTCGTAGCGGATCACCGTGCGCACGGCGGGGTGCGTGTCGAGGAGCGCCGCCGAGACCGGCGTCGTCACCACGTCCACGGGGCCGTGGCGCTCGGCGAGCACGGTGAGGAGCGGCGTCGTCAGCACGACGTCGCCCATGTAGGCGGTCTGGATCACGACCGCCCCGCGGCGGCCCGGGGAGAGGAGGCCCATCGCGCGCGCGCGGGGGCTACTGGTCCACCTGCAGCACCGCCAGGAACGCCTCCTGCGGGATCTCGACGGCCCCGATCTGCTTCATGCGCTTCTTCCCCTCCTTCTGCTTCTCGAGGAGCTTGCGCTTGCGCGTCACGTCGCCGCCGTAGCACTTGGCGAGCACGTCCTTGCGGAAGGCGGAGATCGTCTCGCGGGCGATGATCTTGTTGCCGATCGCCGCCTGGATCGCCACCGCGAAGAGCTGGCGCGGGATGAGCTCCTTCAGCTTCTCCGCCACCTTGCGGCCCCACTCGTAGGCCTTGTCGCGGTGGATGATGACGCTGAAGGCGTCGATCTGGTCGCCGTTGATGAGCATGTCGAGCTTCACGAGCTCCGACGCGCGGTAGCCCGCCATCTCGTAGTCGAGCGAGGCGTAGCCGCGGGTGATGCTCTTGAGGCGGTCGTAGAAGTCGAGGACGATCTCGCCCAGCGGGAACTCGAAGTCGAACTCGACGCGCGTCGTGTCGAGCCACTGCATCCCGTTGTAGACCCCGCGCCGCTCCTGCCCCAGCTTCATGATCCCGCCGATGTAGTCGGCGGGGGCCATGATGCGCGCCTTCACGTACGGCTCCTCGATCCGCTCGATCAGCGTCGTGTCCGGGAGGAGCGTCGGGTTCTCGAGCACCTCCATCGTCCCGTCGGTGCGGTAGACGTGGTACTCCACCGTCGGCACCGTGGTGATCAGGTCGAGGTTGAACTCGCGCTCGAGCCGCTCCTGCACGATCTCCATGTGCAGGAGGCCCAGGAAGCCGCAGCGGAAGCCGAAGCCGAGGGCCTGCGACGTCTCCGGCTCGTAGTGGAGCGAGGCGTCGTTGAGCCGGAGCTTCTCGAGGGCGTCGCGGAGCGCCTCGTACTGCTCGCTGTCGGTCGGGTAGAGCCCGGCGAACACCATGGACTTGACGTCGCGGTAGCCGGGAAGGAGCGTGCCCGCGCGGTCGGTGGCGTCGAGCACCGTGTCGCCGACGCGGCAGTCGCGCACGTCGCGGAGGTTCGCCACCAGGTAGCCGACCTCGCCCGCCTCGAGCGCGCCGGCGCGGCGCTGGCCCAGCTGGAGGTAGCCGACCTCGTCCACCGTGTACACGTCGTCGGGGTGCGAGCCGAAGGCGATCGTCATCCCCTCGCGGAGCGTCCCGTCCACCACGCGCACGCTCGGGATGCCGCCCCGGTAGCGGTCGTAGTACGAGTCGAAGATGAGCGCGCGGAGCGGGGCGTCGGGCCTCCCCGCGGGCGCCGGGATGCGCGCCACGACCGCCTCGAGGAGCTCGGGGACGCCCGTCCCCTCCTTCGCCGAGACGGCGAGGATCTCCTCCCGCTTCGCCCCGATCAGGTCCATGATCTCCTTCGCGCGGCGCTCGGGCTCGGCGCCGGGGAGGTCGATCTTGTTGAGGACCGGGATGATCTCGAGCCCCGCGTCCAGCGCGAGGAAGAGGTTCGAGAGCGTCTGGGCCTGGATCCCCTGCGAGGCGTCCACGACGAGGATCGCCCCCTCGCACGCGGCGAGCGAGCGGGAGACCTCGTAGGTGAAGTCCACGTGGCCCGGGGTGTCGATCAGGTTGAGCTCGTACTCCTCGCCGTCCCGCGCCCGGTACTGCATGCGCACGGCGTTGAGCTTGATCGTGATGCCGCGCTCGCGCTCGAGGTCCATCGTGTCGAGCAGCTGCTCGCGCATGAGCCGCTTCTCGACCGCCCCCGTGACCTCGATGAGCCGGTCGGCCAGCGTGGACTTGCCGTGGTCGATGTGCGCGACGATGCAGAAGTTGCGGATTCGGGACTGGCGCATAGGGCGCAAATATAACCGGGGCAACGGACTAGCGGGCCCCGCGGGCGGGCTGCCGGGGCGGCCCCGGGGCGGCTATCATCCGGCGCCCATGCACCCCGCTCTCGGCCTCCTCCTCGTCGTCCTCTTCTGGGGCGGCAACTTCAGCGTCTCGAAGCTGGCCCTCGCGGAGATCCCGCCGCTCCCCTTCACGGCGATCCGCTTCGCGGCCGGCTCGGCGCTCCTCTGGCTCGTGGTCCGCGGCCGGGAAGGCCGGGCGACGCCCCCGCCGGGCACCCTGGGCCCCCTCCTCGGGCTCGGCGTGCTCGGCAACACCGTCTACCAGCTCTGCTTCATCCAGGGGCTCGCCCGGACCACCGCGACGAACAGCGCCCTGATCCTCGCGAGCATGCCGACCGTCGTCACCGTCGGGGGCGGGCTGCTCGGTCTCGAGCGGACCACCGCCCGGGAGCGGTGGGCGCTCGCCCTCGCGACCGTGGGCGTCGTGGCGGTCGTGCTCGCGCGGGGGGGCGGCATGGCGGGCGGCGACCTCGTCGGCGACCTCCTCATGCTCGGGGCCGTGCTCTGCTGGGCGGGCTACACCCTCGGCCTCCGGCGCCTGGGCACCGGCCTCTCCCCGCTCGCCCTCACGACCTGGACGATGGTCCTCGGCACCCCGGGCCTCGTCCTCGCCGGCCTGCCGGGGCTCGTGCGCCTCGACTGGGGCACGGTGTCGCCGACGGCCTGGGCCGCGCTCGCGTACGCCACCCTCCTCTCCCTCGTGGCCGCCTACCTGCTCTGGAGCCACGGCGTGCAGCGGCTGGGGGCGGGGCGGGCGGCGCTCCTCACGCTCCTCACGCCCCTCGTCGCCACGGTGACCGCGATGCTCCTCCTGCACGAGCGGCCGGGCCCCGTGCATCTGGCGGGCGGCGCGTGCATCCTTGGGGGCGTCCTCCTCGGCCGGCGGCGCGTGCCGGCGGCCACGTCCCGTAACGAAGGGTGACCGATGCGCGTCCTGACGGAGGGACGGAGCGAAGCATGGATCTGCCTCGAGCTCCCGGCGCGCCCGGACGACGCTCCGGGCACCGTCCGGGTGGAGTGCAACTCGGGAGCGGAGCGCGTCGAGGTCGTGGTGCCGGCGACGTGGGATGCGCTCGCCGATCCCGACCTGCTCGCCCGCATCCACGCCGCCCGCGGGCGGTGAGCAACCCTTCGGCCCGGACAGGCATCAGCCCGGACAGATGAGCGACACCCTGCAGGAGCGACTGGCCGAGGCCCTGGGCGGCGCCTACGAGCTCGAGCGCGAGCTCACGGGCGGCGGGATGAGCCGCGTCTTCGCCGCGCGCGAGCGCGCGCTCGGCCGGCGCGTCGTGGTCAAGGTGCTGCCGCCGGAGCTCGCCGCCGGCGTCAACCGGGAGCGCTTCGAGCGGGAGATCCAGCTCGCGGCGCAGCTCCAGCACCCGCACATCGTCACGCTGCTGAGCGCGGGGGAGCACGGCGAGCTCCTCTGGTACACGATGCCCTTCATCGAGGGCGAGTCGCTCCGCGAGGCGATCGCGCGGCGGGGGGCCCTCCCCGTGCGGGACGTGCTGCGCCTCCTGGGGGACGTCGCGGAGGCGCTCGCCTACGCGCACGGGCGCGGGGTGATCCACCGGGACATCAAGCCGGCCAACGTGATGGTGCAGGGCTCGCACGCCCTCGTCACCGACTTCGGCGTGGCCAAGGCGATCTCGGCGGCGCTCCCGCTCCCCGGCGCGGGAATGACCTCGACCGGCATGGCGATCGGCACCCCCGCCTACATGGCGCCCGAGCAGCTGGCGGCCGACCCGCGCGCCGACCACCGCGTGGACCTCTACGCGCTCGGCCTCCTCGGCTACGAGATGCTCTCGGGGCAGTCGCCCTTCGCGAGCTCCTCGCCGCAGGAGACGCTCGCCGCGCAGCTCACCAAGGTGCCCGAGCCGATCGGCCTCGCCCGGCCCGACGTGCCGCCCGCGCTTGCCGCGCTCCTCGCGCGCTGCCTCGAGAAGGTGCCCGATCGCCGGCCCGCGACCGCTGCCGAGGTGGCGGAGGCGCTCGAGGCGATCCCGATGCCGAGCGGCGACACCGTGCGCCTCGCGGCGCCGGGGCGGCGCGCGGTGCCGTGGCTCGCGCTCCTGGGCGTGGCCGTGGCCGCGACGGCGGTCGCCGTGGTGGTGCGCGGGCGGTCCGCCGCGCCCGTCGACGCGGGACCCACCGCCGCCGTCGCGGGGGACACCGGGCGCGGCGTGAGCGTCCCGCTCGTCCCGCCGCCCACCCCGGCCGCCCCGAAGCCGGCGCCGCGCCAGCTGACCCGCGACGACTCGCTCGCGATCGCCGCGGCGCTGATCCGGCGCGAGCGCGAGCTCGCCGCCGCCGACGCGAAGCGCGACCTCGACTCGCTCCGGCGGGCGGTGCGGCAGGCGTTCGCCGATTCGGTCGCCCGGGCGATGCCGGCGCCGCCCACCTGGACGCGCGAGCAGCAGCGGCTCTTCTCCGACTCGATCCGCCGGTCGTTCACCGTGCTGACCGACTCGCTGTCGCGGCTGCCCGGCAACATGGTCGTCGTCCGCCGCGGGCCCGACGGTACGCCCGACACGATCCGGTTCGGGCCGCAGCTCACGCGGGTGCGGACCCTGGACCCCGGACGTCTCCGGCGGCTCATCCTGCTGCCCTTCTCGGCCCGGGGCAACGCGCCCGCCGCGGGCCCGCTCGTCATGCCGCTCCGCGACTCGCTGGCGGCACAGCTCCAGCGGCGGACCCGGCTCCGCGTGCTCGGGCCCGCCGACCTCGAGCGCGCCGGTGCGGGCGGGGAGGGCGGCCCCGAGGCCGTGGGGCTCCTCTTCCAGTCGCTGGTGCAGGTGCGGGGATGGATCGTGGCGGAGGCGGGCGGGGTGCGGCTCCGCGCGCGCGTGGACGACCCCACGCGCCGCGGCGAGGAGATCGTGGTGGAGAGCGACCCGATGCCCGCCGATTCGCTGCTGGCGGAGCTCGGGCCCTATGCCGAGCGGCTGTCCGACGCGGTGCTGCGGCTCGCGGCGTGGACGCCCGACGTGCCGCCCCAGCCCCCGGCGTCCCCGCCCGTCCCGCCGAACTGAGGCGGGACCGGCGGGATCAGCCCGCCGCCCCCTCGAGCTCCTCGAGGCGCGCCATCGCGCGCCGCAGGTGCGGGATGACGATGCTCCCGCCCACCACGAGGCCCACCGAGAAGACCTCCAGGAACTCCGCGCGCGTGACCCCTTCCTCGTGGCAGCGCACCACATGGTAGGTGATGCAGTCGTCGCAGCGCAGCACGAGGCTGGCGACGAGGCCGAGCATCTCCTTGGTCTTCGTGCCGAGCGCGCCGGGCTCGTAGGCCTGGCCGTCGAGCCGGAAGAAGCGGTTGATCGTGAGGTTGCCCGCGCCGAGGATGCTCTCGTTCATCCGGGCGCGGAAGGCCTGCCACTCCGCGAGGGAGCCGGGGGTCGGGTCGGTGCTCATGCGACGAAGCTAACCCCCGGCGCAACGCTCAGCGGCCGGGCCCCTCGACGATCTGGCGGCGGCTCTCCGGGTCCCACGCCGGCCGGGCCGGCGCGTTCGCGACCTCGAGCCCGAGGTAGAAGACGAGCTTCACGATCCGGCTCTCCTTCTCCGCGTCGATCCTGGCGGGGTCGTCGCCGGCGCGATGGTAGTCGTCGTGGACGCCGTTGAAGAAGAAGAGGATCGGCACGCCCTTCCGGGCGAAGTTGTAGTGGTCGGAGCGGAAGTAGAAGCGCTCCTGCGGCCAGCGGTCGGGGATCGCGGTCATCCGGAGCTCGGGATGCGCGGCGTTCACGCGGGCGAGCGTCGCGCCGAGGTCCGAGTGTTCGGTGCCGATGGCGACGATGGTGTCGGCCCAGTTCCGGCCGATCATGTCGAGGTTGAGGTCGGCCACGATGCTGTCCATCGGCACCGTCGGCTGCTCGGTGAAGATGCGGCTGCCCCAGAGTCCCCGCTCCTCGCCGCTCACGGTGAGGAAGAGGAGCGAGCGCCGGGGCCGCACGCCGCGGCGCGCGAACGCCTCGGCGAGCTCCAGCACGCCCGCGGTGCCCGAGGCGTCGTCGTCGGCGCCGTTGCAGGTGCTGTCGGCCCCGATCGGCGCGCACCGCCCGCCTGCGGCCGTCCCGATGTGGTCCATGTGCGCGGAGAAGACGACGTACTGGCCCCGGAGCGCGGGGTCGCTCCCCGGCAGGATGCCGATTGTGTTGGGCGCCGAGAGGGTGTCGCTCAGGCGGGCCACCAGGGCGAGTTCCGCGCGCGCGCCGTCGGCGGCCCCGAGCAGTGCCGCGCCCGGCGCGGCCGCGCGGCGGAGCGCGGCGAGGTCGGCGCCGGCGTCGGCCGGCAGCGGGAGCCCCTCGAGCGCCCGGTCGAGCACCTCGACGAACGGGGGCGTCGCCTCCGCGCCCCGGATGAACGGCGTCTCCCGTTCCTGGGCGGCGCGGCGCCGCTCGAACGCCGCCGGGTCGTCGTTCGTGACGCGGACGATCGCCGCCGGCCGGAGGGCCAGGAGCATCCGCTGCGCCTGCGTCACCTCGGTCGCCTTCGCCGCGTCCACCACCCACAGGACGATCCGCCCCGCCGGGTTGGCCGCGGCGAGCGAGGCCTGGGTGTGCGGGCCCCAGAGGAGCAGGACGTCCCCGGCGAGCGGCGCCGCCGGGATCCCGCCCCCGCCGAAGCGCGCCTCGGCGCCGAAGCCGGGGCTGCGCATCGCGCCGCGGAGCGTGAGCCGGAGGGCGGAAGCTGCCGCGTCGAACTTCCGGCGGCCGATCGTGTACCGCTGGAACCAGCTGCCGCCCGGCCCGCCCGGCACGAGGCCGAGCCGCTTGAACTCGTCGGCCACGTACTGCGCGGTGAGCTCGAGCCCCCGGCTCGGCGTGTCCCGCCCGCCCATCGAGTCCGCGGCGATGATGCCGACGCGGCGGGCGACGTCGCCCGGGGTGATGGAGGCGGCGGCGCCGGCGCCGGCGTCGCGATCGGCGCGTGCCGCGGTCCGGCCCTGGGCTGCCAGCAGGGCGGGGACGAGCCAGAGCACGGCGGCGAGGCCGGCGGGAACCGCAGGACGTCGGGGCATGGTCGGTGAGGTGAAGGTCGGGTCGGGGTCGGCGGAAACGACGCCGCCGGGCTCGCTCAATCTACGCGCGAGCCCGGCGGGCTGTTTCCAGGGGCGGGTCGGTCAGGGCTTGCGGCGCCGGAGCTCCGGTTCGCCGGTGCTGCGCGGCGGCGGCTTGGGCGGCTCGGCCCGGCGTTCGGGGGGCGGGTCGGCCCGGCGCGGCTCGGGCGGTCGGGAGGCGCCGCGCGGCTGCTCGCCCTTCCCGCCGCCCTGCTTCCTGTCCACCCCCTGGCGCTCGATGCCGGCGACCGGCAGCGCATCGCGCACTGGCGCGGCCGGGGCGCCGGCGAGCAGGCCGACGACGAACGTTGCGAGGAGCACGCTGAAACCTCCGACCCGATCCTGGAGTACGGCTATCCAGCACCATTCATGCCGCGCACCTGCAGGTTTCCCAACGCCTTGCGTCGGCGCGCCTTCCCGCACCGGCGGGGGGTGGCGTCCCCCGTTGCGCTGTCCCGGGGCAGGGACGGCGCTGCGCGTTGACGGGGGCAGGGTGCGCCTCCTAGGTTGCCCGCCCCATGCTCCGTCCTGACCCGACCTTCGGCCGCGCCCGGCTCGACCTGCTCGAGCCGGCCGAGGTCGCGCGACTGGGCGGCCTCGAAGTTACCACCGAGGGCGTCGTCGAAGGATTCCTCACGGGCCTCCACCGCTCCCCGCGCCGCGGCTTCTCCGTCGAGTTCGCCGAGCACCGCATGTACCAGCCCGGCGACGAGCTCCGCTACGTGGACTGGAAGATGCTCGCGCGCAGCGACCGGCTGTACGTGAAGCAGTTCGAGGAGGAGACGAACCTCCGCGCGATGGTGGTGCTGGACGCGAGCCGCTCGATGGGCTGGTCGGGGAGCCCTGGGGAGGTGCTGCCCAAGCTCGCGTACGCCGAGCGGCTCGTCGCGGCGCTCGCGCTGCTCCTCCTTCGCCAGCGGGATGCGACCGGCCTCATCGCCTTCGACGAGGCGGTCCGCCACGTGACGCCGCCCCGGGCGCGCCGCTCGCAGTGGGGCCAGCTCTGCGCCACGCTGGCGGCGCTCGAGGCGGGCACCGGCACCGCGGCCGAGCCCGCGCTGCGGCGCGTGGTGGACCAGCTGCGGCGGCGCGGGCTCGTCATCTTCGTGTCGGACCTGCTGCTGGACCGCCGGCTCACCCTCACCGCGCTGCGGTTCCTCCGCCACCGCGGACACCAGGTGCTCGTGCTGCACGTGATGGACCCGGCGGAGGTGGCGCTGCGCGGGCCCGCCGAGGCGCGCTTCGAGGACCCGGAGACGGGGGCCGCGGTCGTGCTGCGGCCGCGTGACTGGGCGGCACCGTACGCGGACACGGTGCGCGACGTCGTCGCCGGGTGGCGCGCGGCGTGCCGGCGCAGCGGCATCGCGTACCACCGGATCACGACCGACACCCCGTTCGGGCACGTGCTGCGTGCCGTGCTCGCGCCCGGCGGCCGCGCATGAGCTTCCTCCACCCGTGGCTGCTTGCGGGGCTCCTCGCCGCCGGGGTGCCGGTGTTCCTGCACCTCATCCAGCGGCGCGAGCCGCCGACGGTGCTCTTCCCGGCGGTGCGCTACCTGGTGACCACCACGCGCGAGCACCAGCGCCGGCTGCGCATCCAGCACTGGCTCCTGCTCCTCCTTCGCACGCTGCTGGTCGTCGCGCTGGTGCTCGCCGCCGCGGGCCCGAGCCTGCCGCGCGCGGGCGTCGGGACCCATGCGCCGGCGGCGCTGGTGGTCGTGCTGGACAACAGCGCGAGCAGCGCCGCGGTGGTGGACGGGACGCCGCGGCTGGAGCAGCTCCGGCGCGCGGCGCTCGCCGCCCTTGCCGCGGCGACGCCCGACGACGCGCTCTGGCTCGTCCTCGCGGACGGGGTGCCGCGCCGCGGGGACGCCGCGCAACTCGCGGCGCTGGTGCGCGCGGCGACGCCGCTGCCGCGCCGCCTCGACCTCGGGGAGGCGGTCCGCGGTGCCGACCAGGTGCTTGCGAGCGAGCGGAAGCCGGGCGGCATCCTCGTCGTGAGCGACCTGCAGGCGACGGCGCTCGGGCCGGCGGCGCCCCGGGTGCCGGTGACGGTGGCGCGGCCGGAGGGCGCGGTGCCGCGGAACGCCGGGATCGCGGGCCTCGCGCCGGGGCCGCAGCCGTGGCCGCCCGAGGGCGGGCGGGTGACGGTGACGCTCGCCGGCGATTCCGCCCTGCAGGTCCCGGTCTCCGTCGCGCTCGCGGGGCGCCCGCCGCGCCAGGCGCTCGGCACGGTCGGGAGTGCGGTGAGCGTCCCCGTGCCCGCGGCGGCCCCCGGCTGGCGGGCGGTCGAGGCGGCGATCGACCCCGACGAACTCCGGCTCGACGACCGGCGCGTGGGCGCCGTGCGCGTGGCGCCGCTCGCGCGCCTCGACTGCCGCGACGGCGGGCGGCACGTCGCCGCCGCCTGCGAGGTCCTCGTGGCGAACGGCCGGGCGGCGCGCGGGGACGAGGTGCGGGTGGGGGCATTCGGGGCGACCGCCTCGGTGGTGCTGCCGCCGGAGGATCCGGCGCTGGCGGGCGCCCTCAACCGCGAGCTCGAGCGGCGCGGCGTCGCGTGGCGGTACGGGGGGCCGCTTCCCGCCGCGGCCACCGACAGCGGCGCGCTCCTCGGCCGCGTCGCGGTGACCCGGCGCCTCCGCCTCGTCGCGGCGGGGAGCGGCCGCACCGGCGTGCTCGCGACGGCCGGCGGCGAGCCCTGGCTCGTCCGGAGCGGGCGCACGGTGCTGGTGGGGAGCCGCCTCGACCCGGCGTGGACGGCGCTGCCGCTCACGGCGGGGTTCGTGCCGTTCGTGGACGTGCTGGTGAACCGCCTCGCGCGCGGCGAGCTCGCGGCGCTCGAGGCGGCGCCGGGCGACGCCGTGCCGCTCCCCGACCTCGTCACCGCGCTCGCGGTCGGGGACCGGCGGGTCGCCGTCGAGGGCGGGGCGCCGTGGCGGCCGCAGGAGGTCGGGCTCGTGTGGCTGCTGGCGGGGCGCGACACCGCGGGCGTGCTCGCGGTCAACGTGGATGCCCGCGAGTCGCGCCTCGCGCGGGCGAGCGACGGCCGGGTGCGCGCCCTCTGGCCCGGGGCGCGCGTGGTGCCGCTCGGCGCGGCGGGCCGCGCGGCGTTCGCCGGCGGCGCCCGGAGCGACCTGCGGGGGCCGCTCCTGTGGCTCGCGCTCGCCTGCGCGGCGGCGGAGCTGGTCCTGGCGAGCGCGTGGGGGCGGGCGCGATGAGCCTCCCGATGCTGCTCGACGCGTTCGAGCGGACGCCCGCAGCGCGCGAGCTGCGGGAGCGCCTCCCCGCGCGCGGCGCGGCGCTCCGGCTCGGTGGCCTGCCCGGCTCGAGCCCGGCGGTGCTCGCCGCCTCGCTCGCCCGCACCGAGGCGCAGCGGGTGATCGCCGTCGTGGCCCCGACGCCGGCCGACGCGGAGCGGTGGCTCGCCGACCTCCAGTTCCTCGCCGACGAGGGCGTGGCGCTCTACCCGCAGCGCGAGGGGCTGGGCGAGGACGAGCCGCACCTCGAGATCGCCGGGGAGCGCGCGGAGACGCTCGAGGCGCTCCTGGGCGGCCGGCTCCGCGTGCTCGTCACCACCGCGCGCGCGGTGGCGGAGCGCACGCTCGTCCCCGCGGCGCTCGAGGCGGCGCGGCTCCGCCTCGCGCCCGGCACCCGCCTCGCGCCGCGCGTGCTCGCGGAGCGGCTCGAGGGGATGGGCTACCGCCGCGTCGCCACCGTGACGGAGGTGGCGGAGTTCAGCGTGCGCGGCGGCATCCTCGACGTCTACGGCTTCGGCATGGCCGCGCCGGCGCGCCTCGAGTGGTGGGACGACGAGGTGAGCTCGCTCCGTGGCTTCGACCTCACGACCCAGCGCTCGCTGGCGGAGCTGGGCGAGGTGACCGTGCTCCCCGTGACGAGCACGTGGGTGGCGGCCGAGGCGGGCGGGGCGCCGGTGCGCCGGACGCTCCTCGAGCTCCTGCCGAGCGACACGCTGCTCCTCGTGGACGGGCCCGGCCCCGTGGCCGACGAGGTCGCGCGGGCGTGGCGCGAGGCGGAGCACCACCTCGACGTGGCTCGGCGGCTGGGCGAGGAGGTCCCGAGCCGCGAGGCGATGCTCGAGCCGCCGGAGGTGTGCGAGCGCCGGTTCGCCGCGCTGCCGCGGCTCCTGCTGGGCGCCGAGCGCGCCGACCTGCAGTTCGGCTTCTTCCCGCCCGAGCGGATCGACCGCCAGGTGGCGCACCTGCGGGCGCTGCTCGCGGGGGCGCCGCCGACGCTAATCCTGTGCGACAACGAGGGCCAGCTCGAGCGCCTCGAGGAGCTCCTCGAGGAGGGCGGGCGCCGCCCCGCCTCGGCGACGCTCGCCATCGGGGCGCTCGACGGCGGCTTCGTGATGCCGGTGCTCCGGGTCCTGACCGACCACGAGATCTTCCGCCGCGCGCGGCGGCTCCGCCGGGCGCGGCGCTACCGCGAGGCGGCGCCGTCGGCGGCGACGGGCGCGCTCGTCACCGGCGACTACGTGGTGCACCTCGACCACGGCATCGGCATCTACCGCGGCATCGAGACGATCGCCGTCGGGCAGAGCACGATGGAGGTGGCCGTGGTCGAGTACGAGGGCGGCGACCGGCTCAACGTCCCCCTCTACCGCCTCGACCAGCTGGAGCGCTACCGCGCCGCCGGGGACGACGGCGACCGGCCGCCGCCCAAGCTGCACCGCTTGGGCGGGTCGAGCTGGAAGCGGGTGCGCGAGAAGACCGAGGCCGCGATCCGCCAGATGGCGGGCGAGCTCCTCGAGCTCTACGCGCGGCGGCAGGTGGCGCGCGGGTACGCCTTCCCCCCCGATACCCGCTGGCAGCGCGAGCTCGAGTCGAGCTTCCTCTACGAGGACACCCCCGACCAGCGGCGCGCCACCGAGGACATCAAGCGCGACATGGAGCAGCCGCGCCCGATGGACCGCCTGCTCGTGGGCGACGTGGGCTACGGCAAGACCGAGGTGGCGGTCCGCGCGGCGTTCAAGGCGGTGCAGGGCGGGAAGCAGGTGGCGGTGCTGGTGCCGACCACGGTCCTCGCCGAGCAGCACGGGCGGACCTTCACCGAGCGCCTCGCCGACTTCCCGGTGAAGGTGGAGGTGCTCTCCCGCTTCCGCACCGCGAAGGAGCAGAAGGCGGCGCTCGCGCGGCTGGGGACGGGCGAGACGGACGTGATCGTGGGCACGCACCGCCTCCTCAGCGAGGACGTGCTCTTCCGGGACCTCGGGCTCCTCATCGTGGACGAGGAGCACCGCTTCGGGGTGAAGCACAAGGAGCGCCTCAAGCGGCTCCGGCTGCAGGTGGACGTGCTCACGCTCACCGCGACGCCGATCCCGCGGACGCTCCACCTCTCGCTCGCGGGCATGCGGGACCTCACCCTCATCGAGACGCCGCCCCGCGACCGCTCGCCGATCCTCACCTTCGTCGAGCCGTGGGACGACGCCCTCCTCGAGGAGGCGATGGCGCGCGAGCTCGACCGCGGGGGGCAGGTCTTCTTCGTGCACAACCGCGTCGAGACGATCGCCACCATCGCCGCGCGCGTCCGGGCGCTCGCGCCCCGCGCCCGCGTCGGCGTGGGCCACGGCCAGATGGCCTCGGCCGAGCTCGAGGAGGTGATGCGCGCGTTCGTGGCGGGGGAGCTCGACGTGCTCGTGAGCACGATGATCGTGGAGTCGGGGCTCGACGTGCCGAACGCGAACACGATGATCGTGCACGACGCGCACCGCTTCGGGCTGGCGCAGCTCTACCAGCTCCGCGGCCGCGTGGGGCGGAGCCACCGGCGGGCGTACTGCTACCTGCTGGTACCGGACACGATCGACGCCGACGCGGAGGCGCGCCTCAAGGTGCTCGAGCACCACACCGAGCTCGGGGCGGGCTACCGCGTGGCGCTCAAGGACCTCGAGCTCCGCGGCGCGGGCAACCTCCTCGGCGCCGAGCAGTCGGGCCACGCGCACGCCGTCGGCTTCGACCTCTACCTCCGCTGGCTCGAGGAGACGGTGCACGCGCTCCGCGGGCAGGGGGGCGCGGAGGCCCCGCAGCCGCCCGAGGTCGTGCTCGACCGCCCCGCCCACCTGCCGGACGGCTTCGTGCCGGACGACGACGTCAAGCTCGACCTGTACCGCCGACTGGCGCGGGCGGAGGCGACTGGCGACATTGATCAGCTTCGCGAGGAGCTTCGGGAGCGCTTCGGGCCGCTCCCGCCCGAGGCGGACACGCTCCTCGACCTCTCCCGCCTCCGCGTGCTCGGGGCCCAGCTCGGGCTGCAGCACGTGCTCGTCCGCGGCGAGGAGGCGCGCCTGACGTTCCGCCAGGGCGCAGTGCCGCGGCTCGCGAAGCTCACGCAGGCGCTCGACGACGTCCAGCTCTCGGCCGACGTGCGGCGGACGGTGCCGCTCGCGCTCCGGCTCGAGCGGCTGGGGGGCGAGGCGCTGCTCCCGGCGCTCGTGCGCGCGCTGCGTGCGGTGGGCCGGGCCTAGGCGACAATCACGGATTCCTTTCGACGGAGCGGTCATGCGGCGTTCGGTGGTGCTGGTGCTGGCGGCGGGTGCGCTGGCGGGGTGCAATGCGAAGCAGCTCTTCACCGCGCACGCCAACACGGCGGCCGAGGCGGGGTCGGCGGAGCTCTCCGCGGACCGGCTCGCGACGCTGCTGCTGGCCGGCAAGGGCGTGAAGCTCGACCGTGCCACGGCCGACTTCGTCGCGAACGTCTGGGCGGACTACTCCCTGTTCGCGCAGGCGGTGGGCACGGGGACGGTGCTCACCGACTCGGCCACGATCGCCGAGGCGATGTGGCCGCAGCTCGCGGAGCTGCGCGGCACGCACTGGCACGACACGCTGCTCGCGCGCCGCGCGCGGGTGGCGCCCGGGGCGGTGGACAGCGCCTACGGCGCCAACACGGTGCGGCTGCTCCAGCACATCCTCGTCGGCGTGCCGCAGACCGCGACGCCCGAGCAGCGCGCGCAGGCGCGCAGGAAGGCCGAGGCGGCCCTCGCACGGGTGCGGGGGGGCGCCGACTTCGCGAAGGTGGCGGCCGAGGTCTCGGACGACCCGGGCTCGAAGGGGAACGGCGGCTTCCTGCCGCCCGCGCCGCGGGGCCAGTTCGTGCCGGCGTTCGACAGCGCCGGCTGGGCGCTCGCGCCCGGCGCGATGACGGGGCTCGTGGAGACGCCGTTCGGCTACCACATCATCCGGCGGCCGCCGCTGGCGCAGGTGCGCGAGCAGTTCGAGCGCTACCTGAAGGAGGGCCAGGCGCAGCAGCTGGACGCGGCGTACATGGACAGCCTCGCCAAGGGCAAGCGCCTCGCCGTCAGCGGCGAGGCGCCGAAGCTGATGAAGACGGCGATCGAGGACCCCGACGCGCACTTCCGCTCCACCGCCACGCTCGCGAGCTACGCGGGCGGCGAGGTGACGGTGCGGGACTACCTGCGCTGGGTGCGGGTGCTGCCGCCGCAGATCACGGCGCAGCTCAAGGCGGCGCCGGACTCGAGCCTCAAGCGCTTCGCGACGATCCTCGCGACCAACATCCTGCTCCTGCGGCAGGCCGACTCGGCGCACATCGGCATCTCCCCGGAGGAGTGGCAGGGCCTCCGGCAGGAATACCTCTTCCAGCTGGACAGCCTGCGCGCCGACATGGGCCTGGGCGGCAGCGCGCCGGACGCGTCCGCGAAGCCGGCGGAGCTCGCCAAGGCGGCGCAGCTCAAGGCCGACCTGTACATCGACGAGGTGGCCGGCGGCAAGCGGCGCCTGCGGCCGATTCCGGCGTCCCTCGCGATGCTGCTGCGCGAGCGCGCCTCCCGCGTGGCGGTCCACGAGGCCGGCCTCACCTACGCCCTCGAGCTCGGCCGGGCCCGCCGGGCGAAGGCGGACTCCGCGAAGGGGCCGGAGCCCGCGGCGGCCCCGACCGGGCCGGTGCAGGTCCCGCTGCCCCCCGGGACCACGCCCGAGCAGGTCCAGAAGGCGCTCCGGGAGCAGGGCGGCCAGGTCGTCACCCCGCCGCCCGCGCCGACGAAGAAGTAGCGCCGTGCGCGGCGCGCTCCCCCTCCTCGCCCTCGCCCTCGCCGCCGGCCCGCTGGCGGCGCAGGGCGACTCGGTGCCGGCGGTCGCGCCGGTGGACCGCATCATCGCGGTCGTCGGCGAGAAGGTGATCCTCAAGTCCGAGCTGGAGGAGGCGTTCTTCCAGGCCGTCTCGCAGGGGAGCCTCCCCCCGATGAAGACGGCCGCCGACTCCGCGCGCGCGAAGCGCGAGTTCCTCGCCAACATGGTGGACGAGGAGCTGCTCGTGCAGCAGGCGCAGAAGGACACCGCCATCAAGGTCACCGACCAGGAGGTGGCCGACGGCGTGGACAGCCGGGTGCGCGAGGTGCGGAGCAAGTTCACCACGGAGCTCGACTTCACCCGCGAGCTCAAGGGCGCGGGGTTCACCTCGCTCGACGAGTACCGCCGCTTCCTGCAGCGCGAGACCTCGCGCGACCTCTACAAGACCCGGCTCCTCGACAAGCTGCGCGGCGAGCAGAAGCTCAAGCCGCTGCAGCCCACCGAGCCCGAGATGCGCGCCTTCTTCGAGGAGCACCGGGGCGAGTTCGGGAAGCGCCCCGAGACGATCGGCTTCCGGCAGGTGGTCATCGCGCCGAGGCCCGCCGAACCGGCGCGGGCGCGGGCGCGCGCCCTCGCGGACTCGATCCTCGCGGAGCTGCGCAAGGGCGCCGACTTCGCCACCGCCGCCAAGCGCTTCTCCGCCGACCCCGGCTCGCGCGACCAGGGCGGCGACCTCGGCTGGGCCCGCCGGGGGCTCTTCGTCCCCGAGTTCGAGCGTGTGGCCTTCGCGCTCCGGCCGGGCGTGATCTCCGAGCCGGTCGAGTCGCCGTTCGGCTTCCACCTGATCCAGGTGCTCCGCACCCAGCCGGGCGAGGTGCAGGTGCGGCACATCCTCCTCGCCCCCGAGATCACCGACGCCGACGTGGACAGCGCGCGCGCCCTGGCGCAGCGGGTGCGCGATGCCCTCGCGGCGGGCGCCCCCATCGACTCGCTCCAGCGCCTCTACCACGACCCGACCGAGGAGCGGGAGGCGCCCGACGCGCCGATCGCGAAGCTGCCCCCGGTCTACGGGCGCGTGCTCGGCTCGGCGAAGGCGGGGGACATCGTCGGGCCCTTCGACCTCGCGGGGGCGGGCGGGCGGAGCAAGGTCGCGGTGCTCCGGGTGACCGAGCGGCGCGGGGAGGGGGACATCCGCTACGAGGACGTGCGCGACCGCGTGAAGCAGATCCTCGGCGAGCAGCTGGGCCAGCGGAAGTACCTCGACCGCCTGCGCCGGGCCACCTTCGTCGAGGTGCGGGCCCCCTGATGCCGCGGGTCGCCGTCACCCTCGGCGATCCCCGCGGCATCGGGCCGGAGATCGTGCGCGCCGCCCTGGCGGCCCCGCTCGACGCCGAGGTGGTCGCGGTCGGCCCGGACGACCTGGTCGCCGGGCTCCCCGTCGCCCGCACCGTCGGCGTCGGGCCGTGGGGGCTCGGCACCGGCGAGCGTCCCGACCACGCGCGCACCGTGCGGGCCGGCCGGCTCGCCGGCCACGCCGTGGAGGCGGCGGTCCGCCTCGCGCTGGCCGGCGAGGTGGACGCCATCTGCACCGCCCCCGCCCACAAGCACGCGCTGCACCTCGCCGGGTTCCCCTGGCCGGGCCACACGGAGTGGCTGGCGCACCTCGCCGGCGACGTGGACGTGGCGATGATGCTCGCCTCCGAGCGCCTGCGCGTCGTGCTCGTGACGACGCACGTGGCGCTCCGCGACGTCCCCGCGCTCCTCACCACGGACCGGATCGTCCGCACCGGGCGCACCACGCTCGCCGCGCTCCGCGACTGGTTCGGCCTCGCGGCCCCCCGCCTCGCGCTCTGCGCGCTCAACCCGCACGCGGGCGAGTCGGGGCTCTTCGGCGACGAGGAGGCGCGCGTGCTGGCGCCTGCCGCCGCGCAGCTCGGCGCGGCCGGCCCGCTGCCCGCGGACACGGTGTTCGTGCGCGCGCTCCGCGGCGAGTTCGACGCGGTCCTCGCCCCCTACCACGACGTCGGCATGACGGCGATCAAGGTCGCGAGCTTCGGGGAGGCGGTGAACGTGACGCTGGGCCTCCCCTTCCCGCGCACGAGTCCCGACCACGGCACCGCGTTCGACATCGCCGGCACCGGCCGCGCCGACCCGTCGAGCATGCGGCACGCCCTGGAACTCGCGGTACGGCTCGCCGGCCGGCGTGCCGCGGCGTGACGGCGGCCGGTTCACCCTGCTCCGGAGGGGCACCTTGAGCGACGAGACCCTGGGCCAGCAGCTGGCGGCGCTCCGCCGCCTCCTCACGGAAGTGGACGAGCGGCTCGGGCGCACGCCCGCGCCGCCCGCCGGGCTCGAGGACCTCAAGCGGGGCGTGGACAGCCTGCGGACGAACATCTGGGCGACGCTCTCGGCGGGGCAGGGGCCGGCGGCGGAGGCGCGGATCGAGCGCTTCAAGCTGCGGCGGGGGATCGACACGCTGCGGGCACTGCTGGCGGGGCTCGACGCGGGCGGGGGCCGGCACCCCGAGCACGGCGAGCTGCAGCTCCTCGCGCGCGAACTCGCCGACCGGATCGGCCGGCTCGGCTAGCGGCTCAGGCGGCGCCGAGGCGCCGCATCACGTCGAGGTGGCGGTCGAGCTTGAGCTTCTGGCTCGCCCGGTTGGCGATGAGCACCGCGCCCACCTGCAGGATCGTCTCGCGCTCGACGAGCCCGTTGGCCCGGAGCGTGTTCCCGGTGTCCACCAGGTCCACGATCCAGTGGGAGAGGCCGAGGAGCGGCGCCACCTCCACGCTCCCGCCCACCTCGATGATCTCGACCGGCCGGCCGCGGGCGGCGAAGTGGGTCCGGGCGAGGCGCGGGTACTTGGTGGCGATGCGCGGCGTGACGCCGCCCGGCAGCGCCGGCCACGGCGCCTCGGCGGGACTCGCCACCACGAGCCGGCACGCGCCGAACCCGAGCTCGAGCGGCTCGAGCACGTCCGCGTTCGACTCCCGCAGCACGTCGGTGCCGGTGATCCCCAGGTCCGCCGCGCCCGACTCCACGTAGATCGGCACGTCCCCCGGCTTCACCACGAGGAACTCGATCCCCGGCTCGACCGAGGGGATGAGCAGGCGGCGCCCGTCGGCCTCGGCGGGGGCGAGCCCCGCGCGCCGGAAGCGCTCGACCGCGGGCGCCTGGAGCCGGCCCTTCGCGAGCGCGATGCGCAGCGGGCTCACGCGGGCAGCTCCGCGAGGGCGTCGAGGTCGAGCGCCACGCCGACCGCCGGCATCGGCCGGTCGAAGCGCGCCATCAGCTCGTCGTACCGGCCCCCGGCGCCGACCGCGCGGCCGGCCCCGGCCGCGTAGACCTCGAACTGGATGCCGGTGTAGTACTCGAGGCCGCGCACCTCCCCCAGGTCGTACACCACGTGCGCCCGCTCGGCGGGCGCGAGCGCCGCGTCGAGCGCGAGGAGGTGGTCGAGCGCGGGCCGCGCCTCGGCGGGGGCGGCGCCGCGGGCGGCCACGAGCGCGTCGCGCCGGCCGAGGACGAAGGGGAGCGTCAGGAGCGAGCGGGCCGCGGCGGGGGCGGCCTCGAGCGCGCGGACGAGGCTCCCGCGGTCCTTGCGGTCGATCCACCGCCGCACGTCGGCGCGGAGCCCGTCGGGCAGGGCGGCGAGCCCCGGGGCGAGGGCGCCCACGTGGCCCAGGTTGAGCTGGAAGTCGCGCAGCCCGGCGCCCTGCAGCAGCGCCAGGGTGAGGCGCAGGACCTCGAGGTCCGCGCCGAGGTCGCCGGCGCCGAAGAGCTCGGCCCCCGCCTGCAGGATCTCGCGCGGCCGCCCGCCGCGGTCGGGCTCCTGCCGGTACACCTTGCCGGAGTAGCACAGCCGGAGCGGGAGGTCGCGCCCGGCGAAGGCGGTCGCGGCGACGCGCGCGACGCTCGCGGTGTAGTCGTAGCGGAGGGCCAGGCTCCGCCCGTCGAGGTCGAGGAAGCGGATGAGCCGCTCCACCACGCCGGGGCCGCCGGCGCGGACGAAGATCTCCTCGTACTCGAAGGTGGGCGGGATCAGCTCCTCGAAGCCGGCGGCCTCGAGGGCGTCGAGCATCGCGCGCTGCAGGGCGCGGCGGCGGCGGACCGCGTCGCCGGTCAGGTCGAGCGCGCCGGGCGGGATCAGGGCGAGGGCCGAGCGGTACATAGGGCGGGGAAGCTAACCCTCCGCGCGCGGCTTCGCCGCCTCCGGCGGGAGGAGGCGCACGCGGTCCACGCGGCGGCCAGCCATCGCGAGGATCTCGAAGCGGTGCGGCCCCGCCGTCACGACGTCGCCCTTGCGCGGGAGCCGCCCCAGCTGGCCGAAGAGGTAGCCGCCGAGGGTCGTGTAGTCGGTGTCGTCGAGGGTGGCCTCGAAGCGGTCGTTGAACTCGGTGACGGGGAGCGCGCCGTCGAGCACCGTGGCGCCCTCCGCCTCGGCCGGCGCCTCGGGCCGGTCGTGCTCGTCGTAGATGGGGCCCACGATCTCCTCGAGGAGGTCCTCCATCGTGACGAGGCCCGCGGTGCCGCCGTACTCGTCGAGCACCACCGCGAGGTGCACCTTGAGCCGCTTCATGTCGGCCAGCACGTCCTCCACCTCGCGCGTCCCCGGCACGAAGAGGGGCGGCCGCATGATGGCCCGCACCGGCGTGAGGGGGGCGCGCGTGAGGGTGAGGAGCATGTCCTTGGTGTGCACGACGCCGATGATCTCGTCGAGCGACTCGGTGTACACCGGGTACCGGGAGCGGTGCGCCTCGGCGACGAGCTCGGCGGCGTCCTTGACCGTGAGGTCGGCCTCCACCGCGACGATCTCGGTGCGCGGCGTCATCACCTCCTGGGCGGTCTTCTCGGTGAACTCGAAGACGCCCTCGAGGAGCCGCGCGTCCTCCTTCTCGAGCGTGCCCCCCTCGGTGCTCTGCTCGACGAGCATCCGGATCTCCTCCGGCGAGTGGAGCCGCTCGTGCTCCCGCGGCGGCTGGATCCGCATGAGCCGGAGGAGGGCCCTCGCGGTCCCGTTGAGGAGCGCGATGGGCCCGTGCATCACCCAGGCGAAGCCGATGAGCGGCGCCGCCACCCAGCGGCTCACGTCCTCCGGGAAGAGGAGCGCCACCGCCTTCGGCACGAGCTCGCCCAGGATGATGTGCAGGATGGTGATGACGGTGAACGCGACGACCACCGCCACGGCGTGCGTGCCCAGCCGGGCGACGGCCGGCGGCAGCCAGGTGAAGAAGCCTTCGAGGAGGTGCGCCAGCGCCGGCTCGCCGACCCAGCCCAGGCCGAGCGAGGCGAGGGTGATGCCCAGCTGGGTGGCGGAGATGTACCGGTCGAGCGATTGAACGGCGCGCCGGGCGAGCCTAGCTTTGCCGTCGCCCCCCCGGGCCAGCTCGTCGAGCCGGGTGCGGCGGGCGCCCACGAGGGCGAACTCCGCCGCCACGAAGAAGGCGTTGGCCAGCACGAGCAGCACCACGGCCGAGAGGCCGAGGCCGACGGACGGTTGGCCTGGTTCCATATGGGGACAACTCTAACCCGGCCGGGTGCGCGCCGGGAGCATGGGTACGGGATGATCCAGCAGGTCACGGTGCCGCCGGTCTCGGCGCTCGACCCCTTCCTCCCCCGGATCGCCGGGGCCGACGAGGCCACGCGCGCCGGCGTCGCCGCGATCCTGGCGCGCGTCGCCGCCGAGGGCGACGCGGCGGTGCGGGCCTTTACCCGCCAGTTCGACGGCGTGGACCTGGCCCCCGGGACGTGGGAGCTGCCGCGCGCCGAATGGGAGGCGGCCCACGCGCGCCTCGCCCCCGAGCTCCGCGCGGCGCTCGCCTTCGCGGTGGACCGGGTGCGGCGCTACCACGAGCGCCAGCGCGACCGCGGCTTCGAGTATGCCGAGGCGGACGGGACCGTCCTCGGCATGCGGGTGACGCCGCTCGACCGCGTCGGGCTCTACGTCCCCGGCGGGAAGGCGTCGTACCCCTCGAGCGTCATCATGAACGCCGTGCCGGCCGTGGTGGCGGGCGTGGCGGAGATCGTGGCCGTGGTCCCGCCCACCGGCGTCACCGACACGGTGCTCGCGGCGTGCCTGCTCGCGGGCGTGACGCGCGTCTTCCGGGTGGGCGGGGCGCAGGCGGTGGCGGCACTCGCGTACGGCACCGCCACCGTGCCGCGCGTGGACAAGATCGTGGGGCCGGGCAACCGGTGGGTCGCGGAGGCGAAGCGCCAGGTGGTGGGGCAGGTGGGGATCGACATGATCGCCGGGCCCACCGAAGTGCTGGTCCTGGCCGACGACTTGGCGGTCCCGGCGCGCGTGGCGGCTGACCTCATCGCGCAGGCGGAGCACGACGAGGACGCGGCGAGCTGGTGCGTGACGACGTCGCCGGCGCTCGCCGCGGCGCTCCCGGCCGCGCTCGAGGCGGCCCTGGCCGCCGCGCCGCGCGCCGCGATCGCGCGGGCCTCGCTCGAGCGGAACGGGCTTGTCGTGCTCGTCCCGGACCTCGCGACCGCCGCCGAGGTGGCCAACCGGCGGGCGCCCGAGCACCTCGAGGTCGTCGTGCGGGATCCCGACCGGGTCCTGCCGCTGCTCCGGCACGCGGGGGCGATCTTCGTGGGCGACATGACCCCCGAGCCCGTCGGCGACTACGTCGCGGGCCCGAGCCACGTCCTCCCCACGAGCGGCACCGCGCGCTACGCCTCGCCCCTCGGCGTGTACGACTTCGTCAAGCGCTCGAGCGTCATCCGGTACTCGGCGGCCCGCCTCCGGGCGGACGCCGCCCACATCGTCGCCCTGGCGGAGTCGGAGCGCCTCGCCGGGCACGCGGAGGCGGTACGGGTCCGGCTCGACTGACCCGCACCGGGCGCCTGGCGTGGGTCCTCGGGCTCACGCTCGCCTTCATGGTGGTGGAGGCGGTCGGGGGCTGGGTGTCCGGCTCGCTCGCCCTCCTCGCCGACGCGGGGCACATGCTGACCGACGTGGGGGCCATTGCCGTGGCCCTCATCTCCGCCCGGCTCGCCGAACGCCCCGCGGACGCGCGGCGGACCTATGGGTACCTCCGCCTCGAGATCCTCGCCGCGCTCCTCAACGGCGCGGTGCTGGTGGCGCTGTCGGCCTGGATCGTGGTGGAGGCGGTGTCCCGGGTGCGGGCGCCGCACGCGATCCAGGGTCCGCTCTTCGGGGCTGTCGCCGTCGTGGGCCTCCTGGTCAACGTCGTGGCGCTCCGGCTCCTCCACGGCGACCACACCCACGACCTCAACACCCGGGGCGCCTACCTCCACATCCTGGGCGACCTGCTCGGGTCGGTGGGGGCGATCGTGGCGGCAGTGCTGGTGACCTGGCAGGGGTGGACCCTCGCCGACCCGGTGGTGTCCGTCCTCATCTCGGTGCTGATCGTGGCGGGCGGGTGGCGCCTCATGAAGGAGAGCGTGGACATCCTCCTCGAGGCCGCGCCGGCGCACGTCCCGCTCGAGCGCGTGACGGCGCGCCTCGGGGCGGTGGAGGGGGTCTGCGCGGTGCACGACCTCCACGTCTGGACCCTCACGAGCGGCGTGGTGGCGATGAGCGGCCACGTCGTCGTCCCCGACCTCGGCGCCCACCCCCGGGTGCTCGCCGCCGCCCAGCATGCCATGGGCGAGCTCGGGATCGGCCACGCGACCATCCAGGTGGAGGTGGCGGGGGGCTGCGAGCCCTGCGACAGCGGGGCGCTGCGCCGCCGCGGGGCGGACCCGGCCCACGGGCACGAGCATGCCCACGACGGCGCCACCGGCCACGGCCACACCCACCCGCATCCGCACTGACCCGGACGTCCCGGGGAACCTCCGGGGCGATCGCGCGTAACGTCCCCTTTACGGCCCGTGCGCGTGCCTTGCGGGCCGGGAGGGTGGCGCCTATATATGCGCCCCTCGGGGCCCCGGGGAGGGCCACCACAGGCCTTCGCGCAGGGGACGCTGGTTCGTGATTCGCAACATCGCCATCATCGCGCACGTCGACCACGGCAAGACCACGCTGGTCGACAAGATGCTCCGGCAGGCCGGGGCGTTCCGCGAGAACCAGCAGGTCGAGGAGCGGGTGATGGATTCCAACCCGCTCGAGCGCGAGCGCGGGATCACCATCCTCGCGAAGAACACCGCCGTGCGCTGGCGGGGCACGAAGATCAACATCGTGGACACGCCGGGCCACGCCGACTTCGGCGGCGAGGTCGAGCGGATCCTGCGCATGGTGGACGGCTTCGTGCTCCTCGTGGACGCCGCCGAGGGCCCGATGCCGCAGACGCGCTTCGTGACCCGGAAGGCGCTGGCGCTGGGCCACCAGCCGATCGTCGCCATCAACAAGATCGACCGCGCCGACGCCGAGCCGCTGCGCGTGCACGACGAGGTCCTCGGGCTCTTCATCGACCTCGACGCGACGCACGAGCAGCTCGAGTGCCCCTTCTTCTACACCTCGAGCCGCGCCGGCACCGCCACGGCCGAGCTGGAGCACCCGGGCACGACCCTCGAGCCGCTCTTCGAGGCGATCGTGAACGCCGTGCCGGCCCCGACGGGGGACCCGGACGGGCCCTTCCAGATGCTCGTCTCCACCCTCGACTTCTCGAGCTTCCTCGGCCGCATCGCCATCGGCCGCATCGAGCGCGGCCGGGTGAAGGTGGGCGACCAGGTGGCGCTCCTCCCCCTCGGCGAGCCCGGCCCGGTGGGCGAGGAGCCGGGGATCGAGCGCGGCCGCGTCACCAAGCTCTACACCTTCGACGGGCTCAGCCGGGTCGAGGTGCAGGAAGCCGGCGCCGGCGACATCGTGGCGCTCGCCGGCTTCGAGACGATCGAGATCGGCAAGACCTTCACCGCGGTCGAGCACCCCGAGCGCCTGAAGGGGATCGCGGTCGAGGAGCCGACCATCTCGGTGGACTTCATCGTGAACAACTCCCCCTTCGCCGGGCGCGAGGGGAAGTACGTCACGAGCCGCCAGCTCAAGGACCGGCTCTACCGCGAGCTCGAGCGCAACGTGGCGCTCCGGGTCGAGCCGACCGAGAGCCCCGACACCCACTCGGTGAGCGGCCGCGGCGAGCTCCACCTGGGCATCCTGATGGAGACGATGCGGCGCGAGGGGTACGAGTTTCAGGTGTCGCGGCCGCGGGTGATCACGCACGTGGGGCCCAACGGCGAGCGGCTGGAGCCGTATGAAGAGCTGGCCATTGACGTGCCCGAAGAGTTCATGGGCACGGTGATAGAGAAGCTGGGGCCGCGCAAGGCCGAGATGCTCGAGATGAAGAATCCCGGGCAGGGGCTCGTGCGGCTGCTCTACAAGATTCCGGCCCGCGGGCTGTTCGGGTTCCGGAGCGAGTTCCTGACCGACACGCGCGGCACCGGCATCATGCACCACCGGTTCCTCGAGTACGGGCCGTGGGTGGGCAGTCTGTCCGGGCGGAGCCGCGGGGTGCTCATTTCGATGGAGCACGGCACGATTGTGGCGTTTGCGCTGGGTAACCTGCAGGACCGGTCGACGCTCTTTGTGGCGCCGGGCGACGATGTTTACGAGGGGATGGTGGTCGGCGAGAACTCCCGGCCCGGGGACATGGACGTCAATCCCTGCAAGGAAAAGAAGCTGACGAACATGCGTTCCAAGTCGGCGGACGACGCCATCGTGCTGGAGCCGCCGCGGGTGTTGACGCTGGAAGGTGCGCTGGAGTATATCGAAGACGACGAGTTGATCGAGGTGACCCCGAAGTCGATTCGTCTGCGCAAGCGCATGCTGCTCGCCTCGGACCGCAAGCGGACGTCGCGCGAGGCGAAACGCGAGCGCAGCTCTCTCTAACCACCTTCGCTGGACACGGAGCTCAGCACCATGTCGGGAACGTTGGCGTCGTCAGCGGTCGAATCGCTCGACGCGGACCTCATTTCACTCCTCGCGCTGCAGGCGGCCGCGGCCGACGAGGACGATGACGTTGAACTCTTCGACGATGCCGATCTCGACGAAGACGACGAGTTCGACGACGAGGATGAGGACGAAGAAGACGAGGATGACGACGAAGACGCCGACGGCGACGACGAGCTCGGCGACGAGGACGAGGAGTTCGACGACGAGGGGCTCGAGCTGGACGAGGACGGGGAGCTTCTCGACGACGAGGAGTTCAAGGAGCTCGACGACGACCTCATCGACCTAGACGACGAGTACGACGAGCTGGACGACGAAGATGAGCCGCGGGGGAAGGGATTTGACGGGTAGGGACGGCTCGGGAAGGGGAAGTGTGCAGGGCGAAGGAAGGGGAAGGGGCGGCGAGAGCCGCCCCGCCTGTTGACCTTGGGCCCCTGAATTGGCGAACTTAGAAGGCTCAGCAGGGCCATTAGCTCAGGTGGTTAGAGCGCACGCCTGATAAGCGTGAGGTCCGAGGTTCAACTCCTCGATGGCCCATTGA
>JBAIWX010000100.1:0-5713 GCA_037916975.1 Gemmatimonadales bacterium
GCCAGCCACCGGCGCCAGGCCGCGCGCGTCGTCGCGTGGACGGCGTCGGCGGGCGGAAGGGCCGGCACTTCGCGCCGGCTGCGGGCGGGTCGTGGGGGCGTCGAGGCCTTGCGTGCGGTGCTCATGCGGACCTCCCATCGGGAAGGATGGCTGCACGGCGTCAACCGGGACTACGCCGTCGCCTGCACCAGGTTCCCGGTGCCGCGATTCCGGGCACGGCGCATCCCGCCGGCAGCGTCCCGGGTCTATCCTTCCGGCGGCCGTCGCCGGTGCGAGGGCCGGACGGCGTGGGCTTCCGCGGGAGGACGAGGGAACGATGGACGGCAAGGTCGTGGTGATCACCGGTGCCAGCGCCGGCATCGGGGCGGCGCTCGCGGAGCGGCTCGCGGGCGAGGGCATGCGGCTCGTGCTCGTCGCGCGGCGGGAGGCGCCGCTCGCCGAGGTCGCGGCGCGGTGCGCGGGACGGGCACGCCCCGTCGCCGCCGACGTGACGAGCCGGGAGGCGGTGCGCGGCGTCGTCGCCGGGGCGCTCGCCACCTTCGGCCGCATCGACGTCTGGGTGAACAACGCGGGGCGGGGCATCACGCGGCGGCCGTCGGAGCTCACCGATGCCGACGTGCACGAGATGATGCAGGCCAACGTGCTCTCCGCCCTCTACGGCATGCAGGAGGTGCTCCCGCACTTCCGCGAGCGCGGGGAGGGGCACGTGATCAACGTCTCCTCGATGCTCGGGCGCCTGCCCCTCGTGACCCACCGTTCCGCCTACGTCGGCGCCAAGCACTTCCTCAACGCCCTCACCGCGACCTTCCGCGCCGAGGTGCAGGAGACGCACCCCGGGATCCAGGTCTCGCTCGTCTCGCCGGGCGTGGTGCGGACCGAGTTCGGGGTCAACGCCGTCGGCGGCGGCCCCGACTCCCGGACGCTGCCGGACTCGCAGTCGGCGGACGAGGTCGCCGAGGTGATCGCGGACGTGATCGCGACGCGGGCGCCGGACGTGTACACGCGCGCCGGGGCGCAGGGCTGGGTGGCGCGGTACTTCGCGACCGTGGGGAGCGATCCGCAGGGGGCAGTCCGGTAGCGGCGCGGCCCGTTGCGCCCCCGGCGATACTTCCCCCGTCCCGCACGCGAGGTGCCTCCCATGGAACTCGGCCTCTACGGCTTCGCCGAGCGCACCCCCGATCCCGCCACCGGCCAGGTCGTCTCGCCGCACCAGCGGCTCCGCGACCTGGTGGAGGAGGTCGAGCTCGCCGACCAGGTCGGCCTCGACGTGTACGGGCTGGGTGAGCACCACCGCCCCGACTTCGTCTCCTCGGCGCCGGCGGTGATCCTCGCCGCGCTGGCCGCGCGCACCCGCCGCATCCGCCTCACGAGCGCCGTCACCGTGCTCGGCTCGGACGACCCCGTCCGCGTCTTCCAGCAGTTCGCCTCGCTCGACCTCCTCTCCGACGGCCGCGCGGAGGTCATCGCCGGGCGCGGCTCGTTCATCGAGTCGTTCCCCCTCTTCGGCTACGACCTCGACGACTACGACGAGCTCTTCGCGGAGAAGCTGGACCTGCTGCTCCGGCTCCGCGACGACGAACACGTCACCTGGTCCGGCCGGCACCGGCCGGCGCTCCACGGCGAGGGGATCTACCCCCGGCCGCTGCAGGCACGGCTCCCCGTCTGGATCGGCGTCGGTGGCAACCCGCCCTCGGCGGTGCGCGCGGGTCGCCTGGGCCTCCCGATGGCGCTCGCCATCATCGGCGGCTTCCCCGAGCGCTTCGTCCCGCTCGTGGAGCTCTACCGCGAGGCCGGGCGCACCGCGGGGCACGACCCGTCGGCGCTCCGGGTGGGCATCAATTCCCACGGCCTGATCGGCGATGATTCGGTGGCGGTGGCCGAGGTCGCGTGGCCCCCGTACGAACAGCTCATGAACCAGCTTGGCCGGGAGCGCGGGTGGCCGCCCACCAGCCGCGCGCAGTTTGACGTGCAGCGCGGCCCGCGCGGCGCGCTCGTGGTCGGGAGCCCGCAGGAAGTGATCGAGAAGATCCTTTTCCAGCACGAGCTCTTCCGGCACGACCGCTTCCTGCTCTACCCGGGCTGGGGGACGCTGCCGCACCGGACGGTGCTCCGCACCATCGAGCTTTACGGGACGGTCGTGGCGCCGGCGGTGCGGAAGGCCCTCGGCGTGCCGGAGCCCGCCGCCGTCAGCTGAGCGCCGCCTCCATCGCCGCCCACGCCCGCGCCACGTCGGCGCGCGTGGTCCGCCAGTTGGTGATGGAGCCGCGCGCCGCCGGCACTCCCGCGTACGTCGTCGGCGAGAGGAAGGTCTCCCCGCCGGCCTGGAGCCTCGCGAGGAACGCCGTCACCTCCGCCGCCGTCGCCGTCTCGCCGCCCGCTCCCGTCAACGTGAAGCAGACGCCGTTGAGCCGCACCGGCGCGAGGAGCCGGAAGCGCGGGTGCGTGGCGAGGCGTTCGCCGAGCCAGGCGGCGTGGTCGCAGCACCGCTCGACCACCTCCGCGTACCCCGCGCGGCCGTACGCGGCGAGCGTCATCCACGTGGGGAGCGCGCGGAGCCGCTGGCTGTTCTCCGGCGTCAGGTGGATGAAGGTCCCCGGCTCGACCGTCGTGGGGAGGTAGGCGCCCGCGCTCCGGAAGGTCTCCCCCTGGAGCGCGAGGTGGCGGGTGTACACGACCGCCGCGTCGTACGGGACGTTGAGCCACTTGTGGCAGTCCACCGTCACCGAGTCGGCGAGGTCGAGCCCGTCGAGGAGCGGGCGGAAGCGCGGGCTCGCGGCGGCGACGCCGCCGAATGCCGCGTCCACGTGCAGCCAGAACCGGTGCCGCGCGCGGAGCGCCGCGATGGCGCGCAGGTCGTCGAAATCGCAGGTGTTGACCGTCCCGGCGTTCGCCACCACGATCGCCGGCCCCTCGCCGCGCTCCGCGACCTCGTCGAGTGCCGCCCCCAGCGCCCCCGCGTCCACCGCCTCGCGCCCGGCAAGGAGCGGCACGGCGCGGAGCGCCGAGCGCCCGAGGCCGGTCATCGAGAGCACCTTCGGGATGCTCGAGTGGGCGGTGCCGCTCAGCACCGGCACCGGCCCGAGGGCGTGGACGCCCGCCACCGACGTGTCCACGCCGCGCTCCCGTCCCACCCACTGCCGCGCGGTCGCCAGCGCCACGAGCGACGAGGTCGTCGCCCCCGTCACGAAGGTGCCGTCGAACTCGGCCGGCAGGCCCAGGAGCTCGCGCAGCATCGCGAGCGCGTCGAGCGCGAGCTGGCGCGTCGCCGACTCGCCGGCGTCGGAGGCGTTCTGGTCGTAGGCCGAGGTGAGCCAGTCGCCGGCGAGGGCCGCCGGCGTGGCCCCGCCCGTGACGAACGCGAAGTAGCGCGGTCCCGCGCTTCCGCTCATCCAGTCGGCGTAGCGCGCCCGGAACTCGGCGAGCGCCCCGTCCGCGCCGAGGCCCGTGTCAGGGAGCCCGAGGGCGGGGAGCGAGGGGACGACGTGCGCGGCGGGCCGCTCGTCGAGCGAGGCCACGACGCGCGTCGCCTCCGCGAGGGTGGCGGCGAGCAGCGCGGGGATGCGCGTACGATCGGCCGCCAGGGCGGCCGGCGCGGGGTCGGTCATGTCGGGATCAGGGTCAGGCCAGGTTCATCGTGCGGAGGAGTGCCTGGAACCGCGGGTGCGGGTGCAGTGCGCGGAAGAGGAACGAGCCCTTCACGCCCCAGATGCCGCCGGAGCGCTCCTGCATCGCCTGCTCGAGGCGCTGGATGGCGGCGTCATGCTCGCCGAGGCCGGTCAGCACGTACGCGAAGTGGTAGGGCGAGACGTACCGCGTGCGCGACAGCGCCTCCAGGCTGGCGAGCAGCGCGCGCGCGCGCTCGGGCTGGCCGCACTCGGCGAGCGCCTGCGCGTACTGCGCCTCGAATATCGTCTCCCTGGGCCCGAGCCGCACCGCCGCCTCGAGTTCCGCGAGGCCGCGGCCGGCCTCGCCGAGGCGGATCAGCGCCCAGCCGAGGGCGGAGTGCCCGCGCGCGAAGCCGGGGTCGAACTCCACGCTCCGCTCGGCGGCGGCGCGCGCCTCCTCCCACCGGCTGGCGCGGAGGAGCGCCGACGCCACGTCGGAGCGGTGGGCGAGCGGGTCGAGTTCCTGCGCCCGCCGGGCGTACGTCACCGCCTCGTCGAAGCGCTCGAGCGACCCGCAGAGCCAGCCGTAGTAGTCGAGCGCGTCGGCGGCGCTCGGGCTCAGCTCGAGCGCACGGCGGAGCGCTTCCTCCCCGCCCGCCCAGTCGTAATCGAAGGCGAAGCGCACGAGTCCGAGCAGCGCCCAGGCGTCGCCCAGCGCGGGGTCGAGCGCGAGCGCCCGCTGGACCCCATCCCGGGCGCGGCGGATGGACTCCTCCGGCGGCTCGGTGCCCCCCTGGCCCGTGACGTTCTCCGCCCAGCAGCGGGCGAGCCCCACCTGCGCGAGCGCGTACGACGGGTCGGCGGCGAGCGCCTCGGCGAAGTAGCGCTGCGCCTGCCGGATGCCCGTGTCCGAGTACTGGATGAACCAGTGGCGCCCCTGCTGGTAGAGCTGCCAGGCGTGCAGGTCGCGGGTCGGTCCGCGCACGATGCGCGAGCGCTCCTCCGGCGACAGCTCTGCCCGGAGCGCCTCGGCGATGTGGAGCGCCACGTCGGTCTGGATCGCGAAGACGTCGTCCAGCCGGCGGTCGTACGTCTCCGCCCACAGGTGCTGCGCCGTCGCGGTGTCCACCAGCTGGGCGACGATGCGCACCCGGTCGCCCGCGCGGCGGACGCTGCCCTGCAGGAGCGCCGCCACCTGCAGCCGCGCGCCGACCTCGCGGAGGTCGAGGTCGCGCGTGGCGAGCTGCCGCGCGCTCGCGTGCGCGATGACGCTGAGCGTGCGCACCTTCGCGAGGTGCGCGATGACGTCCTCCACGATCCCGTCGGCGAAGAGGCCGGTCTCCGCGTCGCCGCCCAGCACCGTGAACGGCAGCACCGCGACGGAGGCCGTGCGCGCGGGCGCCGCCATCGCGGGGACGGGCATCGTGGCCTGCACCGTGGCGTCCAGCGCCGCGGCGAATTCCGCGACGCTGGCGAACCGGTCGGCCGGGTCGCGCGCGAGCGCGCGCAGGAGCGCCGCCTCCACCGCGGGCGGCGCGTCGGGGCGCGCGCCCCGCACCGGCGGCGGGGGCTGCGTGAAGCGCCGCACGAGCATCGCCTGCGCCGTGGGCGCTGCGTGCGGCGGCTGGCCCGCGAGCATCTCGTGGAGCACGCAGGCGAGGCTGTACTCGTCGGAGCGGGCGTCGAGGTCGCGCTCCGCGCTCGACTGCTCGGGGCTCATGTAGGCCGGCGTCCCCATGCTGAGCCCCACCTCGGTGAGCCGCTCGGCGCCCGCGGTGGCGCCGCGGTCGTGCGCGATGCCGAAGTCCGCGACGAGGGTGCTGCCGTCGGCGGTGAGGAGGAGGTTCTCCGGCTTGATGTCGCGGTGGACCACGCCGCGCGCGTGGGCGTACTGGAGCGCCTGCGCCACCTCGCGGGTGATCCGGAGCGCCGTCGCGACCGGGAGCGGCCCCTCGCGCAGGAGGCGCGCGCGGAGCGTCTCCCCCTCGACGAAGGGCATCGTGAACCAGAGGAGCCCGGCGGTCTCCCCCGAGTCGAGCACGGTGAGGATGTGGGGGTGCTGGAGCCGCGCCGCCACCCGGATCTCGCGCAGGAAGCGCTCGGCGCCG
>JBAIWX010000101.1:0-1593 GCA_037916975.1 Gemmatimonadales bacterium
GGCCGGGAGCGCGCCCGGCCGGAGGTCGCGGTCGTGCCGGCGGCGTCCGCCGACCCCTCGGCCGGTCTCGCCGCCGCCCTCGCCGATCCCGCAGCCGGCCTCTCCGAGGCGACCCGTGCGACGCTCCGCCGCAACCTCACCGTGATCGACTCGGCGCTCGCCGAGTCGCGGCGCGCCCTCGCAAAGGAGCCCGGCGACGGCACCGCCGCCGAGCTGCTTCGCGCCGCCGCCCGGCAGCGCCTCGCGCTGCTGCGCCAGGCGGCGCGCCTCCCCCGTTCCTGACCGAGGTTCCCGTGTCCCGCGCCCTCCTCCTGCTCCTCCTCGCCGCCGCCCCGGTGGCGGCCCAGGACCGCGTCGCGCGCCGCTGGGCGGCGCGCCCGGACGTCTCGGTCCGCGTGACCATCGCCGCCGGGATGGTGGTCGTCGCCGGCTGGGACCGCGACTCGGTGCTCGTCACCGGGACGGTGCCCCCGGCCGCCGGGCGCTTCGCCGGTGGCGGTGACCCCCACGCCATCAAGGTGGCCGTCGAGCCCCCCGACGCCGGCGAGCCCGGCATCGCGGTGCTCGAGGTCCACGTGCCGCGCGGCGCGAGCGTCCTGCTCAAGGGCGTCACGACCAACGTGGACGTGAGCGGCATCTCGGGCGACCTCGACGTGGCGGTCGGGAACGGCCGGGTGCACGTGGAGGGCGCGCCGCGCACCATCGTCGCCGAGGCGCTCGACGGGAACATCGAAGTGGTGGGGCCCGCCGCCGACGTGCGGGTGCGGAGCGCGGGCGGGACGATCACCCTGCGCGGGCTGCGCGGGGACGTCTCGGCCTCGAGCGTGAGCGGCCCCGTGCTGGTGGGCGGCGCGGCGGTCCGGCGCGGGCGGCTCGAGTCGGTGAGCGGGGAGGTGAGCTTCAAGGGCGCGGTGCGCGAGGGCGGCTCGCTCGAGGTCCTCACCCACTCGGGCGACGTCGAACTGCGGCTCCTGCCTACCACGTCCGCGGACTTCGACCTCGGCGTGCCCGCGGATCGGCTCGTGAGCGAGTTCCGCGGGGAGCGCCGCGCACGCCCGGGACGCGTCCTGCTCACGACCGGCAACGGCGGGGCCGCGGTCACCGTGCGGACCTTCAAGGGCCGGGTGCGCCTCGTGCGCCAGCCCGAGGCCGATCCAAACCTCCTCGTGCCGGGCGGCATCCCAGCAGTGAAGGCCCGCTGACGTCCGCACCCGCACCGGAGGATCCCATGCGCCCCACGATCCGCGCGCTCGCGCTGTCCGCCCTCCTCGCCGCCGTCGCCGCCAGCCCCGCGTGGGCGGGGCCGCCCTGGCTCTCGGTCGAACTGCCCGCGAACCCCCTCGACCCGAGCACGCGCGGCGCCTTCCTGCTCGTCCATACGTATCACCACGCCGGCGTGACGTCGATGCCGGTCACGGCCCGCGCCGAGGGCCTCGTGAACGGCGCCCGCCGGAGCGTGGAGCTCACGCTCGAGCGGACGTCGCGCGATGGCGTGCTCGCCCTGCGGCGTGGCTGGCCGGCTGAAGGGGCCTGGGTGCTGGTGATCACCGGGATGCCGGGGCCCGGCAGCGTCACGGCGCTCGTGACGGTGGG
>JBAIWX010000102.1:0-13976 GCA_037916975.1 Gemmatimonadales bacterium
CGCGGGGCCGCGCGGCCCGCCAGCGGCCTCTCGTTCCGGCGCCGCCCGCGCGCTAACTTCCCGCCCTCCGAAGCAGCGTCCCCGACTCCCTCGCCGGCAGGCCAACGCATGCAGATCGTCCGCGCGCCGCGCGTCACCCTCCTCGCCCGTCCCCAGTTCCTCGAGCCGGCGCACCTCCCGGTGAACTGGAAGGAGCCGGGCACCGACGGCGAGCGCCTCGCCGAGTTCGCCGGGCGGCTCTGCTACATGAGCCAGCACAACCCCGCCGGCCGGACCACGGCCGACTACCTGGAGAACATCCTCAAGCAGGGGCACGGATCGGTCTTCGAGCACTCGGTGTACGTCCTCCTCCTCGAGGGGATCTCCCGCTCCTGCACCCACGAGCTGGTCCGCCACCGGGCGGGGTTCGGCTACTCCCAGCTCTCGCAGCGGTACGTGGACGAGTCGGAGGCGGCGTTCGTGGTCCCGCCCGCCCTGCTCGGGGACGAGGTGCTCGAGGGGGAGTGGCAGCGGCAGGTGGAGGCGGCGCAGGCGGCGTACGTGGCGGCGGTGGACCGGCTCATGGCGAAGTACGCCTGGGTGGAGAGCGCCGTCCACCGGCGGAAGATGGCCCGCGAGGCGGCGCGGAGCGTCCTCCCCAACGCCACCGAGACCAAGATCGTGGTCAGCGGGAACGTCCGCGCCTGGCGGACGATGCTGGAGCTCCGGCTGGGCGAGGGCGCCGAGCTCGAGATCCGGCGCCTCGCGGTGGCGATCCTCCGCGTGCTGCAGGGGGAGGCGCCGCGCCTCTTCGCCGACGTCGAGGTCTACCGCGCCGCCGACGGCACCGAGTGCGGCCGGGTGGGCTTCCACAAGGTCTGACCCCGCGCGGGCCCGTGCTCGGCGGGCCGCCGGCGGCGCGTCCGGGCCCGGCGAGTTGCATCCGCGCGGAAAAAATCCCGAAAAACCTATTGTCCGATGCGCGCGCGATCCTTAGTTTGAATTCGTCGCGCGCACATCGCATCGCAATCGGCTCGTCCGCGTTCGCGGGCGGCCTTTTTTGTAAGAGGGCATCGTTTGGCAGTTCGGATAGGACTCGCCTACAACCTGAAGCCCGACGCAACGGCGACCGTCGCCGGGGCAGACTTGCCCTCCCCCTCCAGTGAAGTCTCCTCCCTCCGCGTCCTCCGCACCGACCTCGAGCAGCCGGACCTCTACGCCGAGTGGGACGAGCCCGGCACCATCGACGCCGTGGCCGCCGCCCTCGGGAGCGTGGGCGAGGTCATCCGCCTCGAGGCCGACGCCGACTTCCCCGCGAAGCTCCGCGCCGCCCGGCCGGACTTCGTGTTCAACATCGCCGAGGGGCTCTACGGCCCGAACCGCGAGGGGCACGTCCCCGCCATCTGCGAGTTCTTCGGGATCCCGTACCACGCCTCGGACCCGCTGACCCTGGGGCTCTGCCTCCACAAGGGCCGGACCAAGGAGGTCCTCCGCCAGCACGGGGTGCCGACGGCGCCCTTCGTGGTGGCCCGCACCCGGGACGACGCCCGCAACGTGGCGCTCCCCTTCCCGCTCTTCGCGAAGCCCTGCTTCGAGGGCTCGGGGAAGGGCGTCAGCGTCAAGAGCATCTGCCACAACCGGGCGGAGCTGGTCGCGCGCGTGGGGGACCTGCTCGAGACCTACCGCCAGCCGGTGCTCATCGAGACCTGGCTCCCGGGCGCCGAGTTCACCGTGGCGATCCTCGGCAACGGCGCCGAGGCACGCTGCTTGCCAATCGTCGGGATGCGCTTCGACGTCCTGCCCCCCGGCGCGCCGCCGGTGTACGGCTACGAGGCGAAGTGGCTCTGGGACACGGTGGCCAACCCGCTCGACCTCTTCGAGTGCCCGGCGCAGGTGCCCGACGCCCTCCGGGACGAGGTGATGCAGGTGGCGCTCGCCGGCTACCACGCCCTCGAGTGCCGCGACTGGTGCCGGGTGGACGTGCGGTGCGACGAGGCGGGACGCGCCAACGTGGTCGAGCTCAACCCGCTCCCGGGCATCCTGCCCGACCCGCGGGACAACTCCTGCTTCCCGAAGGCGGCCCGCGCGGCGGGAATGACCTACGACGACCTGATCCGGACCGTGGCCGACATCGCCTGGCGGCGCATCTCGGGCACGAGCCTCCTCGCCGGGGTGGCCTGATGCGCGTCGCCATCCTCTACGACGGGGGGAGCGACGACTGGTCGCCGCAGGACGTGGCCGCCGTCATGGCCAACGTCCGCGAGGTGAAGGACGTCCTCCGGCGTGCCGGCCACGTGGTGGCCCTCGTCCCGGTCCGGCTCCACGACTTCCGCTGGCTCACCCGGATCCGCGCCGCGGACCTGGTCTTCAACCTCTGCGAGGGGATCAACGGCCTCGCGCGGTACGAGGACTGGGTCGTGGGCGCCCTCGAGCTCGCCGGGGTCCCCTTCACCGGGTGCCGGCACTGGGCCATCACCATGGCCCACCGGAAGTACCAGGCGAACGTCCTGATGCAGGCGGCCGGGGTGCCGATCCCGGCGTTCGTGCTGGCGGAGGACAACCGCCTCCCCGCCGACTTCCCGCTCCCCGCCATCGTCAAGCCGAACGGCGAGGACGCCTCGGTCGGCATCGACGGGGAGGCGGTCTGCCCCACCCGCCGCGCGCTCCGGAAGCGCGTCACCACCGCCCTCGAGCACTTCGACGAGGTGCTGGTGCAGGCGTACGTGGCGGGGCGGGAGTTCAACGTCGGCTTCGTCGGGACCCGGATGCTCCCGATCTCGGAGATCAGCTTCGAGCGGATGCCCGAGGGGTCGTGGCCGATCGTGACCTATGCCGGGAAGTGGGTGCCGGACTCCCCCGACTACACGGGGTCGGAGCCGGTCTGCCCGGCGCGGATCCCCGCCGAGCTGGCGCGGCGCCTCGAGAAGGCGGCGCGGCGGGCGTGGGAGATGATGTCGGGCGGCCAGGGGTACGGCCGGGTGGACCTGCGGGTGGACGAGCAGGGCCAGCCGTGGGTGCTCGAGGTGAATCCCTGCCCCGACCTCTCGAGCGACGCCGGGCTCGCGCGCATGGCACGCGCCGCCGGCCACTCGTACGACGAGCTCGTGCTGCAGATCGTGGACGAGGCGCTGACCCGCTCCCGCCGCGAGACCGCGGCGCAGCAGCTGGTCCAGGGCGTGCCCGCGTGACCCGCGTGCTGAGCCGGGTCACCCTCCGCCCCCCGGCGGCCGCCGACCGCGGCGCCGTGGAGGCGATGACGCGCGCCACCGGCCTCTTCCGCCCCGACGAGGTGGCGATCGCCCTCGAGGTGTTCGACGGCGCGGTCGCCGGGAGCCCCGACTACGAGGCGCTCGTCGCCGAGGTCGAGGGGGCCGCCGCCGGGTGGATCTGCTGGGGCCCGACGCCCTGCACCGTCGGGACCTTCGACTGCTACTGGATCGTGGTCGATCCCGCCCGCCACGGCGAGGGGATCGGCTCCCAGCTCCTCGACGCGATGGAGCGCCGGCTCGCGGGCCGCGCGCGCCTCGTCGTCGTGGAGACCGCGGGACGCGACGACTACGCCCCCACGCGCGCCTTCTACGCGCGCCGGGGGTATCACGTGGTCGCCCGCATCCCGGAGTTCTACGCACCGGGCGACGATCAGGTCGTCTTCGCGAAGCGGATCGAGGCCACGCCCCCCAGGGAGGACGGGTAGCGTCATGGAGACCTGGCAGGAGGTCCTGAAGGAGCGGTCCATCCGGAGCCTGGAGTCGCTCGCCGAGCGCTTCGGCCCCGAGCACGTCGGCGACATCGAGCGGCTGAAGTTCGCGGTCGAGAACTTCGAGTTCCGCATCTCGCCGGCGATGCTGGACCTCATCAAGGAGCCCGGCGACCCCATCTGGCGCCAGTACGTCCCCACCGTCGAGGAGCTCGACGTGGTGGACGGCATCGTGGACTCCCTGAACGAGGACGCGGACTCGCCGGTGCCGAACATCACGCACCGCTACCCCGACCGCGCGCTCTTCCTCGTCTCGCCCGTCTGCGCCTCGTACTGCCGCTTCTGCACGCGGCGGCGCAAGGTGGGCGACCCCGAGAAGATCCCGATGTCGCAGTTCGAGAGCGCCTTCCGGTACCTCGAGGAGCACACCGAGATCCGCGACGTGATCATGTCCGGCGGCGACCCGCTCCTCCTCAACGACCGGCGCCTCGACGCGATCCTCACCCGGCTCCGCGCCATCCCGCACCTCCAGGTCATCCGGATCGGGAGCCGCGTGCCGTGCCACCTCCCCGAGCGGATCACCCCGGAGCTCTGCGCCACGCTGCGCAAGCACCACCCGCTCTGGATCAACACGCACTTCAACCACCCCGACGAGCTCACCCCGGCCGCCGTGAAGGGCCTCGGCATGCTCGCCGACGCCGGCATCCCCCTCGGCTGCCAGACGGTGCTCCTCAAGGGCGTGAACGACCACCCGCAGGTCATGAAGGAGCTGATGCACCGGCTCATGATGGCCCGGGTGCGGCCCTACTACATCTACATGGCCGACCAGGTCGCCGGCGCCGAGCACTTCCGCACCACCGTGCAGAAGGGGCTCGAGATCATGCACGCGCTCCGCGGCTGGACGAGCGGCCTCGCCAACCCCTACTTCGTCATCGATGCCCCCGGCGGCGGCGGGAAGATCCCGCTCCTCCCGGAGTACGTGGAGAGCATGGGCGAGGACGAGGTGGTGCTGCGGAACTTCCGGGGCGAGCGCTTCGTCTACAAGCAGTCCCGGGAGGAGGTCGCCGTGCCGGGCCGCACCGACGATCCGGAGTACCTCTTCCAGCCGAGCTTCGAGCTCAAGCGGAGCAAGCGGAAGCGGAACGCCACCGGGAACGGTACGTCCAAGTCGGCGAACAAGCAGCCGAAGCGGAAGTCGGCCTGAACGACGCGGGCCCGGCGCGAGGCCGGGCCCGGGCCACGGGACGGGGAGCGGAGCGCGGTACGGGGGGAACCCGGAGAAACCCCCGCACCGTCGCCCTCGCTCCCCGTCCTTCTTTCGCCTCCCCGCCCGGCCCGGCGCTACTCCGCGTAGCGCATCGCCACCGAGTCCGCCCCCACGAACAGGAACTGGAGCCGGCCCGCCTTGCTCAGCGCGGCGGCGACCGCGCTCCCCACGCCGGCGCCCGTCGCGAGCGGGGTGCTGCGCCACCGCGTGACGAGGTCGCAGCCGCTCGCGCAGGTGGCGTACTGGAGCCGGTTGTTGTCCACGTCCTGGTAGAGGAGGTGGACCTTGCCGTTCAGGTCGGAGCGCACCGAGCTCGCGAGCCCGATCGCGGTCCCGCCCGTCACGAGGTCGGTGGTGACCCAGCTCGCCTGCGCGGTGCAGGTGCCGGTGCAGAGGGCGTAGTGGAAGGTGCCGTCGCTCGCCGAGCGGTAGCTCAGCTCGAGCCGGCCGGTCCCGGAGGCCCAGAGCGAGGGCGCGTCGGGCTGCGTGCTGCCGGTGATCGTGCCGATGCTCCAGTTGGCGAGCGTGGCGCAGCCGCCGGCGCAGGTGGCGTAGCGGAAGGTGTTCGCCGTGAGGTCGGTGTACACGACGTGCAGCGTCCCCGTCGCGTCGATCGCGAGGGCGCTCCGCGCCCCCATGTCGTTCACCCCGTCGAGGGTGATCACCTGCCAGTTCGACGCCGTCGTGCAGGCGGAGGCGCAGGTCGCGTAGCGGAGCTGCCGGAGGGTCGGGTAGTACCAGGTCGCGTGGAGGGTGCCGTCGTCCCGCACCGCCAGCGACGGGGCGACCCCGGCGCCGAGGAAACTGGACTCCAGCTGGACCGAGGTGAACCCCGCGGTGGTGCAGTCGCCGCCGGCGCAGGTCGCGTAGCGGAGGGTGTTGTCGTCGTCCCGGCGGTAGAGGAGGTGGACGCTCCCGTCGGGACCGGTCGCGAGGGCGAGGGTGGTCACCGAGTCCGTGGCGTCGAGGACGAGCGGCGCCGTCCAGTTGCCCGCGGTGCTGCACGCGGTGAGGCAGGTGGCGTACGCCACGCCCGCGGTGCCCGCCACCGGCCACGCCGCGTGGAGCCGCCCGGTGGCGGTGTCCACCGCGAGCGCCGCGTCCCCGCCCGCGGGCGCCGCCGTCGTCCCGATGCTCGCCGCCACCGGCGCCCGCATGGTGAAGCGCCAGGTGTAGCCCGCGGCGAGCCGCTCGCCCCCCGTGCCCTGGAGCGCCGTGGTGAGCGTCGCCCGGTAGGTGACGCCCGGGAGGAGCGCCGCGTCCATCGTGACCGACTTGTCGGCGACGAGGGCGCGCACCGTGCGCGGGGCGTCGATGCCCGTCGCGTCCGTGACGAGCTGGACCGACGTGACCGTCGCGCTCGGCCCCGACGGGGCGACGGACAGGAACGCCTTCACCTCGCTCGTCACGTCCACGCCGGTCGCGGCGTCGGCCGGCGCGGTGGACTGCACCGTCATCGTGCCGCCCCCGCCGCCGCCGCCCGGCGGGGTGACCGGGGAGGGATTGGAACACGCCGCCCCGGCGCCGCAGGAGAGGACGAGCGCCGCGCGCGCGGCCTGCCGCCAGTCGAGCCACCGCATCATCGTGCTCCCGCCGCGCCGCGCGCCGCCCGGCGGTCCACCCGCCACTGCGTCACGCCCCGCAGCCAGTCGAAGGGATCGATCGCGAACCCCTCTACGCGGCGCCGCACCACGGCGACCTGCGCGGGGGTGTAGAGGAACAGCGCCGGCGCCGCCGAGTCGAGCGCGGCGAGCGCCGCATGCCACCGGTGCCGCGCGGTGGCGAGGTCGGTCGCGGCGAGCGCCGAATCGAGCAGGGCGCCCACCGCGGGCTCGTCGAACCGGCCGGCGTTGAGGGTCCCGAAGCCGCGCCGCGTCCACTGCTCCGCCAGTCCCCGCGGGCTCGGCTCGTCGAGGTAGGCGTCCACGGCGGCGTCGAAGCGCCCCGTGGCGAGCCGCTCCCGGAAGACGGGGAAGTCCACCGCCGTCACCGTCGCCCGCACCCCGCGCGCCGCCCATGCCGCCTGCAGCGCCTCCGCGGCCTGCTTCCGCGCGGGACTCGTTCCCGGCACGAGGATGTCGAGCGCGAGCGCCGTCCGGCCGCGCGCCCGCAGCCCGGCGGGGCCGCGCACGAAGCCGGCCGAGTCGAGCGCCCGGTCGGCGGCCAGCGTGTCGAACGGGAGCGCCGTCCGCATCCCGTCGTCCCGCACCCACGCGAGCGACGAGACGGGCCCCACCGGCACCTGCGTCGCGGGGCCGAAGACGTTCCGCGCCACCGCCCCCCGGTCCACCGCCTGCACCAGCGCGCCGCGCACCCGCCGGTCGGCGAGCACCGGGTGCGCGCGCCCCTGCTCGTCCGCCACGCGGAAGCTCACGAACCCCACGACCGCCGACGGATAGGTGACGAGCCGGAGGGTCGTGTCGTTACGTGCCCGCGCCGCCTGCGCCGGCCCGCCGGCGTGCTCCATCACGTCCGCCTCGCCCGAAAGGACCAGGTTGAGCGCGGCGTCGGGATCGGTCGCGAAGCGCCAGACGAGCCGGCGGATCCCCGGGGGCGTTGCCCGCGCGGAGTCGGCCACCAGCTCGAGCGAGGTGCCCCGCCGCCACCCGCGGAGGCGGTACGGCCCGCTTCCCACGTAGCGTGCCAGGGTGGTGTCCTGCCCCCACTGCGCCGCTGGCACGGTCGCCCAGAGGTGCTTCGGCAGGATGCGCACGTGCTGCGTCGCATCGTAGAGCTGTTCGGGATAGGCGCGGGGGAAGCGGAGGGTCACCGCGGCGGGGGCGGCGAAGGAGAAGACGACGTCGTCGGCGGTGACGGGGGCGCCGTCCTGCCAGCGCGCACCCGGGCGGAGCGTGAAGCGCCAGGTGAGCGAGTCGCGCCGCTCCCACCGCGCCGCGAGCGCGGGGCGGAAGGCGCCGGGGTCGATGGTGGCGCCGCCCGGCGTCAGGTCGGCGAGCCGCTCCCAGACGCGGTCGCCGATGTCGCGGCCGACCGACTCGAGCACGAGCGGCGGGAAGATCGCGGGCGGTTCGCGCACCGCGGCGATCACGAGCGCGTCGCAGTCGGCGCAGCGCTCGGCGTCGCGCGCGCAGCCCACGAGGACCAGCGCGGCGGCGATCACCGCGAGGGATGGACTCCGGCGCACTGGGCTTCCTCCCCATCCGGGGCCGGTGGAGCCGAAAGATATAGTGGTGCGATCCGTCGCCATTCTGCCTGTATCGTTTCGTTGCACCTGGAATGGGGCGAGCCGATTCGACCGGCCCGGTGAGATCCGTCACATTTCTTAATCATTTGCGACTCAACGACTTACCGACTATCATCGCAGGGCGTCTGGTGGCACGGCGGCTGCCTAGGGTCAGGGCAGGCCCGGCCGAGTTCGGGCCGGCCAACGCTGGACCTACTTACGGAACCGTACCCGACAGGGAGTCAGCCATGATCCGTCACGCCACGAAGCTCGGCGCCGCCGCGCTCGCCACCCTCGCCCTCGCCGCCTGCGGCAGCTCGACCGGTTCGAGCAACGCGCCCGGGGTGAGCTTCAACGTCGCCACGAAGGCGGGCGCCACCGCCGCCGCGCAGGGCAACGTCGCGCTCGCGATGACGCCGGAGACCTTCACCGACGGCACCAACACCCTCGTGATCGAGTCGGTGCAGCTGGTGCTCCGGGACATCGAGCTCAAGGCGGCCGGGGAGAGCATGACCTGCGCCGAGGCCGACGCCACCGCCTCGACGTCGGACGACTGCGAGGAGCTCAAGCTCGGGCCGATCCTCTTCGACGTCCCCCTCGGCTCGGGCGCGCAGCGCGCCTTCACCGCGCAGGTGCCCCCGGGCACCTACGGCGAGCTCGAGCTCAAGATCCACAAGCCCGAGTCGTCGGACGACGCCGCCTTCCTGGCCGCGCACCCCGACTTCGCCGGCGTGAGCATCAAGGTGACCGGCACGTACAACGGCACCGCGTTCACCTACACGACCGACCTCGACAAGGAGCAGGAGCACGAGCTCGTCCCGCCGATCACGGTGGACGCGACGGGCACGGCGAACCTGACGCTCTTCCTGGACCTCGACAGCTGGTTCCGCACCGCGCCGGGCGGCTCGCTCGTGGACCCGGCCTCGGCGAACAAGGGCCAGCCGAACGAGGGCCTCGTGAAGAACAACATCGAGCAGTCGGTCGAGGCGTTCGAGGACGAGAACCGCGACGGCCGCGAGGACTGACCCGGCCGGGGTGACCAGGGGGCGTCGGGTGGCGAGCAGCCGCCCGGCGCCCTCGGTGCCGCCGGCGGGAGGATGACGGGAGGGGAGTGACGGAACGCTGGCGGTGCGCGGTGATCGCGCTCTCGGAGAGTTTCCGGGCCTCGCTGGGCGAGCTCGTGCGCGAGCTCGGCGGGGAGTGGGAGGTGTGCGCCCCGGACGCGGTCCCGGCGGAAGCGGCGGCGGTGCTGGTCCTGGCCGGCGGGGCGGAGCAGGTGGCGGTGGACCGGCTGGCGGAGGTGACGGGCGCGGCGCCGCGGTACGTGGCCGGCGCGCTCGCCGACCACCGGGTGGCGGCGGCGGCGGTGCGGGCGGGGGCGCAGGACTACTTCGCACTCCCCGAGGACATGGAGCCGCTGCGCCGGGCCCTCGAGCGGGCGGCGCGATCGGCGGCGGGACGGGCGGCGGCGGGGAAGTTCGCCGCCGAGGAGCGGCAGGGGACCGGGTTCGACGCGATCGTGGGCCGGAGCCCGGCGCTCCGGGCGGCGCTCGACCAGGCGGCCCGGGTGGCGCGCCACCGCGACGTGACGGTGCTCCTCGGCGGCGAGACGGGGACTGGCAAGGAGCTCCTCGCGCGGGCGATCCACTACCACTCGCCGCGCGCCACCGAGCCCTTCGTCGAGGTGAACTGCGCCGCGATCCCGGAGAACCTGCTCGAGAGCGAGCTCTTCGGGCACGAGAAGGGCGCCTTCACCGGGGCGATCGCGGCGAAGCCGGGGCTCTTCGAGCTGGCGCACGGCGGCACGCTCTTCCTCGACGAGCTGGGGAGCCTCCCGCTCGAGCTGCAGGCGAAGCTCCTGCGGGCGCTCGAGGCGCGGACGATCCGGCGCGTGGGTGGGCAGGCGACGAAGGCGGTGGACGTGCGGGTCCTCGCCGCGACGCACGTGGACCTCAAGGGCGCGGTGGCCCGGGGCGAGTTCCGGGAAGACCTCTACTACCGGCTGCACGTCGTCGCGATCACGCTCCCGCCGCTCCGCGACCGCGAGGGCGACGTCGAGCTCCTCGCGCAGACCTTCGCCGAGCGCCTGGCCCGCGCCTACGGCCTCCCCGTGCCGGCGCTCGGCCCGGCGGTGCGGCAGGCGCTGCGGGGCCACCGCTGGCCGGGCAACGTGCGCGAGCTGCGGAACGCGATCGAGCGCGCGCTCGTCCTCTCGCCGCCGGGCGAGCTCCGCGCCGACGAGCTCTTCGCGGGGCCGGTGACGGTGCCGGCGCCGGCGGTGGCGCCGCTCGAGCCGGCGGGCCCGGGGGGCGGGCTCCCCTTCCCCGCGGACCTGGACACCGTGATCCGCGCCGCCGTGAAGGCGATGCTCGACCTCACGGGCGGCAACAAGAGCGAGGCGGCACGCCGGCTGGGCATCTCGCGCCCGCGGCTCCAGCGCCTCCTCGAGGGCGACGCCGATGACTGACATCACCATGGGACCTGCTGCCATGACCGTGCTTCGAACGACCCCGCGCCTCCTCGCCACGCTGCTCCTTGCGGTGGGGCTCGCCTCCTGCGGCGAGTCCACCGCACCGGGCGGCGGCACGCGGCCGCCCGCCCAGCTCCGGATCATCGAGCTCGCGGTGAACGCGCCGCCGCTCGAGGCCGACAGCGTGAGCTTCGTCGCCACCAAGGGCCAGGGGGCGGAGCAGCGGATCAACTTCCTGCTCCCCGGAGGGGAGCGCGAGGAGTACCTGCGCTTCACCCTCGACGGGGCGTCGCTGCTCGCCCGCCCCGACGGCACGCCGATCGCGAACGGCGACACCGTGCACATCACCCTCAAGGTGGTGGACCCGCGGAAGGTGCTGTTCGAGTTCCGGCCGGAGGGTCTCAAGTTCGACCCCGCGCACCCGGCGAAGCTCCGCATCGACTACGGCGAGGCGAACAAGGACTACAACCAGGACGGCATCGAGGGCGACGCGGGGGACCAGGTGGCGGAGAACCAGTTCGCCATCTGGCGCCAGCCCAGGGTGGGCGACGACTTCATCCAGCTCGGCTCGTTCCTGTCGAAGGACCTCGAGGAGATCGAGGCGGAGCTGACCGGCTTCAGCCGCTACGCCATCGCCTACTGAGCGGAGAGGACCGACCCCCGTGATCGCCGCCCCCACCGACGACCCGCTGCTCCCGGCGCTCCGCGCGCTGGTGGCCGGCGGCCGCTTCCGCGAGGCGCTCGCGCGCCACCGCGGCGCGGCGGGGGACCCGGACGCGGCACGGCCGGAGGCGGTGCTCCTCGCGGCGACGGCGGCGCTCCGCACCGGCGACGTGGGCACGGCACTCGGCCTCGGCGAGGCGGCGCTCGAGCAGTTCGCGCGCCGCGCCGACCAGGACGGCCGCATGCGCGCCGCGAACCTCCTCGGCGCGATCGCGTTCGAGCAGGGGCGGCTGGGCGACGCGGAGGCCGCCTTCGGCGACGCGCTCCGGATCGCGCGCGACCTGGGCGACACGCTGATGGCGGCGCGCGCCTCGAACAACCTCGCGTCGGTGGCGCACCTCCGCGGCCGGCCCGACCTGGCGCTCAGCCTCTACCGGGCGGCGCTCCTCGACTACCAGCGCCTGGGCGACCGCCGCGGCGCCGCGGAGACCTACCACAACCTCGGGCTCTGCTTCCGGCAGCTGGGCGAGCTGGACGACGCGGAGGCGGCGACGGAGCAGGCGCTCCGGCACGCGGAGGCGGTGCGGGAGGCGGGGCTCCTGGCGCTCGCGGTGAGCGGGCGCGCGGAGCTGGCGCTCGAGCGGCAGGCGTTCGACGTGGCGACGGGCGAGCTCGCGCGCGCGGGGACGATGGCGCGCGACGCGGGGGACGAGCTGGGCGAGGTCGAGGTGCAGCGGCTCGTGGCGCTGCTCGCGCTCCGCCAGGGCGACGCGGCGCGGGCGGCACGTGAGGCGGAGGTGGCGCGCGAGGCCGCGGCGCGACAGGGGAGCGCGCTCCTCGCCGCGGAGTGCGCGGCGGTGGCGGCGCTCGCGTGCCGGCGCCTGGGCCAGGCGGCGCAGGCGGAGCTGCGGCGGGCGGAGGCGCTGGCAGGGTTCGAGCGCCTCGGCGCGACGGGGCTCGCGGCGCGGTTCGAGGAGGAGTGGGGGCTCGCGCCCTGACGGGGGCGCGTGGATCCCGTGGCACGGCGCCGAGCGCGCAGGTGACGTGACCGGCTGAGCCGGCGCGGTCACCCGCCACCCTCCGGGCTCGCGATCAGCCCTGCCTTCCAGGGCGCCGTTGGCGGATATTGCCCGCATCGAAGGCTTCACTCATCATATCGTGCAAGGGTTCCAGCCGCAGCGGGCGCGCGCCTGCGCGGTGGGCCGACCCCACCCGGCGTCCGGGACGGAGCCGGAGCGCGCTTCGGCGCGTCGAGCGCCGGGTCGCGCCGGCTCGTGGGCAGGTACGAGCTTCCCGATGACGCCGAGCGCCGCGACGTCACGGCCTGCGCAGGGGGTGCCGTCCGCCGCGGACTCGTGCGTGAGGTGCCAACTGGTGCGGCTGGGGGTGAGGGGGTCGCGCGCGCGGAAGGGAGCTTCCTCACCCAGGATCCCATCGGGCTCGCCGGCGGGGTCAACCTGTACGCCTATGCGGGCAACAACCCGATAGCCTTTACCGATCCATTCGGTCTCTGCCCTCCGAAGGATTATACGACGCCCTGTACGGGCCAAGACCTGATCAACCAAGTTGCTGGCCGGGTCCAGGGACTTCAAACAGCCGTCACAGTTGGCCTCGCGTTCCAACTCGCCCCGCTTGTCGTCGCCGCGGGTGCAGATGTTCTGGCCGGGAACAGCCTCACGACACTGAATCTCTCTGGTGGAACCGCCGCCGGGGGCGAGAGCGCAGGATCCATAGCCCTCAGTACAGGCGAGCGGTCGCTACTGCGCGAGTTCTTCGGCCAAGGAGTCCGGGGCGCCGAACGACGCTTGGGAGATTTCAAACTGCCTGAAGGCCTGGGACGCGAAACGCTTGAAAAATACGCGAAGGTCGCACAACGTGCGATTGCGCGGGGGGCGGACAAGACTGGTGTCCAGGCAAAGAGGCTTGAGCTCATCGAGCGTGCGCTCAAGGCCCTCGAATGAGCCCCGACATCAGACACTCTTGGCTAATTTCATGACGGAACCTTCTGAAACTTGGCTCGTTCTGGCGCTCCAGCCACAGCTTCTGCTGGCCATTTCGCCGACAGAGCCAGGCGACGATCTCGGCGTGCAGGGTGTCCAGTTTCGGAGTGATCCAGACGCCGGCGCAGTTACGGCCTTTTACGACCGAATTCTCAACGATGCCGGGTCGTTTGTCGGAATCAGGGTGTGGCCAACAGCGGAGGATGTGCACACCTTCGTAGCTCGAATCCCGAGGCGCACGTACATCCGGATTTCACCGGACGAGTCGTACTTCGACGTGTACTTCGAGGGACCGCCCTACCCGAACGCATCCAGTGAGGGCGATCAGGCGTTCGGGGGGCGCTTCTATTTCTCGCGCGACGGACAGGTAGCACTGTCCCTGGATCTCAGCTATCTCGGCCGAACCGCCTCGGACCTCAGGGCGGTCCGCGGAGCCACGGTTCGCTGGACCGAACTGTTTCCCTAAGGGTAGAGACAGCCCTGCTGCCCCCGGCGCGATCGCGTGTCAGATCGGACGCGGCGCTGGGCGCCCGTCACTCGGATTATCGGATCCGCGCCGGTGGAAAGTTCGCGAGCGGGCGTAAGCTTCCCCGTCAAGCAGACAGCGCATAGCTGGACTGCGGCGGCGCGTGTGGCCTCGGCAAGAAGGTGAGGGGCGGCACCCCACCGAGGCTGTCATGGGGGCGCTCCGTATTGTAGGTCGCCAGCCAGGTCTC
>JBAIWX010000103.1:0-27208 GCA_037916975.1 Gemmatimonadales bacterium
AGGGCGTGCCGTTCGCGCGTGAATACGGAGGTCTCCTTGCGAATCGATCGTTCGGCGGCGTGCAGGTGGCGCGAACGTTCTATGCACGAGGCCAGACCGGTCAACAGCTGCTGCTCGGGGCATACCAGGCGCTGGAGAAGGAGGTCGCCAGGGGCGGGGTCACGATGTACCCGCGCCACGAGATGCTCGACCTGATCGTGGTCGGCGGCCAGGCGCGCGGCATCGTGACGCGCAACATGGAGACGGGCGCGATCGAGTCCTTCCTCGGCGACGCGGTCGTGCTCGCCACCGGCGGCTATGGCAACGTCTTCTACCTCTCCCCGAACGCGAAGGGCTGCAACGCGACCGCGATCTGGCGCGCTCACCGCCGCGGCGCCCTGTTCGCGAACCCCTGCTACACGCAGATCCACCCGACCTGCATCCCGGTGAGCGGCGACTATCAGTCGAAGCTCACCCTGATGAGCGAGTCCCTCCGCAACGATGGCCGCGTCTGGGTGCCGAAGCGGAAGGAAGACACGGGCAAGCGCCCGGGCGAAATCGCCGAGGGGGACCGCGACTATTACCTCGAGCGGAAGTACCCGAGCTTCGGCAACCTCGTGCCGCGCGACATCGCGTCGCGCAACGCGAAGGAAGTCTGCGACGAGGGCCGCGGCGTGGGCCCGGGCGGCCTCGGCGTGTACCTGGACTTCGGCGACGCCATCAAGCGCCTCGGCCGGGACATGATCGCCGAGCGCTACGGCAACCTCTTCGAGATGTACCAGCGCATCACGGGGGAGGACCCGTACAGCGTGCCGATGCGCATCTACCCCGCCGTCCACTACACGATGGGCGGACTCTGGGTCGATTACCACCTGATGAGCACGATCCCGGGCCTGCACGTGCTCGGCGAGGCCAACTTCTCCGACCACGGCGCGAACCGCCTCGGTGCGAGCGCGCTGATGCAGGGGCTGGCCGACGGGTACTTCATCATCCCGGTCACGATCGGCGACTACCTCGCGACGGCGAAGCCCGCCCCGGTGGGCACCGACCACCCCGAGTTCGCGCGGGTGGAGGAGGAGGTCCGCGGCCGGGTGAAGCGCCTGCTGGCCGGGACGGGCAAGCGCACCGCCGACTCGTTCCACCGCGAGCTGGGGAAGATCATGTGGGACCGGTGCGGCATGGCCCGCGACGCCGCCGGCCTCCGCGACGCGCTCCAGCGCATCCCGGCGCTCCGCGAGGAGTTCTGGGCCACGGTCAACGTGCCGGGGAGCGACGCCGAGCTCAACCAGGCGCTCGAGAAGGCGGGGCGGGTGGCCGACTTCTTCGAGCTCGCGGAGCTCATGTGCCGGGATGCGCTCCACCGCGAGGAGTCCTGCGGCGGGCACTTCCGCACCGAGCACCAGACGCCCGACGGCGAGGCGAAGCGGGACGACGAGCGGTACGCCTACGTCGCCGCGTGGGAGTGGACGGGCGAGGGCACCCCGCAGGCGCTCCACCAGGAACCGCTCAAGTTCGAGTACGTCCAGCTGCAGACCCGCAGCTACAAGTGAGGCACTGATGGCCGGATCGGGCAACGCGCGCACGATGCACATCACGCTCCGCGCCTGGCGCCAGGCGGGGCCGGGACAGCCGGGGCAGCTGGTGGACTACGACGTGCCGGGGGTGAGCCCCGACATGTCGTTCCTCGAGATGCTCGACGTCGTGAACGAGCGCCTCATGGCCCGGGGGGAGCGCCCCATCGCCTTCGACCACGACTGCCGCGAGGGGATCTGCGGCTCGTGCGGGATGGTGATCAACGGCGCCGCGCACGGCCCCCTCAAGCTCACCACGACGTGCCAGCTGCACATGCGGAGCTTCAAGGACGGCGACGTGATCACGGTGGAGCCGTGGCGCGCCGCCGCGTTCCCGGTGGTGCGGGACCTGGTCGTGGACCGCGCCGCCTTCGACCGCATCATCGAGGCGGGCGGGTACGTCAGCGCGCCCACGGGCTCCGCGCCCGACGGCAACGCGATCCTCGTCCCGAAGCACGACGCCGACCTCGCCATGGACGCCGCGGCGTGCATCGGCTGCGGCGCCTGCGTGGCCGCCTGCCCGAACGGCTCGGCGTCGCTCTTCACGTCGGCGAAGGTCGCGCACCTCGCGCACCTGCCGCAGGGCCAGACGGAGCGGCACCGGCGCGCCCTGTCGATGGTGCACCAGATGGACCTCGAGGGCTTCGGCGGCTGCACGCTGTTCGGCGAGTGCCAGGAGGCGTGCCCGAAGGGCATCTCGATGGACAACATCACGAAGATGAACTGGGACTACCTGTGGGGCACGATCCGGCACCGGCCGGACGAGCAGGCGGCGGACGCCGCGATCTGACCCCCGCCGGGGCGCCCAGCGGCGCCCCGGTGTCATTTCATCCCGGGCCGTCGTCTCCCCAACGCGTGCCACCTTCCATCCCGCTCACCGGCCGGCACCTCGCGGCCGGCCTCGCGCTCGCCGTCGCCGCGGCATCGGGCGCCCGGGCCCAGGAGGGGCCACGCCTGCACCTGATGGGACGGGTGGTGCCCGCCCTCTCGTGGGCGGGGCCGATGCCCGGCGGCGGGGATCGCGCCGAAGTGCGGCTCACCCAGCCGGTCGCCATGCTCGACGGGCGCGCGGCCTTCCTGCGCTGGCGCGCGACGCTCGACCTCGAGGGGCTGACGATCCCCGGGGGCGAGCTCACCCCGGGGGCCTGGGGCGAGGGATTCATCGACCGGCGGCACCCGCACACGTACGCCCACGAACTCATGCTCTGGGCGGCGGCGCGGCCGGCCGGGGCGCGCGGACCGGAGGCGAGCCTCGCGCTGGGGAAGGGCTTCGTGCCGTTCGGCTCGCCCGACCCGATGGTGCGCCCCTTCCTGCGCTACCCGGTGAACCACCACTGGGCGCAGCTGCTCGAGCGCGCACAGGTGGCGGGCGCGGTGCGGTTCGGCGCGGTGGTGGCGGAGGCGTCGGCCTTCAACGGCGACGAGCCCGAGCGTCCCGGCGAGTGGCCGAACCTCCGCCGCTTCGGCGACTCGTGGGCGGGCCGCCTGACGGCCTCGCCGCGGGCCGGGCTCGAGCTCCAGGTGTCGCACGCACGGGTGCGGTCGCCGGAGCATCGCCCGGGCGCCGGGCGGGATATGTTCAAGTGGAGCGTCTCGGGCCGCTGGGAGGGGCAGGTGGCGGGCCTCGGCGCGTACGCCTTCGCCGAGTGGGCCCGGAGCACCGAGGCGGGCGGCGCCTTCCGCTACCCGTCGGTGCTCGCGGAGCTGGCCCTGACGCGCCGGAGCGCGCGCCTCGCCTGGCGGGGCGAGCGCACCGAGCGTCCGGAGGAGGAGCGGCTCTTCGGCGACCCGTTCCGCTCCGTGCGGCCGCACCTCGACGACAACGTGCTCGGACAGACCCGGTGGGTCCTGCACACCGTGGCGCTGTCCCTCCGGGCCCGGCGCGGCCCGCTGGGCGGCGAGCCGTTCATCGAGGTGACGCTCGGCCGGGTCGGCCAGGCGCAGCCGGGGCTCTTCGACCCCGTGAGCTTCTACCGCCGGACCGCGGTGCGCACGCTGTCGCTCGGTGCGCGACTCGACCTCGGCGGCCCGATGACGCGCATGGGACGCTACGGCGTCCTCGATGCACACGATGCGGCGGAAGGCGTGCATCGCCATCATCACCCAAGGCAGGAGGTAGGACCATGAGGCGCAGGTTGGTGGCACTCGCGCTGGCGGCCGGGGTCCTGGGGGCGTGCTACAGCGCCGGCGATCCGGACCCGACGGTGCCCGCGAAGATCGTGCGGCTCAGCGGGGACGCGCAGACCTCGCTCGCCGGCTCGTTGCTCGAGCAGCCGCTCGTCGTGCGCGTGCTCAACGCGGCCGATGAGCCCGTCAAGGCGGCGAAGGTGGAATGGGTCGCGGTGTCCGCGGGTGGCCAGCTCAGTGACAGCACCTCCACGACCGACGACCTCGGCGCGGCGTCCGTCTCGTACCAACTCGGTCCGGGCACCGGTGTCCAGAGCGTCAAGGCATATGTGCGTTCCGCGGTGAATTCGCCGGTGACCTTCACGTTCACCGCGCTCCCGAACACGGGTGGTGGTGGCGGCGGCGGTGGTGGCGGCGGCGTCCCCTGATCCGGGGCGCGCCGTGCGCTGGTGCCGCGCGGGCCTCGCCGCCACCACGGCATTCGCCGTCGCGGCGTGCGGCGGGGGAGGCACGGGCAGCGTCGCGCCGCCGCCGCCGGCGACGCTCGCCGTCGCGGGGGGCGCTGACCAGTCGGCACCAGCCGGCACCACCCTTCCCGTGGCGGTGACCGTCGCGCTGCGCGACGGGGCGGGCCGTCCCCGCGCGGGCGTGACCGTGGCGTGGCGCGTGGTGAGCGGGGGCGCGACGCTCGCGCCTCGGGCCGCCGCGACCGACGCTGACGGGCTCGCCCGGGCGGACGTCACGCTCGCGGCGCCCGGCAGCGTCGTCCTGCGCGCCGAGGTGGCCGAGGCGTCCGTGGACGTCGCGGCCTTCGCGCTGGCCCCCGGTTCGATCGTGCCGGTCGCCGCCCTCCCGATCCCGCCCGATTACGGCATCCACGACCAGTTCGTCCGCGACGGGCTCGCCTTCGTGTGCGCCTGGAACACGGGGCTCGTGATCTACGACGTCGGGAACGGCGTGAAGGGCGGGAGCCCGAGCCGGCCGGTCGAGGTGAGCCGCATCGTCCCGACCCGGCCCGGCGGACAGGCGGGCAACATCCACAACGCCTGGTGGTACCACGACGCCGGCACCGGCGCGACGCGTTACGTCTTCCTGGGCCAGGAGCTGCCGGCCCGGATCGGCAGCTCCTCGGCCGGCGACATCTTCGTCGTGGACGTGAGCGACCTCGCGCATCCGGTCACCGTCGCGTGGTTCGGCTTCCCGGGGGCCGGGACCCACAACTTCTGGGTGGACGAGGCCGCGGGCGTCCTCTATGCCGCGTACTACAACGGGGGCGTGGTCGCGCTCGACGTGCGCGGGACCCTCGCGGGCGACCTCACCCCCCGGCTCCTGGGGGTCGTGCAGCCGGGCGGGACCGGCAACACCTACACGTGGGGCGTGATGCTGCATCGCGGGTCACTCTACGCGAGCGACATGCTGAGCGGGCTCTGGCAGCTCGCGCCGGCGGCGGGCCAGCTGGCCACGCGCGGCGGCGGCAACAACGTGCCGGAGCGCTACACGTCGGACCTGTGGCTCTCGGGCGACTGGGCGTACACCGGCACGTGGGGGTCGCTCCCGCGGAGCGGCGTCCTCGGCAACGCGCTCAAGGTCTGGCACCTCGACGCGCAGGGCGCCCCGACCCTGGTGGACTCGCTGGTGCTCCCCGGCATCGCCACCGTGAGCGACGTCGAGGTGACCGATGACGGCGGCACCCTCCTGCTCACGGCGGAGAACGGCCCCGGCGGCGGGCTCTACCTCTACCGCCTGCTCGACCCGCAGCGCCCCGCCGCCGCGGGCCAGGCGCTCGTGGACCGCGGCCTCCACACCGGCACCTTCGCGCGGATCGGCGGCCGGCGCTTCGTCTTCGCCGCGAAGAACCCGCCCGACCCCGCGCTCCGCATCTTCGACGTCACCGCCGCCACGAACTGACCGGCCGGATCCCGGGGCGGCACGCGGCCGCCCCGGGGCGCATCCTCACGCGCTCACGGCGCCGCCGACCAGGCGTTGTTGCTCCGGTCCACGTCCGGCCAGGCCTGCCTGGGGTCCACCGTGACGCCCGCGAGCCGGCGCGTGCCGGGCACGACGTACGTGTACCGGCTCCCGCCGAACCACACCTCGACCGGCAGCGACGTCGAGTCGGTCCCGCCGTCCGCGTAGCGCAGCTCGAGGTCCACCGGCATCACCATCGGGCCCGCACTGCGGAGGTAGATCCGCGACACCGGCTGGCCCCCCATCGTGCCCGCCACGACCGAGTCCACCGCCTGGTCCAGCGTCTCGGTGGTGTAGAACCACGAGCGCCAGAACCAGCTCAGGTCCTCGCCCGCGGCGTCCTCGATGGTCCGGAAGAAGTCCGCCGGCGTGGGGTGCTTCCAGGCCCACCGCCGGATGTACTCGCGGAAGGCGGCATCGAAGCGCTCGGCGCCCAGGATGCGCTCCCGCAGCAGGATCAGGCCGACGGCCGGCTTGTTGTACGCGACCTGGCCCAGCGTGAACGGGTTCACGCGGTCCGCCGGGGTCATGGCCGGCTGCTCGACGCCCGAGCGCGCGAACGGGACGTACGACCCGGGGCTGCCGCGGCGCTGGACGAGCTCGGGGAACTTCCGCTGCTGGCTGTAGTGGTTGATGAACGTGTTGAAGCCCTCGTCCATCCAGGCGTAGCGGCGCTCGTTGCTGCCGACGACCATCGGGAACCAGGTGTGGCCGAACTCGTGGTCGGTCACGCTGAAGAGGCCCACCGGACTCGTGCGGTTCGCGCAGAAGACGATCCCGGGGTACTCCATCCCCCCCTCGACGCCGTTGACGTTCACCGCGTAGGGGTAGGGGTAGGGGAGCCACTCCGTCGAGTAGTACTCGATCGCGAACTTCGCGTAGGCGCTCGCCTGGCTCCAGATCGAGTCGGCCGAGGGCGGGTAGAAGCTCATGGCGACGGTGCGCCCCCCGTTCACCCCGACGGCGTTCCAGGCGAAGTGGCGCGCCGCGGCCCACGCGAAGTCGCGCACGCTGTCGGCGGTGAAGTGCCAGGTCAGCGTGCCCGTGCGCGACGCGGGGCGCGAGGCGGGGTCGGCCACCTCCGCGACGCTCCGGATCGCGATCGTCGTGTCGCTCCGCCGCGCGAGGGCGAGCCGCTCGCGCTGCGCCGCCGTGAGCACCGCCTCCGGGTTCCGCAGCGTCCCCGTGGCGCCCACCAGCATGTTGGCCGGCACGGTGAGCCGGACGTCGAAGCTCCCGTACTCGAGGTAGAACTCGCCCTGCCCGTAGTACTGCTCGGTGTTCCAGCCCCGCACGTCGTCGTAGACCGCGAGCCGCGGGTACCACTGCGCCACCTCGTACACGGTCCCGTCGTCCACTCGCTCGATGCCCATCCGGTTCGCGTTGGGCCCGAAGGGGAACCGCCAGGCGACCTCGAAGGCGTACCGGCCGCGCGGCGGCAGGGGCGTGGGGAGCGTGACCCGCATCATCGTGCCGTTGACGAGGTACGGCAGCGGGTCGGGCGGGGAGGCCTTCCGCCCCTTCGCCGCCGGCTCGGCGGGCTCGCTCACCCGCTCGATCGTGTAGCCCCCCTCGGCGCCGCGGGTCCCGAAGCGGCTCGACTGGTCGAAGATGAAGGCGCCGCGGCTCCGGCTGTTGAACAGGTTCTGGTCGAGCTGGAGCCAGAGGTAGCGCAGCGTGTCGGGCGAGTTGTTGACGTAGGTGATCCGCTCCTCGCCCGAGACGACGTTCGCCGCGGTGTCGAGCGTCGCCCGGATCACGTAGTCCACGCGCTGCTGCCAGTAGTCGCGCCCGGGCGCCCCGCTGCCCGTCCGGATGGTGGTGGGCGTCGGCAGCTCGAGCCGCCGGAAGGGCGAGGTGTCCGCCACCGGCGGCGGGACGGGCCGGGTCGGCTGCTGCGCGACGAGCGGCGCGGCGAGGGCCAGGGCGGCGAGCGACACGAACGAGCGGATCACGCGGCATTCCTCCGGAGGGGCACTCAACGAGGGCGGACGACCGGGTAATTTAGGTGTCTTCACGTCGGGGGCCCGGGCCCCGGGCGCTGCTGCCTTCCCCTACGCCGAGGTCCCGCGTGCGGTTCCAGCCCGTGCATGTCGTCCGTCCCGTGCTCCTTCTGCTGTCCGTGCTGGTCGCCTCGCCGCTCGCGGCGCAGCGTGCCGCGGCGCTGCCCGGCTTCGGTGCGGCGGCCGCGGAGATGGAGGGGCGGCTCGAGGCGATCCTCGCCGCGGTGCCGGACACCGCCGAGGCCCGGCGGCAGGTCCGGACGCTGTCGGGATGGGCGCGAGTGGCCGGAACGCCGGGGAGCGCCGCCGCCGCCGACCACGTGCTCCGCGAGATGGCCCGCTTCGGCCTCGACACCTCGCGCGCCACGTTCGAGGTCTTCCTGCCGCAGCAGGATTCCGCGCTGGTCGTGCTCGAACGTCCGGCGGCGGAGGGCGGGCCCCTGCGCCTCGTCCTCGACGAGCCCCCGCTCGCGGACGATCCGTGGAGCCGGTCGAGCGCGTGGCCCGCGATGAACGGCAGCTCGGGCGCGGGCGACGTCACGGCGCCGCTCGTGTACGCGAACTACGGCCTCGCCGACGACTACCGCCTCCTCGACTCCCTCGGCGTCAGCGTGCAGGGGAAGGTCGTCATCGCGCGCTACGGGCGGGGGTTCCGCGGCATCAAGGCCCGGGAGGCGGGATGGCGGGGCGCGGCGGCGCTCCTCCTCTACTCGGACCCGGCCGACGACGGATTCACGCGCGGCGACGTCCTCCCCGACGGCCCGATGCGGAGCCCCGAGGCGGTGCAGCGCGGGTCCGTCTTCACCGCCGAGGGGGATCCGGCGACGCCCGACGGACCGTCGGAGCCGGGCGCGCCGAGCCTCGAGGAGGCGGCGATGGCGATCCCGCGGATCCCGGTGGTGCCGCTGGGCTACGGCAACGCGGCCCGGCTGCTGGCGACGCTCCGGCAGGGCGAGATCCCGCAGGCGTGGCAGGGCGGGCTGCCGTTCCGCTATCACACGGGGCCGGGGCCGACGCCCGTGCGGGTCGCCGTTTGGGTGGAGCGCGGTCCGCGCGCGCGGCACCGGGTCATCAATACCTTCGGGACCCTGCGGGGCACCGACTTCCCGGACGAGGTGGTCATGGTCGGTGCGCACCGGGACTCGTGGGGGCCCGGCGCCGCGGACAACGGGAGCGGCACGACGAGCGTCCTCGAGGCGGCACGGGCGTGGGGCGAGGCGGCGCGTCGCGGCGTCCGCCCGCGCCGGACGCTCGTGTTCGCGACGTGGGATGGCGAGGAGTGGGGGCTCGTCGGCTCGACGGAATGGGTCGAGCGCGAGGCCCGGCGGCTCTCGGCGGGGCTGGTCGCCTACCTGAACCAGGACATGGTCGCGCACGGACGCCGCTTCGGCGCGGGGGGCACGGCGTCGCTCGCCGCGCTCGTCCGCGCGGTGGCGGCGCTCGTGCCCCAGCCGGGCGACACCGGCAGCGTCTACGCCGCCTGGCGCCGCCGGGCTGCCCCGAAGGACTCGGAGCCGTCGCTCGGCGACCTCGGCGGGGGCAGCGACTTCGCCGGCTTCTACAACCACCTCGCCATCCCCGCCTTCGACTTCGGCTTCGGTGGCCCGCAGGGGATCTACCACTCGAGCTACGACACGCCGGCCTTCGTCGAGCGCTTCGGGGATCCCGGCTACCTGAGCCACCGCGCCTCCGCGACGCTCGTCGCCCTCGCGCTCGCCCGCCTGGCCAACGCCGACGTGGTCCCGTTCGACCACGCCGCGTGGGGCAGCCGCCTCGAGGCGCTGGTGGAGCAGGTCCGGAAGGCGGCTGGGCCGGCCGCGGACAGCCTGGACTTCAAGGGTCTCGCGCACGCCGCCCGGGAGGTCTCGTCGGCGGGCGCCCGGTTCGCGGCCGCCCGTGACCGGGCACTCGCGGTTGGGCCGGTGCCTCCCGCCCGCCTCGCCGGTGTCAACGGCGCGTTACGGTACGTGGAGCGCGCGATGCTGCGGCCGGGCGGCCTTCCGGGCCGCCCCTGGATGCAGAACCGGCTCTTCGCTTCCGACCGGAACGACGGCTATGCCAACGTGCCGCTGCCGGGGGTGACCGAGGCGGTGCAGGACGGGGACCTGGCGCGGGCGCGCGCCGAGGTGGCGGGACTGCGGGCCGCGTTCGAGGCGGCCCGGCGCGCGCTCGACGACGCGCGCAAGGCGCTCGAGGGGGCCTGATGCGCGCGGGGGCGCCCGGCCCCGGTGCCGGACGCCCCCGCGATGCGGCGGACGCAGCCCCTCAGAGCCGGGGCAGGGTCACGCCGCGCTGTGCCTGGTACTTGCCGGCCTTGTCCTTGTAGCTCGTCTCGCAGACGTCGTCGGCGTCGGCCTCGAAGAAGAGCACCTGGCAGATCCCCTCGTTCGCGTACACCCGCGCCGGCAGCGGCGTGGTGTTGCTGATCTCGAGGGTGACGTGGCCCTCCCACTCCGGCTCGAACGGGGTCACGTTCGTGATGATCCCGCAGCGGGCGTAGGTGGACTTCCCGACGCAGATGGTGAGGACGTTCCGCGGGATGCGGAAGTACTCGACCGAGCGCGCGAGGGCGAAGCTGTTGGGCGGCACGATGCAGACGTCGCCCTCGAACTCGACGAAGCTGCGCGAGTCGAACTCCTTCGGGTCCACGATCGCCGAGAGGGCGTTGGTGAAGATCTTGAACTCGCTGGCGACCCGCATGTCGTAGCCGTAGGAGGAGACGCCGTAGGAGATCACCCGCCGTCCCTGCGCGTCCACCTCCCGCACCTGCCGCTCGACGAACGGCTCGATCATCCCGTGTTCCAGCGCCTGGCGGCGGATCCAGCGGTCGGACTTGATGGACATCGGGTCGGGGCTCCGGCTCGTGGAGTGGGGGGGCGCGCTGGGCCCGCGCGCGGCGACCGAATATATGCGGGGACGCCCGTCCCGCGAGGCGCCCTCGGCGCCGGTTCCGGCGGGCCGATTCGGGTTGCCCCGCGGCGACTGTCTAGCTAGCTTCACACCGTCAAGTGAATAGTTTCACGAAACCCGTAAACTCATGCTAACGCCCTACGTACCGATCCTCCTCCTGATCGCGTTCGTGGTCGCCAACGCGATCCTGATCCTGGGCGTTTCGCACGTCTTTTCCACCTACCGCCGCAATCCCGCCAAAGCGCAGCCGTACGAGTCCGGGATGCCGACCCTCGGCGACGCCCGGCAGCGCTTCTCCGTGCGCTTCTACCTCGTGGCCATGCTCTTCATCGTCTTCGACATCGAGACGGTGTTCATGATCCCGTGGGCGGTCGCGTTCCGGGGACTTGGCGGGCTCGCGGGCCTGCTGATGGTGGAGATGTTCCTGTTCATCGTGATCCTCGCGGTGGGCTACGTCTACATCTGGAAGCGCGGAGCCCTGCAATGGGAGTGAGTCCCGTGCCGCCCGGGGGCGGGCCGGCGGACGACGCCGCGCAGGTCTCGTCGCTGTCCCCCAACTGGGTCACCACCCGTCTCGACTTCCTCACCAACTGGGCCCGGGCCAACTCGCTCTGGCCGATGCCGTTCGGCACCGCCTGCTGCGCCATCGAGTTCATGGCCACGGCCGCGAGCCGGTTCGACCTCTCGCGCTTCGGCATGGAGCGCATGAGCTTCTCGCCCCGGCAGGCGGACGTGCTGATCTGCGCCGGGCGGCTCCCGTTCAAGCTCGCCCCGGTGATCCGGCGCATCTACGACCAGATGCCGCAGCCCAAGTGGGTCATCTCGATGGGGGCGTGCGCGTCGTCGGGCGGGATCTTCGACAACTACGCGATGGTGCAGGGGATCGACACGATCGTGCCGGTGGACGTCTACGTCCCCGGCTGCCCGCCGCGGCCCGAGGGCCTCATGTACGGGATCATGCTCCTGCAGAAGAAGATCAAGGGCGAGACCTTCACCGACCCGGGCCTCCGGGAGGAACGGGCGGTCGGGCCCGACGGGCTCTTCCTGCGCGCGGAGCGGGTGGACGAGCTCTCCGAGCCCTTCGGCAACTCGGTGCACCAGACGAGGTCGGCGTGACGGCGCCCGCCGTGGCGCTCCAGTTCACGCCGCCGTCCCGCCAGGCGCCGACGCTCCCGTCGCCCTCGGCCGCCGCGCTCCGCGAGGCGTTCGGCGACGTGGTCCGGCGCGTCCAGGTCTCGAACGGCGACACGATCGTGGTCGTCGCGCGCGAGCGGGTGCACGACGTGCTCCGCTGGCTCAAGGAGACGCCGGGGCAGCAGTTCGACTACCTCACCGACGTCACGGCCGTCGAGTACCGGGATCCCGAGCGCCCGCTCGAGGTGGTCTGGCAGCTGCGCGCGCTCCGGCGGCGGGCCGACCTGCGCGTGAAGGTGGAACTCGACCCGCGCGGGCCGCTCGAGGTGCCCACCTGCTGGGACCTCTGGCGCGGCGCGGACTGGCTCGAGCGCGAGGCGTACGACATGTTCGGCATCGTCTTCGCCGGGCACCCCGACCTGCGGCGCATCCTGATGTGGGAGACCTACGCGGAGGGTCATCCCCTCCGGAAGGACTTCCCCCTGCGCGGGCGCTTCAGCCGGTCGGAGCAGACCCGCCAGGCGCTGGCGGCCAATCCCGAGGCCCACTACAGCCTCGAGGAGCTCTCGATCGCCGAGGCGTACCACAACCTGCCGCGCGACATGCGCGAGCGGCTGAAGCGCGGCGAGCGGGGAGGCCCCCGGTGAGCCTGCGCACGGTGGAGGTGGCGCTCGGCACGACCGGGGTGGACGCCGAGGGGCGGCCGGTGCGCCTGCCGCTCGGGATGCCGCTCCGCGACACGGGGGAGTTCGAAGTGCCGGGGACGTACGACGAGGCCTTCGGCGCCGAGCACATGCTCATCAACATCGGGCCGCAGCACCCGGCGACGCACGGCGTGCTCCGGCTCGTGCTCGAGCTCGACGGCGAGGTGGTGCGCCGCTGCATCCCGCACGTCGGCTACCTGCACTCGGGCTTCGAGAAGCTGGGCGAGTACCGGCACTACAACCAGATCGTCCCGCTCACCGACCGCACCGACTACCTGGCGCCGATGGCGAACAACGTCTGCCTCGCGCTCGCGGCGGAGAAGCTCCTCGGGCTCGAGGTGACCGAGCGCTGCCAGGTGCTGCGCGTCATCGCATGCGAGATGAGCCGGATCATCGCGCACCTCGTCTGGATGGGGACGACCGGCATCGACCTCGGCGCCTTCACGCCGTTCCTCTGGTCGTTCCAGGAGCGCGAGCGGATCTACAACCTGCAGGAGGCGTGGACCGGGGCGCGGCTCACGACGAGCCTCACGCGGATCGGGGGGATGCTCGCCGACGTCCCCGACGGCTGGGAGGAGGGGCTCGCCGCCTTCTGCCGCAGCTTCCCGCGGACGCTCGACGAGGTGGACGCGATGTTCACCCGGAACGCCATCTGGTGCGGCCGCACGCAGGGCGTCGGCGCGATCCCCGCCGACGAGGCGATCAACTACTCGCTCTCGGGCCCGATGCTGCGGGCGAGCGGCGTGGACTACGACGTCCGCAAGGACCGCCCCTACCTCGGCTACGACACCTACGACTTCGACGTGCCGGTGGGCCAGCACGGGGACATCTACGACCGCTACCTCGTGCGCCTCGAGGAGATGCGGCAGTCGAACCGGATCCTCGAGCAGGCGCTCGAGCGGCTGAAGCGCCTGCGCGGCGCGCCGCTCAACGTGGACGACCCGCGGGTCATCCTGCCGCCCAAGTCGCGCGCGATGAGCGACATGGAGGCGATGATCTTCCACTTCAAGCAGGTCATGGAAGGCGTGAAGCCGCCGGCGGGGGAGGGCTACCTGGGGGTGGAGAACCCCAAGGGCGAGCTGGGCTACTACTTCGTCTCCGACGGCACCGCGAAGCCGGTGCGCTGGCGCATCCGGCCGCCGTCGTTCATCAACCTGGCGGCGCTCCCGCGGCTCTGCGAGGGCGCCCTGCTGTCCGACGTGATCGCGATCAACGCGAGCGTGGACATCGTCATGGGAGAGGTGGACCGATGAGCCACTCCGCCGCCGCGGGGCACGGCGCCCCCGCCGAGCACGATCCGGTCTTCACCGGCGCGCTCCGGGCCCGGCTCGACGCCCTGGGCGCGAACTACCCCACGAGGCAGGCGCTCCTCCTCCCGGCGCTCTGGATGGTGCAGGAGGCGCGGGGCTGGGTGTCCGAGCCCGCCATCGCCGAGGTGGCGGAGGTGCTGGGGCTCACGCCGGCGTACGTGAAGGGCGTGCTGACGTTCTACACGATGTACCATACCCACCCCGTCGGCCGGCACTTCGTGCAGGTGTGCACGACGTCCCCCTGCGGGCTCTGCGGCGCGGAGGAGACGCTGCAGGCGATCCTCCGGGAGACGGGGTGCGGCGAGCTCGGGGCCACGAGCCCCGACGGCCGCTTCACCGTGGTCGAGGTCGAGTGCCTCGGCGCCTGTGGCTTCGCGACGCCGGTCATCATCGACGAGGACTTCATCGAGAGCGTGACGCCCGAGCGCGTGCCGGGCATCCTCGCCCGGTACCAGTGAGGCGCTGACATGGGCTACCCGCATCCGAGCCACCCCCGCGAGACCGTCGTGCTCTCGAAGCACTTCGGGGACCCGGGCGCGCGCACCTTCGACGGCTGGGTCCAGCGCGGCGGCTACCAGGCGATCCGGCAGGCCCTCGGCATGGGCCGCGACGCGCTGATCGAGCTGGTCAAGGCGTCGGGGCTCCGTGGCCGCGGCGGCGCGGGCTTCCCGACCGGCCTCAAGTGGTCGTTCATGCCGAAGGACGACGGGAAGCCGCACTACCTCGTGTGCAACGCCGACGAGTCGGAGCCCGGGACCTTCAAGGACCGCGAGATCATGCGGTGGACCCCGCACCAGCTGATCGAGGGGTGCCTCATCGAGGCCTTCGCGATCGGCGCCGAGCGGGTCTACATCTTCGTGCGCGGCGAGTTCACCGAGCTCTTCCCGATCCTCGGCCGGGCGCTCGAGGAGGCGTACGCGAACAACGCCGTCGGCCGGAACATCTTCGGCAGCCAGACCTCGGTGGACATCGTCGTGCACCGCGGGGCGGGCGCGTACATCTGCGGCGAGGAGACGGCCCTGCTCAACGCCCTCGAGGGCAAGCGCGGGAACCCGCGCATCAAGCCGCCCTTCCCGGCGCAGGCGGGCGCCTTCGGCATGCCGACCACGGTGAACAACGTGGAGACGCTGGCGGCGGTCCCGCACATCGTGCTGCGCGGCGCCGACTGGTACAAGGGCCTCTGCCTCGGCAGCCCGAAGAGCACCGGGACCAAGCTCTTCTCCGTCTGCGGGCACGTGCAGCGCCCGGGCAACTACGAGCTCACGATGGGGTTCCCGATGAAGGACCTCATCTTCGACCTCGCCGGCGGGATGCGCCCGGGCCGGACCCTCAAGGCCGTGATCCCGGGCGGCTCCTCGGTGCCGATCCTCACCGCCGGGGAGGTGGAGGGGACCCTGCTCGACTACGAGAGCATCGCCGAGAAGGGCTCCATGCTGGGCTCGGGCGGGATGATCGTCATGGACGACAGCACCGACATGGTGAAGACCATCTGGCGCTACGTGAAGTTCTACGCCCACGAGTCGTGCGCGCAGTGCACGCAGTGCCGCGAGGGCACGGCGTGGACCGCGAAGATCCTCGAGCGGATCCTCGCCGGGCAGGGCCGGGAGGGCGACCTCCAGCTGCTGCTCGACCTCGCGGAGAACATGACGGGCAAGACCATCTGCGTGCTGAGCGACAGCTGCGCCGCGCCCGTCGTGAGCGGCATCCGGAAGTTCCGCCACGAGTTCGAGGCCTACATCTCCCGGTCCCGCGCGCCGGCGCTGGCCGCCGTCTGACCCGAACCGGGGCGCGCCGCGGCCCGGCGCGCCCGTGAGGCCCATGTCCCAGGACCTCGTCACCGTCACGATCGACGGGATGCCGGTGGGCGTGCCGAAGGGCACGACGCTCATCGAGGCCGCCAAGCACGCCGGCGTGCTCGTCCCGCACTACTGCTACCACCCCTCGCTCCCCTCGCCCGCGGTCTGCCGCATGTGCCTGGTCGAGGTGGAGAAGCAGCCCAAGCTCGTCCCCGCCTGCGTGACCCCGGTGGCCGACGGGCAGGTGGTGCACGTCAACTCCCCCAAGGCGAAGGCCGCCCGCCAGGGCGTGCTCGAGTTCCTGCTCATCAACCACCCGCTGGACTGCCCGATCTGCGACCAGGCCGGCGAGTGCGAGCTGCAGGACTACACCTTCCAGGAGGGGCGCGCCGGGACCCGGTACGCGGAGTACGCGAAGCGCTTCAACCCGGTCGAGGACTTCGGCCCGGACATCCTCTACGTCGCGAACCGCTGCATCCTCTGCACCCGCTGCGTGCGCTTCATGGACAGCGTGGCCGGCACGCCGGTGCTCAACGTCTCCGAGCGCGGCGACCGCGCCACCATCGGCATCGCCGAGCAGGAGCGGCTCGACCACCCGTGGGCCGGGAACGTGGTGGACCTCTGCCCGGTGGGCTCGCTCCTCTCCAAGGACTTCCTGCACAAGGCGCGCGCCTGGGACCTCGACAAGGCGGCGAGCGTCTGTCCCGGCTGCACGCAGGGCTGCAACGTCACCATCGACACCCGCGACGACGTGGTCGTGCGCCTGCGGCCGCGCGCCAACCTCGAGGTCAACCGGCACTTCATGTGCGACGAGGGGCGCCGCGACTACCGCTGGATGAACCGGGGCGACCGCCTCGAGGCGCCGCTGGTGCGCGACGGCGACCGGCTCGTCGCGGCGGACTGGGACGCGGCCCTCGACCGCCTCGCGGCGCTCCTGCGCGAGACGGCGGGGCGCCCGGCGGTGCTCCTCGCGAGCGGCCGGATGGGCACCGAGTCCCTGGGCCTCGTGCGCCGGCTCCTGGCCGACCGGCCCGTGACCGCGGCGGTGAAGGTGCCGCTGGGCGAGGAGGCCCCGCTCCCCGGCGTGCCCGGGCTGGCGCTCCGGCGCGAACGGGTGCCCAACCTCCGCGGCGCCGAGCTGGTGGGCGTCGCCGACCCGTGGGAGGCGGCGCTCGGCGCCCTGGGCGGCGCGGGGCTCGTCGTGGTGCTCGACGCGCCGCTCGACGAGGGCGAGGCGCGGCGGCTCGCCGCGAGCGGGGCGCCGGTGGCGTGGCTCGGCACGGTCGAGCACGAGGCGGCACGCGGCGCCGCGCTCGTCCTCCCGGTCGCGACGATGGCGGAGGAGACCGGCACCTTCGTGAACCGCGACGATCGCGTGCAGCGGTACCAGCAGGCGAAGGGGGCACCCGGCATGGCGCGGCCCGCGTGGTGGGTCGCGGGCGAGGTGCTCGCCGGGCCGGGCCCCGACGCCGATGCGCCCCAGACCGGGGCCCAGGCGTTCCTGCGCCTCGCGGAGCTGCTGCCCGCGTTCGCCGGCCTGACGCACGCGTCCCTCGGCTTCACCGGCCAGGTGCTGCGGCCCGCCGCCGCGGGGGTGGGGGCATGATCGCGGACGGCCTCACGCCCGAGCTCAAGGGCTTCCTGCTCCTCAGCGTGGTGAAGATGCTCGTCGTCTTCACCGTCATGCTGGTCGGCGTGGCGCTCCTCACGCTGATGGAGCGCAAGGTGTCGGCGTGGATGCAGAACCGGCTCGGCCCCAACCGCGTGGGCCCCTGGGGCCTGCTGCAGCCCGCCGCCGACGGGGTCAAGAACATCCTCAAGGAGGAGACGCGCCCCGCGGTCGCCACGACGGCGCTGTTCATGATCGCCCCGGCGCTCGCGTTCATCCCGGCGCTGCTCCTCTCGGCGGTGATCCCCTTCGCGGCGCCGCTCCCGGTGGACTTCGACGTCACCCTCGGGCCCCTCGGGCGCTTCGTGCACCACGGCCCCATGCCGATGGCCGTGACCGAGCTCCCCGTCGGGTTCCTCTTCGTCATCGCCGTCAGCTCCCTGGGCGTGTACGGGATCGCGATCGCGGGGTGGGCGTCGAACAGCAAGTACGCCCTGCTGGGCGGGCTCCGCGCCTCGGCGCAGATGATCTCCTACGAGGTGGCCCTCGGGCTGAGCCTGATCCCGGTGCTGCTCCTCTCGGGGAACGTCTCCTTCGCCGGCATCATCCACGACCAGCAGCAGGGACTCTGGTACGTCCTCCCGCTCTTCTTCTCGTTCTTCGTCTTCCTGCTGAGCGGGTTCGCGGAGACGAACCGCCTGCCGTTCGACCTGCCGGAGGCGGAGTCGGAGCTCGTGGCCGGGTACCACTCGGAGTACAGCGCGATGAAGTTCTCGATGTTCTTCATCGCGGAATACGCGAACGTGGTCACCGTGGCGATGATGGTCTCGACGCTCTTCTTCGGGGGCTGGGACGTCCCGTTCACGCACTGGGACGAGCAGCCGGGGGCGCTCCAGACGCTCGCCACCTTCGGCGCGTTCTCGGTCAAGGTCTTCTTCTGGATCTTCTTCGTGATGTGGATCCGCTGGACGCTGCCGCGGTTCCGCTACGACCAGCTCATGGCGCTCGGGTGGAAGGTGATGATGCCGCTCGCCCTCGCCTACATCGTCGTGGTCACGGCGACCAGCTGGGCGGCGGAGCACCTCCTCGGCCTCGCGACGCCGCGCGGCCAGCAGGCGGTGCTGGCGGCGGTGAGCCTCGCCCTCGGCGGGGCGTTCTTCCTCGGGGTGGACCGGGGCGCGCTCGTCTCCGGCTCGGCGCGGCGGGCCGCCGCGCGCCCCGCGAGCGTGCGGGCGGAGGCCTGAGATGGCGATCGGCGTGAAGGTGATGCAGCGGCCGGGGCGGGAGGTGAGCTACGTGCGGGCCGCCCTCAAGGGGATGGCGCTCACGTTCCGGCACATGCTGCAGCCCCGGTTCACCATGCAGTACCCGGAGGAGCGGAGCCACGACGACCGCCGCGGCGCCTGGGCGATCGCGAGCCGGTGGCGCGGCACCCACCGGATGCTGACCGACGAGCAGGGCCGGGCGAAGTGCGTCGCCTGCGGGCTCTGCCCGCAGGTCTGCCCCGCGAACTGCATCAAGCTGGTCCCGGGGGAGGACGAGCAGGGGAACCGCTACCCGCTCATCTACGAGATCGACGAGTTCCGCTGCGTCTTCTGCGGGTACTGCCAGGAGGTCTGCCCGGAGGAGGCGATCCACGTGGGCGTGCACTACGAGAACGCCGAGTACGGGCGCGACCGCTTCGTCTACGACCTCGAGCGGCTCTGCGCGCAGACCCACGCCGTCTCGACGCTCTGGGACCCCGCCGACCGGAAGGGCGAGTAGATGGCCGAGACGGTCTTCTGGCTCTTCGCCGCGAGCGCGGTCGTGGCGGCCGCGATGTGCATCACCCGGCGCAACGCGGTGAGCGCCGCCATGTGGCTCGTCGCCGCGATGTTCTCGCTGGCGGGGATCTACGTGATCCTCCAGGCGCCGTTCATCGCCGCGATCCAGGTGCTGGTCTACGCCGGCGCCATCATGGTGCTCTTCCTCTTCGTGATCATGCTCCTCAACCTCGACCACGCGGAGTCGGACCTGCGCGGGCCCGCGAGCGTGGCGGGGAGCGTGGCCGTGGTCGGCCTCCTCGCCGCGGAACTCGGCGCCCTGTGGGCCTACACCCCCGAGCGGCTCGCGCGCGAGCTCCTGCCGGGGGCCGCGCCCGGGCTCGCCTTCCCGAACGCGCTCACCCCGGGCACCGCGCCGCAGGCGAACGTCGTCCTCGACGTGGCGCAGCCGCTCTTCGCGACCTACCTGGTGCCCTTCGAGGTCACGTCCGTGCTCCTCCTGGTCGCCATCGTCGGCGCCGTCGTCCTCGCCAAGCGGAGGATCTGAATGGACCCGCAGCCGAACCTGCTCGGGCCCGCGCTCGCCCTCTCCGGCATCCTCTTCAGCATCGGGGTGCTGGGCGTGCTGCTGCGGCGGAACGCGATCATCCTCTTCATGTGCGTCGAGCTGATGCTCAACGCGGTCAACCTCTCGTTCGTCGCCTTCGCGCGGCTCCACGGCTTCGGCGGCCACGTGCTCGTCTTCTTCGTGATGACGGTGGCGGCGGCGGAGGCGGCGGTCGGGCTCGCGATCATGCTGGCCCTCTTCCGGCACAACCAGTCGCTGGACCTCCAGACCATCAACCTCCTCCACGGCTGATGACCCCGGGCCTCCTCGCGTCCCTCGCCCCCGGTGCGCCCGCCGCGCCGGTGTGGCTCGCGGTGCTCCTCCCGCTCGCCGGCTTCGTGGTGAACGGGCTCCTCGCGCTCCGGCGCCCGCAGGCCCGGGCCGTCGTGAGCCTGGTGGGGCCGGGCGTGCTGCTCGGGAGCTTCGCCGTCGCGGTCTCGGCGTTCCTCGGGCTGCAGGCCCCCGGCGCGCCCGAGGCCGTCACCGTGCCGCTCTGGCACTGGATCGGCACCGGGAGCCTCGACCTCGACCTCGCCTTCCGCCTCGACCACCTCTCGGCGGTCATGCTCCTCGTCGTCACCGGGGTCGGGAGCCTGATCCACCTCTTCAGCGTCGGCTACATGCGGGACGACGCGGGGTACGCGCGCTACTTCGCCTACCTCAACCTCTTCGTCGTCTTCATGCTGGTGCTCGTGCTCGGCGCCTCGATGCCGGTGCTCTTCATCGGCTGGGAGGGCGTCGGGCTCTGCTCCTACCTCCTGATCGGCTTCTGGTTCGACGTGAAGGCCAACGCCGACGCGGGGAAGAAGGCCTTCCTGATGAACCGGGTCGGCGACTTCGGCTTCCTGGTCGCGATGTTCCTCGTCTGGTGGACCACCGGCACGCTCGACTTCGCGCAGGTGGCGGAGCGGGCCCCCGCGCTGATCCCCGCCGACGGGGCGCTCGCGACGGCGATCGCGCTCTTCATCTTCCTGGGCTGCGCCGGCAAGTCGGCGCAGATCCCGCTCTACACCTGGCTCCCCGACGCGATGGCGGGCCCGACCCCGGTCTCCGCGCTGATCCACGCCGCCACGATGGTGACCGCGGGCGTCTACCTCGTCGTCCGCTCCAACGTCCTCTTCGCGCTGGCGCCGACCGCCGCCACCATCGGGGCGGGCATCGGCGCCGTCACCGCGTTCTTCGCCGCGACGATCGGCCTCCGCCAGCACGACATCAAGAAGGTCCTCGCGTACTCCACCGTCTCGCAGCTCGGGTACATGTTCATGGGCGTGGCCGGCGGGGCGTACGCCGCGGGCGTCTTCCACCTCGTCACCCACGCCTTCTTCAAGGCGGTGCTCTTCCTCGGCTCGGGCAGCGTGATCCACGCCATGCACCATGCCTACCACGCCGCGCACCGCCACGACGACGCCCAGGACATGCGCAACATGGGCGGGCTCCGCCGCGCGATGCCGGTGACCTGGGTGCTCATGTGGGTGGCGACCCTGGCGATCGCCGGCATCCCCCTCTTCTCCGGCTTCTTCTCCAAGGACGAGATCCTCGCCGCGACCTTCGCCCGCGGGGCGGCGCAGCCGGTGTTCTACGCCTTCTGGGCGCTCGGCGCCGCCGCCGCGCTGCTCACCGCGGTCTACATGGGCCGCCTCATGGCGCTCACCTTCCAGGGCGAGAGCCGCACCGCGCCGGACGCCCGCGGCCACCTGCACGAAGCGCCGTGGATCATGACCGGGCCGCTCGCGGTGCTGGGCGTGCTGAGCGCGGCGGGCGGGCTCGTGAACCTGCCGGCGTTCGCCGGGGGGCACCACTGGCTCGAGACCTGGCTCGCGCCCGTCGTCGCGCCGGCCGGGGCGCTCGCGCAGGCGCCGGAGCTGCACGGGAACACCGAGTACGTGCTCATGGGCCTCGCCGTCCTGATCGGCGTGGCGGGGCTCGTGATCGGCGTGCGGGGCACGCTCGCCCGGCCCGTGCCGACGCCCGACGCGGCGCCCGCCGAGACCGGCCTCGCCCGGGTGCTGGCGGCGCGGTACTGGGTGGACGAGCTCTACGACCGGATCGTCGTTCGGCCCGTGGTCTGGCTCGCGACGAACGTCCTCTGGAGGGTGATCGACAAGGGGCTCGTGGACGGCGTCGCCGTCACGGGCTCGGCCCGGCTCCTCGCAGGCGTCGGCTGGCTGGGCAGCCGGCTGCAGACCGGCCAGGTCGGCTTCTACCTCCTCCTCTTCGTGGCGGGGGCCGTCTGGGTCCTCGGCCGCCTGCTCGGGTGACCGCCGGATGACCGCCTTCCTGCAGTCCATCGGCTACGATCGCTGGATCCTCCAGGTCCTGCTCCTCCTGCCGATGCTCGGCGTCGCGCTGGTCCTGCTCGGGCCGGAGCGCTGGGCGCGGTGGACGACCCTCGTGGTCGCGTGGACGGAGCTGGTGCTCTCCCTCGGGCTCTGGTGGGCCTTCGACCCGAGCCGCGGGGACATCCAGTTCCGCACCACCTTCACCTGGCTCCCCGAGTTCGGCATCAGCTACAGCGTGGGGCTCGACGGCCTCTCGCTCTTCATGGTGCTGCTGGCCACCGCCATGATGCCGCTCCTCGTCTGGGGCAGCTGGTACGCCATCGACACCAAGGTCCGCGGCTACTACGCACTCCTGCTCTCGCTCAAGACGGGGATGCTCGGCGTCTTCGTGTCGATGGACCTGTTCCTGTTCTACTGCTTCTGGGAGCTCCTGCTCATCCCGATGTACTTCCTGATCGGGACGTGGGGGAGCAGCAACCGGCTCTACGCGGCCACGAAGTTCGTGGTCTACACCTTCGCGGGCTCGGTGCTGATGCTCGTGGCCATCATCGCGATGGTGGCCGTGGTGGGGCGGGGGACGGGGACCTGGTCGTTCGGGTACGACCACCTGCTCGCGAACAGCGCCCTCCTCGCGCCGTACGCCCCGTGGCTCTTCGGGGCGTTCGCGCTCGCCTTCGCGGTCAAGGTCCCGCTCTTCCCGTTCCACACGTGGCTCCCCGACGCGCACACCGAGGCGCCGACGGCGGGCAGCGTGGACCTCGCGGTGATCCTGCTCAAGATGGGCACCTACGGCTTCCTGCGCTTCGCGATCCCGTTCTTCCCGGCGTTCGCCCTGAGCCGCACCGTCTCCGCCGTCTTCGTGGCGCTCGCGGTGACCGGGATCGTCTACGCCGCGCTCGTCTCGATGGTCCAGCCCGACCTCAAGCGGCTCATCGCGTACTCGTCGGTGAGCCACCTGGGCTTCGTCATGCTCGGGATCTGGGGCGGGACGGTGGAGAGCGTGCAGGGGGCGATCGTCGTCATGATCGCGCACGGCATCTCCACGGGCGCGCTCTTCTTCCTGGTCGGCATGCTCTACGAGCGGCGCCACACGCGGATCATCGGCGAGTTCGGCGGGCTCGCGCGCGTGGCCCCGGTGCTCGCCACGGCGTTCGTGATCACCGCCTTCGCCTCGATCGGGCTCCCGGGCCTCAACGGGTTCGTGGGCGAGTTCCTGGTCCTGCTGGGCAGCTTCGGGCGCTATCCCTGGGCCACCGGCATCGCGACCATCGTGGTGGTGCTCGCCGCGGCCTACCTCCTCTGGGCGGTGCAGCGCGTCTTCTTCAACCCGCTCACGAAGGACGAGAACCGCGCCGTCACGGACGCCACCCCGCGCGAGCTGGCCGTCCTGGTCCCGCTCGTCGCCGCGATGGTCTGGATGGGCCTCTACCCGCAGCCCATCCTCCGCCGCACGGAGGCCGCCGCCCGGCGCTACATCGAGACGGTGCAGCCGTACCTCGCCCCGGTCCGCCACGGCGGGGGCGCCGACGTGCCGGCGGCGGAGGGCCACCGCTGATGCGCCCGATCGACCTCTCCACCCCCCTCGGCGCCACCCTCGGCCTCCTTCCCGAGGTCGTGCTCTCGCTCTGGTCGCTCGTCGTCCTGCTCGTCGTGGCCTGGCGGCACGAGTCGGAGCAGGACTCGCGGCTCGCCGGGTGGCTCAGCGTGGCAGGTTACCTCATGGCCGGGGCGGCGCTGCTCGCGCTCTGGCTCGGCGACGCCCGCCCCGACGGCCTCACGCCGATGGTGGCGCTGGACGGCTTCCGGTTCGCGGCCGAGGGGCTGGTGCTCTTCTTCGCGCTCGGCACGGCCCTCATCTCGCTCCGCTTCCTCGGCCGCCAGCGGCTGCTGGCGCCCGAGTACCACGTCCTCACGATGCTCGCCACCGTGGGGATGCTCCTGATGGTCGCCGCCGACGACTTCATCCTCCTCTTCCTAGGCCTCGAGGTGATGTCCGTCGCGGTGTACGTGCTCGCGGGCTACGACCGCTTCCGGCGCTCCTCGGCGGAGGCGGCGCTCAAGTACTTCCTGACCGGGGCGTTCGCCTCGGGCTTCCTGCTCTACGGCGTGGCGCTCACCTACGGGGCCACCGGGCAGACCAACTTCGCGCTCGTGGGCGCGCAGCTGGCGGCGGGGGGCGGCTCGCGGCTCGCCGCCGTGGGCCTCGGCCTCCTGCTGGTGGGCTTCGGCTTCAAGGTCGCGGCGGTGCCGTTCCACATGTGGGCGCCGGACGTGTACGACGGGGCCCCGACGCCGGTGACCGGCTTCATGGCGACGGGCGTCAAGACCGCGGCCTTCGTGGCGCTGGTGCGCGTGCTCACCGAGGCCTACCCGGCGCTCACGCCGCTCTGGCAGCCGGTGATCGCGCTCCTCGCCATCGCGACGATCCTGGTCGGCAACATCGTGGCGCTCGCGCAGGCCTCGCTCAAGCGCATGCTGGCCTACAGCTCGATCGCCCACGCGGGCTACCTCCTCGTGGGCGTCTGGTCCGCGAGCCCGCTGGGCCGGAGCGCGGTGCTCTTCTACCTCGCGGCGTACGGCATCACCACCGTGGCGAGCTTCGGGATCGTCGCCGCGATGGAGCGCGTCGGCTCCCGCACCGTGCTCGTCGACGACGCCGAGGGGCTCTTCCGCTCGCGGCCGTGGGGCGCCACCTCGATGGCCGTCTGCCTCCTGTCGCTCCTCGGGTTCCCGGGCACCTTCGGGTTCATCGGGAAGTGGTACCTCATGAGCGCGGCGATCGAGCAGGGGCAGTGGATCCTGCCGGTCGTGATCGGGATCGGGAGCCTGATCTCCCTCGGCTACTACCTGCCCGTCATCATGGCGATGACGCTCAAGCCCGAGCGCTCCCCCGAGGCGCACCGGATGGTGCTCTTCTCGCGCGCCGGCAAGGCGATCGTCGCCGGTGCCGTCATCGCGAACCTGCTCTTCGGCGTCTGGCCCCGGAAGGTGCTCGCCGTCGCGACCGGCGCCGCCCGCAGCCTCTCCACCGAGATCGTGCGGCCGGGGAACCCCGGGCCGCCCACCGCGCGTTGAGGTCACCGTGAACGTCCCGCGCTCGATCTTCCGCCAGTACGACGTCCGCGGCATCGTGGACCGCGAGCTCACGCCCGACTTCGCGCGCGCCCTCGGGCGCGCCTACGCGAGCGCCGGCTGGGCGAAGCTCGGCCGCGCGCCGGTCCTCGCCGTCGGGCGGGACAACCGCCCCTCGGGCGAGCGCCTCGCGGCCGGGTTCCGCCAGGGGATCGTGGACGCGGGCGGGACGGCGGTGGACGTCGGCCTCCTCCCGACGCCGGCGCTCTACTTCGCGGTCCACGCCCTCGGCACCGACGGCGGCTGCCAGGTGACCGGGTCCCACAACCCGCCCGAGTTCAACGGGTTCAAGATGGTGCTGGCCGGTGACGCGCTCCACGGCGACGAGATCCAGGACCTCTGGGAGGTGATCGCCACCGAGCGCTGGCGGAGCGGCACGGGGCGCGAGACCGCCGACGGGTCGGTCCTCGGCAGGTACCGCGACGCGATCGTGGCGCGGCACCGCCTCGCGCGCCCGGTCACGGTGGTGGTGGACTGCGGCAACGGGGCCGGGAGCGTGATCGCCGTCGAGACCCTGCGCGCGCTGGGCGCCGAGGTCACGCCGCTCTTCTGCGAGTCGGACGGCACCTTCCCGAACCACCATCCCGACCCGACGGTCCCGGAGAACCTGCGCGACCTGCAGGCGGAGGTGCGGCGCACCGGGGCGGAGCTCGGCATCGCCTTCGACGGCGACGCCGACCGGATCGGCGCCGTGGACGAGACGGGGCGCATCATCTTCGGCGACCAGCTCCTCGTCCTCTACGGCCGCGACGCGGTGCGCCGGTTCGGGGCGGGGGTGGCGGTCGTCTTCGACGTGAAGTGTTCCGAGGTGCTGCCGACGGCGCTGCGCGCCGCGGGGGCGCAGCCGGAGATGTGGAAGACCGGCCACTCGCTCATCAAGGCGCGGATGAAGGAGCTCCACGCGCCGCTCGCGGGCGAGATGAGCGGGCACATGTTCTTCGGCGGCGACTACCTCGGCTTCGACGACGCCCTCTTCGCGGCGGCCCGCCTCCTCGAGATCGTGAGCCGTGGCGCCCCCGGGCTCGCGCCGCTCCTCGCCGACCTGCCGGCCACGTTCGCCACGCCCGAGCTGCGCGTGGAGTGCCCGGACGACCTCAAGTTCGCGATCGCCGACCGGGCCGTGGCGCACTTCGCCGCGAAGTACCCGGTGAACACGATCGACGGCGTGCGCATGACCTTCCCCAAGGGGTGGGGCCTCATCCGCTCGTCGAACACCCAGCCGGTGCTCGTGCTCCGCTTCGAGGCCACCGACCAGGCCGCGCTCGACCAGTACCGGGGCGAGGTGATGGACTGGCTCGCCGCGCAGGGCGTGCGCGGCTAGGCGTCCCGTGCCGGCGCGGGTGCGGCGGGTCCTCGCGGCGGCGCTGGCGGTCACCGCGCTCCTGTTCGCGGGCCGCTGGACGGCGGGGGCCCTCGCCGACCGGTGGTGGGGCGGCTGGTTCTCGCCGGCGGCCGCGGCGTTCCTCGGCGACCTCGCCGTCCTCCGCCTGACGCTCGACGCCGCGGGCGTCCTCCTCGCCGCGGCGTGGTTCACCGGCCACCTCCTCGTCGTCCATCGCGCCATCGGGGCGGTCGAGGTCTCGCGCCGCGTGGCGAACCTCGAGATCCGCGAGGTGCTCACGCCGCGCACCCTCCTGTGGACGGCGGTGGCGCTCGGCCTCGTGCTCGGGTTCCTCGCCGGGGCCGACGCCTCCGCCGACTGGCCCGTCCTCGCGCTCGCCTGGCAAGGGGTCCGCCTCGGCGTGCTCGAGCCGGTGCTGGGCCACGACGCCGGCCTCTACCTCGCCCAGCTCCCCGCGTGGGAGGTCCTCCTCCGCTTCGCGGCGGTCCTCGCGTTCGGCGCGCTCCTCGTCGTCGTGCTCCTCTACCTGCTCATCGGCGCGCTCGGCCGCGTGAACGGGCGCCCGGCGATCAACGACCACGCGCGCCGCCACCTCGGCTGGCTGCTCGCCGGTTGCGCGCTCGTCCTCGCGTGGCACTTCCTCCTCGAGCCGTTCCGCCTCGTCGGGGAATCCGACGCCCTGCCCGGCGCCCGCATGCTCCGCGCGGCGACCGTCGTGGCCCCCGCGCTCGCGGGGACGGCGCTCATGGTGGCGATCCTCGGTGTCGCGTGGGCGGCACGGCCGCGGCATGCGCTCCTCGTGGCGGGATGGATCGTGCTTGGCGCCGCCACGGTGGTCGGCAGCGCGACCGTCGCGGCGCTCGACGAGCCGGGCGGCGCCCCGGCCGTGGACGAGCGGACCCGCGCGGCGCTCGAGCGCGCGGCCTTCGGCCTCCCGGCCCCGGCGGGAAGCCTGCCCGGGGTCGAGGGGCGCG
>JBAIWX010000104.1:0-4544 GCA_037916975.1 Gemmatimonadales bacterium
CGATCAGCCGTGCGTCGGTCGTCCCGGCCGCGGCGGTGGCCGACCTGCAGGTGCCGGCGGAGTACCGGACGCTCGGCCGCGCCGACTGGGACCGGGCCCTCGCTCCGGAGAAGGTGGGCCTCCGGCCCCAGTTCTTCGCCGGCGACCTGGGCCGCGTGGACCTGCGCTTCGGCAACACCGACCTGAGCACCGAGGCCGGCGCCGCGTCGGTCACGCTGCTCGACGCCCTCGACGTGGTGAACGTGGCGGTGGGCAACGTCTTCGCGATCCAGGGGACCGGCGGCAACCTCGGTGATGCCGGCCGCAAGGACCTGGTCGTCGCCGCGAACGTCTTCCCCGACAACAACGGCCCCACCGCCACCGGCACGGTGGCGCCCAACTGCCGCCCGGGGCTCAACACCTGCGGCAATGCCGAGTCGGGCGTGATCGACCTCCTCGACGCGCTCGCCATCGTGAACCGCGCCCTCAACAACCCCTCGACGGTCGCGGGCAACGTCATCCCGGGCCGCGGCGCCATCCCGTCCGGCCTCGCCGTCGTGACGATCCCGGCGGCCTCCTGCCCGCTCACCGGTGGCCGGACCTTCTCGCGCGACACGCTCTACGTGTTCGGCAAGCCGGCGAACCCGACGAGCGTCTGCTTCCTGCAGAGCGGCACCTACACCTTCCAGGACGGCGTCCGCGTCGAGGCCGACAGCCAGACGATCGTCGTGGACCGTGACGCGCGCATCCTCGCGCAGGGCACCTTCCTCCGGCCCATCGAGTTCACCTGCCGGAACCCCACCGCCACCGCGGTGAACGGCGGGCCCTTCGCCGCCGGCTGCTGGGGCGGCCTCTACATCAACGGCAACGCCCCGGTCAACAACGGCGGCGCCTGCCCGGCCGGCGGCCGGAACAACGCCGGCCTCTGCGCCACGGGCGAGGGCGGCACCGGCACCTACGGCGGCGGTGACCCGAGCGACTCGAGCGGCGTACTGACCTACGTCCGCATCCTGAACGCGGGCACCCGCTTCAGCGCGACCAACGAGCGCAACGGCCTGACCCTGCAGGGGGTCGGACGCGGCACGAAGATCGATTACGTCAACATCGACAACGGCCTCGACGACGGTGTCGAGTTCTTCGGCGGGACGGTCAACGTCTCCCACCTGCTCGTGACCCGCTCGCAGGACGACGGGTTCGACTGGGTCGGCGGCTACCGCGGGAGCGCGCAGTTCGTGGTGATCCGCGGCTGCACCTCGGGCTGCGACCGCGGCATCGAGGCGGACAACTTCGGCATCGACGGCAGCAACACCGATCCGGAGGCGGCGCCGCGCTCGGCGCCCACGCTCTACAACTTCACGATCGTCGGCATGCCGGCCGCCGAGATCGCGGCCTCGACGGTGTCCGCAGGCGTGATCCTGCGCCAGAACACCGCCGGCACGCTGCGGAACTTCCTCGTCTTCAACTACAAGTCCGGCCTCGACATCGACCAGCCGGCCAACTCGGGCACCACCACGGGCACGGTCTACTCGCAGCAGATCTGCGACGTGATCGCGAAGGACTCGCTCACCTTCCGGAACGCCCTCGTCTCGGGCAACGTCGCCAACGGTGACGCGGACGCGAACGATCCCGTGCTCGGCAATGACGGGGCGGCCACCCCGGCCGGTGTCTGCGGCCCGTACACGCTGAACGGCACGTTCACCGGCGGCACGGCGCAGGGTTCCGCCTCGACCGCCTCGAACCTCGAGGCGCAGTGGCTCGCCTGGACCGGTGGCGCGCGCAACTACGCCACCCTCGCTGGGCTCCCGCAGGATGCCTCGACCGGCTCGGGCACGCCGGCGAAGTCCGCCCAGACGTATTCGGTCACGGGCACGGTCACCTACCCGTCGAACGCCATCGCGACGCCGGCCGGCGGGGCGGAGACGTTCCTCCGGGCGCCGTTCGACGCGAACCCGAACTACTCGCCCGTCGGCGCCGCGGCGACGACGACCGGCGCGGTTCCGCCGGTTAACGACGCGTTCGGCTTCGCGTTCTTCGACAACACCGCGACCTACCTCGGGGCCACGAACCCCAGCTCGGCGCTGCCGTGGTGGTCCGGCTGGACGTACCCGACGGGGCGGTAACCCCGAGTGCATGACCCCGGACGGTTCCGCGGTGCGGGTCGCCGCGGGACCGCCGGGCGCAGGAAGGGCACGGGCGGGCGCCGGCATGGCCGGCGTCCGCGCGTGCGTCACCCGAACGGCCCCGTGCGGGGCGTGGCATGATGAGTTCGCTGCATCGGTTGCTGCCGTCCGTGATCCAGGTCCTCCGCGGCGGCCCCGTTCCCGGGGTGGCCGCGCTCGCGTTCCTGCTGCTCGCCGGCTGCGGCGGCGGCGAGTCGCTCGCGCCCCGTGGGGTGCCACCCTACCTCGCGATCGTGGCGAAGCAGCTGGGCCGCGACGTGCCGGCGCGCCCGGGCCAGTACGGGTACCGCGTGCGCGACCTCTCGACCGAGAAGTACCTCGACACCCTGATCATCGCGCAGCCGAGGGACACGCTGATCCTCTCCGTCAAGCCGTCCACGTATCAGGTGGAGCTCGTCGGCCTGCCGGGGGAGTGCCGGTCACGGTACGGCACCACCGAGGCGATCCAGGTGCCGCCCGGGTCCAACACCGCCCTCATCCGCTTCTACCTCGTCTGCAACCCGTCGCTGGTCGTGACCGTGGCGACCGTCGGCGTGCAGCAGGACAGCGCCTTCATCTACGACCTGACCGGCCCCGCGGGGCTGGTCGAGCGCGGCGTCCTCGGCGCGAACGACTCGCTCGCCTTCAGCGCGCTGGCGCCGGGGGACTACGCCGTCACCCTCGCGCACCTGCGGTCGAACTGCACCTTCACCAACACCGGCGGCGACACCCAGCCGGTGCGGATCGACTCGCTGGTGAACGCACGGCTCGAGTTCTACGCCGTCTGTTCCCAGCCGGATGCGCGTCCCACGGTCCTCTCGTTCCGGCCGTCGTATCACGACGGGGCGGGCGTGTTCGTCGCCCGGGCCGCGGATCCCAACCGCGACATGCGGAACTACTTCTGGGACCTGACCGACTGCGCCGGGCGCTCGGTCCTGCCGGGCGGCACCCGGAGCCGTGGCTATCTCGACGCGGGGCGGACGGCGGGGCTCGACACGATCACCATCATCGGCGGCTTCGAGCTGGGCCTCCCCGACAGCGCGATGGCGGGGAAGTGCGCGACGCTGCGCATCGAGGACGGCACCGGCAACACCTCCGACCTCGTGGAGGCGCCGCTCCGCGACGCGCCCTCTGCGCGGCCCATCGTGGGCTCGTTCAACGCCGTGCTGAACGGCGCCACCGAACTGCGCGCGACCCTGTCGGCCTCCGACGCCCAGGGCGACCTGCTCGGTGTCTTCCTCACGGCACGGCTGCGGGACGGGACGCTGGGGCCCGCGAACGGCCAGGACGACTTCGGCATCTACAACACCGCCGGCTTCCTGGGCACCGGCCTGCCGGCGCTCCCGCTCACCGGCCGCATCACCTACCAGGACGTCTACGGGCTCATCGCCTACGTGGTGGACGAGGCCGGCAATTTCACGAGGGTCGAGGACGATGACACGTTCCAGTGACGGCCTCCGGTTGCTGGCGCTGGGCGCCCTGGCGCTCCTCGCCGCCTGCGCCGGCGAGCGGCCCGTCGCCCCGACCCGGCCGGAGGCACCCGCCTCGCTCGGGCTCGCCGTCGGCCCCGCACCGGGGGGACCGCGCCGCGTGGCGGTGCGCCTCACCCTGCGCGACCCGGCCCGCGCGGTGGGCGGCGTGCAGGGCGAACTCACGCTCTCGGCCCCCGGTGCGCGCTACGTCGGGCAGGTCGTCCAGCCGGACGCCTACGCCGTGACGCCGGATTCGGTGGCCGACGGCGAGCCGCTCCGGTTCGGCGTGCTCGCGGTCGGTCCGCTGCCCGCCGACGTCGCCACGTTCGTCTTCGACCTGCCCGTCGGGACCGGTCCGGTCACGGCAACGCTCCGGCTCCGCCGCAGCGCCACGCCGCGCGGGCTCGAGCTGGCGCTCCCGGCGCCGGCCCCGGCGACCGAGGCGCCGGGGACCCTCGAGGAGCGCCCCGTGCGCCGCATGACGCTCGCGGACTGGACTCGGCTTCTCGAGCCGGGCCGGCCGGCCGCCGGGCGCCAGCCCGCCTACGTGGCGGGCGCCGGCCTCATCTTCGGCGACGCCAACCTCGACGGGACGATCTCGCTCCTCGATGCACTCGCCGCCGTCAACGTCTCCGTGGGCAACCTGTCGCTCATCGCCGACCCGGCCTTCGACAACGTCATCGCGGCGAACGTCGTCCCCGCGAACCTCCCCGGACTGGGCGAGGCGCTCGACCCGTCCCCGCCGGGCCGCGAGCCGAACGGCACCTTCGTGGTGGACCTGCTCGATGCCCTCGCGATCGTCAACTACGCCGTCGGCAACTTCGTGGACGTGGTGGGAAACCCCATCCCGGGGCGGACGTCCACCGGCGTGCGCGGCGTGCTGAGCGGCACCCTCATCGCCGACCGCCTGCTGAGCCGGGACACCACCTACGAG
>JBAIWX010000105.1:0-3623 GCA_037916975.1 Gemmatimonadales bacterium
GCCCTGCGCGTGAGCGCGCTGCTGCGGCGCCTCGCGGCACCGGCGGTGGCCTCGGGCTCGACGCTCGCGGCCGGGCCGGTGGCGATCGATCGCGCCGCGCACCGCGTGACCCTCGACGGGCAGGAGCTGCAGCTCACCTCCACCGAGTACAAGCTCCTCCTCACGCTCGTGGAGCGGCGCGGGCGCGTGCAGACCCGGCCCCAGCTCCTCGAGACGGTCTGGGAGGCCCAGCCCGACATCCAGACGCGCACGGTGGACATGCACGTGCAGCGCCTGCGCAGCAAGCTCGGCGAGCACGGCAACCTCATCGAGACCGTGCGGGGCTTCGGCTACCGGTTCCGTTCGACGGAACGCGTCGGCAAGGCCCGGTGAGCTTCATCGGCCGGCTCGTCGCCGGCACGGTCGCCGTCCTCGTCCTGACCATCGGCCTGCTGCTCCTCGTGGCGGGCCGGACGCTCCGGGACGACCTCGAGGGCGACCTGGCGCGGAGCCTCGAGACCGAGGCGCGCCTCGTCGAGGCCGCGCTCCCGGAGGACGCGTCGCGCTGGGCGGAGACGCTCCGCCGCCTCGGGCAGCAGAGCGGCCACCGCGCGTTCGTCGCGGACCGCGACGGCCGGCTCCTCGCCGCGGACCCCGCGGCGGCGGCCGACCACCTCCCCGCCGACGTCAGTGCGCTCCCCGAGGTGCGCGCGGCGCTCGCCACCGGCACCGGCGCGGACCTGCGGCGGCCCGACGCCGCCTCGCCGCCGGAGTTGAACGTGGCCGTCGCGTTCGACCGCCGGGTGGTCCACCTCGCGGCGCCGCTCGACGCGGTGGAGCGGACGATGCGCAGCGCCCGCGGCGCCCTCCTCGGCGCGGCGGTGCTGGCGCTCCTCGTCGGCTCGCTCCTCGCCTGGCTCGCCGGCCGCACCGTCGCGCAGCCGCTCACGGCGCTCACCCAGGCGACGCGCGCGATCGCCCAGGGCACCCTCCCCCGCTTCCCGCGCTCCGGCATCCCGGACGTGGACGCCCTCGTCCAGGCGGTGCGGCAGATGCACCGCCAGCTCGACGAGCGCTTCCACGAGCTCACCAGCGAGCAGGCCGCCTCGGCGGCGCTCGTGGACGCCATGGTCGAGGGCGTGATCGCGGCGGACGGGCGCGGCCGGATCACGACCGCGAACCCCGCGGCGCGGCGGCTGCTCGGCTACGCGCCCGGCCAGGCGCTCCCCGACCTCCGCGAGCTCTTCCGGGCCAAGGCGGCGCGCGAGGTGGTGGACCGCGTGCTCGCGGGTGAGCCGGTGCAGGACCGGCAGCTCGAGCTGGACGGGCGGACGGTGCTCGTGAGCGCCCGGCCCCTCGGGAGCGACGGCGCCATGCTGGTGCTGCACGACGTGACCGAGGTGCGCCGCCTCGAGGCGGTGCGCCGGGACTTCGTGGCGAACGTCTCGCACGAGCTCAAGACGCCACTCACCTCGATCTCGGGCTACGCCGAGACGCTCCTGCAGGACGTCCCGGACGCGGAGACGACGCGGCGCTTCCTCGCCATCATCGTGAGCAACGCCCGCCGGATGCAGCGCCTCGTGGACGACCTCCTCGACCTGTCCCGCATCGAGGCCGGCCGCTGGCAGCCGCGGCCCGAGCCGGTGGACGTGGGGGCCGTGGTGCGCGAGGTGTGGGCCACGCTGGCGGAGCGCGCCGCCCAGCGCGGCGTCGCGTTCACGATGGACGTGCCGCCCGACGCGGCGACGCTCGTCGCCGACCCGGACGCGGTGCGCCAGGTGCTCACCAACCTGCTCGACAACTCGCTCCGGTACACGGCGGCGGGCGGGACGATCGCGGCGCGGAGCCGCGCGCGGGACGGCGGGATCGAGCTCAGCGTGGCGGACGACGGCGCGGGCATCGCGCGGGAGCACCTGCCGCGCATCTTCGAGCGCTTCTACCGCGTGGACGCCTCGCGCTCGCGCGAGGAGGGGGGCACCGGGCTGGGCCTCTCGATCGTGAAGCACCTGCTCGAGGCGCACGGCGGGCGGGTGGCGGCTGAGAGCGAGCTCGGCCGCGGCACCCTCATCCGCTGCTGGTTCCCCGCGCCGATCCCCGACTGACCCCCCGTTGCAGCGCCGTGACCCGCCGGTGAAGCGGCCGTGGCGGGGACCGCGCACGCTTCCCCGCATGCCGTCCGAGATCCCGCCGCGCCCGATGCCGGCTGCGGCACCCGCCGCGCCGGCCCCCCTGCCGCCGGGCCCCGACCGCCGCCGCCAGGAGGCCGCGCGGATCGAGGCCGAGGAGAGCGTCTTCACCGACCCGTTCGGCGCCTTCCAGCCGAGCGGGCGCTGAGGGCGCTCAGTAGTTGAACTGCGCCTGCAGCCGGAGGAGGCGCCCCTTCTGCCGGTTGTTCGGCTTCGCCCCGTCCTCGAACCGCCGGTCGGCGAAGACGTACGCCGCCGTGAGCTCGAGCGAGCGCCGCGGCAGCCACTCGAGGCCCAGTTCGGCCTCCTCCACGTGGTAGCTGCGGGCGTCGGTCTCGTTCTTCTTCCCGCCGTCGTAGTATTGCGCGCGGACGAAGGGGAAGAGCGGGTGCCCGCCCACCGCGGAGCGGACCATCGCCTGGACGTAGCCGCCCTTGAGCCGGCGCTCGGCGACGGCGTTCAGCGCGGGATCGTAGCGCGGACCGTGGCCCCAGACCCATTCGGCCTGGAGGCCGATCGGGTGCGGGGCGAGGAAGAGGCTCGTACCCCAGCGCTCGTCAGTGAACTCGCCCGGGCCGCCGACGCCGGCGGTGCGCAGGTTCGAGGTCAGCGTGTACGTCCCGTGCAGCCAGTTGGCGCCCAGCTCCAGGACCTGCCCGTGCCCGAGTTCGAACGGCCACGCGACGCGCGCCGCGACGTGGAGGTTGTCGTTCGCCTCCGCCCGGTTCGCCCCCTGGCCGTTGTAGACCCCGACGTACACGACGCCGAAGTCGCCCTCGCCCTTGTAGCCGCTGTCCACGAGGGCGCGGAGCCGCCGGTGGACGCTCGCGGGTGCCCAGAGCGCGAAGACGCCCACGTCCCGCTCCCCGGGGGCCGCGCTGTTGACGGCGTCGCTCCGGTCGAACGGGAGCCGGACGCTGCTCGACTGGAGGTTCTCGAAGCCGAACGGCACCTTGGCGAGGCCCGCGCGCGCGATCGCCGTCCGGCCGTGGTCGAGGATCACGTCACCGTAGAGCTCCCGCATCTGCAGCACGTGCAGGTCGTTGCCCGAGGTGGTCGCGAGGTCCACCTCGAGCTTCGCCGAAACGTCCTCGGTGAGGCTCCCCTGAAGGACGATGCGGGCCCGCCGGATGGAGAATCCCTGTCCCTTGCCGATGGAGCGGTCACAGGCCTGGCAGGCGAGCTGGTCGTTCGTCTCGAACAGGCGGTTGTAGCGCACCTGGGTGTAGCCTCGGAAGGCGATGCGCTCGTACCAGGGCTTGGGCTTCGGCCGGGGCTGGGAGTCCGCCGGCGCCTGGGCCTCGGCGGATGGCGCGCCGGCGAGGAGGCATGCGAGCGCCAAGGCGGTACGCAAGTACTTGCTGGACAAGGGTTCCCCCGCCGCGATCGGGGTCGCGGTTGCTGGATGGTACGTGAATTGGGGGCGAAGGGGCGTTACGCGTCCGTGACAATCTCGCC
>JBAIWX010000106.1:0-18286 GCA_037916975.1 Gemmatimonadales bacterium
AATCGGGGCGCCCGGATTCGAACCGGGGACCTCCTGCTCCCAAAGCAGGCGCTCTACCGGACTAAGCTACGCCCCGTGGCCGCGAAAGCTATCCCGCGCCGGGCGCCGTGCACAGGGAGCGCCGCGCGTCCCGCCCCGCGGGCGCTTCTCCCCCTCCCCGGCCCGCATTAGCCTTCCCCCGTGCCCCCGCGGCCCGACGCCCCGCCCCGACTCCTCGAACGCCTCGCCCTCCGCGCCACCGACCTCTCGGAGCGCTGGCTGCCGGATGCGTTCGTGTTCGCCCTCCTCGCCACCCTCGTCGTGGTCGTCGCGGCCCTCGCGGGCGGCAGCGCGACGCCGGCGCAGGTCGCCACCATCTGGGGCCGCGGCCTCTGGAGCCTGATCCCGTTCACGCTCCAGATGGCGCTCATCGTGATCACGGGGACCGTGGTCGCGACCGCGGCGCCGGTGCGGCGGCTCATCGACCGCCTCGCCGGCCTGCCGCGGGGCAACCGGGACGCCGTGGTCTTCGTGGCAGTGGCGTCCATGCTCACCTCGTGGGTGAACTGGGGGTTCGGGCTCGTCTTCGGCGCGGTGCTCGCGCGCGCCATCGCGCGGCGGGTCCCCGGCGTGGACTACCGCACCCTCGCCGCCTGCACCCTGCTGGGCCTCGGGAGCGTCTGGGCCCAGGGACTGAGCGGGAGCGCCGCGCTCCAGATGGCGACCCCGGGCATGCTCCAGCCCGCCATCCGCGACATCGTCGCCCACGGCGGCGGCGCGGGCGTCCCGCCCGTGCCCGAGGGCCTCATCCCGCTCACGCACACGATCTTCCTCTGGCAGTCGCTCGCCGCCGTCGCGATCGAGATCGTCGTCGTCGCCCTCCTCGTCGCCGCCATCGTGCCGACCGGTCCGCGCGTCCGCACCGCGGCGGACCTGGGGATCACCCTCGACGAACCCGCGGACGCGGCCGCCGCGCCCGACGCCCCGAGGACGCCGGGCGAGTGGCTCGAGCACCAGGGGTGGCTCTCCGCCGTCGTGGCGCTGCTCGCGGCGGGCGCGCTCGTGCTGGCGGTGCGGGACGCCCCGTCCCTCGCGGCCGCCGTGACGCTCGACCGGCTCAACCTCCTCTTCCTCGCCCTCGGCGTGGCCCTGCACCGCACCCCCGCCCGGCTCATGCGCGCCTTCCGCGACGCGGTGCCGGCCACCTGGGGGATCGTCCTCCAGTTCCCGTTCTACGCCGGCATCGCCGCGATCATCACCGAGACGCACCTCAACGCGCGCATCGCCGCCGTGTTCACCGAGGCGGCCACCCGCACCACCTTCCCCCCGCTCATCGCGGCCTACAGCGCCGTCCTCGGCGTGTTCGTCCCCTCGGGCGGCTCGAAGTGGGTGCTCGAGGCCCCCTACGTGATGCAGGCGGCGCACAACCTGAAGGTGCACCTGGGCTGGATGGTCGCCGTCTACGACCTGGGAGAGGCGCTCGCGAACCTGGTGCAGCCGTTCTGGATGCTGCCGGTGCTGGCACTCCTGGGCCTGCGGGCACGCGACATCATGGGGATCACGTTCACGGTCTTCCTCGTGCTCGTGCCGGTGGTGCTCGTGCTGGTGACGGTGCTCGGTGCGACGCTCCCCTATCCCCTCTGACCCGGGGCCCTCCCCGCCCTGGCACGCCCTCGGCGCGTCCGAGGTCGCCGAGCGCCTGGGGACCGATCCGGCCGCCGGGCTCGCGCCCGGCGAGGCCGCGCGCCGCCTCGCCGCCGCAGGTCCCAACCTCCTGCCCACCGCGGAGGCGCGCGCCGGCTGGCGCATCCTGCTCGCCCAGTTCGGCAACGTGATGGTCCTCGTCCTCGCCGGCGCCGCGATCCTCGCCGCGCTCGCCGGCGAGGCCGCCGACGCCGGGGCCATCGTCGCGATCCTCGTGCTGAACGCGCTGCTGGGCTTCCTGCAGGAACACCGGGCCGAGCGGGCGCTCGCCGCGCTCCGCGTGCTCGCCGAGCCCCGCGCCCGGGCACGCCGTGGCGGCGCCGTACAGGTGATCCCGGCCGCGGAGCTCGTCCCCGGCGACCTCGTGCTGCTCGACGCCGGGGCCGCCGTTCCGGCGGACCTGCGGCTCGTCGTCGCCGAGGCGCTCCGCACCCACGAATCGGCGCTCACCGGCGAATCGGTGCCGGTGGACAAGGACGTCCGCGCGCTTGCCGACGAGGCGCCGCTCGCCGAGCGCACCTCGCTCGCCTTCCGGGGCACCACCGTGGTCCACGGCCGCGGCGAGGGGATCGTGGTCGCGACCGGCACGGGGACCGAACTGGGACGGATCGCCGCCGACCTCGCGCGCGTCCGTCCCCCGCCGACCCCGCTCGAGGTCCGGCTCGCCGCGACCGCACGCCGCCTCGCCGTGGCCGCGCTGGGCCTCGCGGCGCTCGTCGTGGCCCTCGGCGCCCTGCAGGGGCGACCGCTGGTCCCGTCGCTCCTCACCGCGCTGAGCCTCGCGGTCGCCGCGATCCCCGAGGCCCTCCCCGCCGTGGTCGCGGTGAGCCTCGCCCTGGGCGCCCGCCGCATGGCCCGCCATCAGGCGCTGGTGCGGCGCCTCGCCGCCGCCGAGGCGCTGGGTACCGTGACCGTCATCTGCACCGACAAGACCGGCACGCTGACGGAGAACCGGCTCGTGGTCGAGCGCGTCTGGCTCGCGGGGCATGTCGGCGAGGCCGCGTCGGCCGGGCTGCGCGCCTCGGCGCCCTGGCCCGACCTCGTCCGTGCGCTGGTGCTCTGCAACGACGCCACCCCGGGCGACGCCGGCGCCGACCCGGTGGACCGGGCACTGCTCGCGCTGGCCGTGGCACATGGCGCCGACGTGACGGCCCTCCGCGCCGCGCACCCGCGCGTCGCCGAGCGCCCGTTCGCCGCCGAGCGGCAGCGGATGACGACGCTGCACGGGGCGGACGAGGGGCTGCTCGCCTGCTCGAAGGGCGCCGCCGAGCGGATCGTGGCCCAGTGTGCGACGATCGCGATGCCGGAGGGGGACCGCCCCATCGCGCCCGGCGACATCCTGGACGCCGCCCACGCCCTCGCCGACGCGGGCCATCGCGTGCTCGCGGTCGCGGTGCGCCACCTGCCCGTCGCCGAGGCGGACGACCTCGACGCGGCGGAACGCGGCCAGCGCTTCCTCGGCCTCGTCGCGCTGGCCGACCCGCCCCGTCCCGCGGCCCGGGAGGCGCTCGCGACGACGGCTGCCGCGGGGATCCGGGGCGTCATGCTGACCGGCGACCACCCGCTCACCGCGCGCGCCGTCGCCCGCGAGCTCGGGATGCTCAGGGACGGTGACCTGGTCCTCACCGGGCCGGAACTCGACGCCATGGCGCCGGATGCCCGCGCCACCGCGCTCCCGCGGCTCCGCGTCGTGGCGCGCTCGACGCCGGCGCAGAAGCTGGCGCTCGTCGAGGCGTTCCAGGCGCGGGGCGAGGTCGTGGCGATGACGGGCGACGGGGTGAACGACGCCCCGGCGCTCCGGCGTGCGGACGTGGGCGTGGCGATGGGTCGCGCGGGGACCGACGTGGCCCGCGAGGCGGCGGGGCTCGTGCTGCTTGACGACGACTTCGCCACGATCGTCCGCGCGGTGCGCGAGGGACGCCGGGTGTACGACAACATCCGGCGCTTCGTGCGCTACGTGCTGGCCGGCAACCTGGGGGAGATCATCGCCGTGGTGGTGGCCCCGCTCGCCGGGCTCCCGATCCCGCTCCTGCCCGTCCAGATCCTCTGGGTCAACCTGGTGACGGACGGCCTCCCCGGGCTCGCGCTCGCGGCCGAGCACGCCGAACCGGACGTCATGGCGCGCGCCCCCCGTCCGCGGGCGGAGTCGCTCTTCGCGCACGGCCTCTGGCAGCACGTGACGTGGGTGGGGCTGCTGATCGGCGGGCTCACGCTGGGCGTCGCCGCCTGGGGCGTGACGCGCGCCGTCCCGGGCTGGCGCACGATGGCATTCAGCGTGCTCGCCCTCGCGCAGCTCTGGCACGCCCTCGCGATCCGCGCCGAGCGCGCCTCCGCGTTCGACCGGCGCCTGCGCCGGAACCCGTGGCTGCTCGCGACCCTCGTGGGGACGGCGGCGCTCCAGTACGCCGCCGTCCTGCCCGGACCGCTGCAGGCGCTGCTCCGCCTCGAGCCGATCGGCGCCGGCGCCTTCGCCGCGTGCCTCGCGCTCTCGGCGGTGGTGCTGCCGGCGGTGGAACTGGAGAAGTGGCTGGTGCGGCGGGGACGGCTCTACCGCGAGGGGTGAGCGGCGAGCGCGGCGACGAGGGCCGCGAGGGCGCGGCCCCGGTGGCTCAGCGGGTCCTTCTCGCCGGCCGAGGCCTCGCCGAACGTCTTGCCGATCTCGGGACAGAAGAAGAGCGGGTCGTAACCGAACCCGCCCTGCCCGGCGGGCGCCTCCAGGATGCGTCCCGCGACGCTGCCCTCGAACGCCTCGGGCGGCGCCGAGGGGGTCCGGAGCAGGACGATCACGCACCGGAAGCGCGCGGCGCGGCGCGCCTCCGGGGCGCCCGCCAGCCGGCGGAGCAGCTCGGCGTTGTTGGCGGCGTCCACCTGCGCCGGCGTCCCGCTCGCGCCGGCGAAGCGCTTCGAGCGCACGCCGGGCGCCCCGCCCAGCGCGAGGACCTCGAGGCCCGAGTCGTCGGCGAACGTCGGGAGCCCCGACCGGCGCGCGAAGTACGCCGCCTTCTGCCGGGCGTTCTCGAGGAACGAGTCCGCAAGCTCGAGCGCGGCCTCCTCCTCCGGCCGCTCCAGCAGGCCGGCCTCGTCGGGGAAGACCACCTCGTGGCCCGCCGCCGCGAGGATCCGGCGGATCTCGCGCTGCTTCCCGGCGCTGCGCGTCGCGGCGAGCAGCTTCACCAGCCCAGCACCTGCCGCTGCGCGCGGAAGAGCTCGGCGATCCCCGCCTCCGCGAGGTCCACGAGGCCCGTCATCTCCGCGCGCGAGAAGGTCCCGTGCTCGCCGGTGCCCTGGAACTCGACGAACTGGTCCGGCTCGCGCAGCACCACGTTCGCGTCCACGCCGGCGTCCTTGTCCTCGAGGTAGGCGAGGTCGAGCCGCGGCTCGCCCTCGACGATCCCGACCGACACCGCGGCGACCAGCCGCCCGAACGGCGAGGGAATGCCCTGGCGCTCGGCGAGCCACCGGCAGGCGTCGGCGAGGGCCACGCAGCCGCCGGTGATGCTCGCGGTGCGCGTGCCGCCATCGGCCTGCAGCACGTCGCAGTCCACGCGGATGGTGAACTCCCCGAAGGCGAGCGTCCCCATCGCGGCGCGCAGCGAGCGGCCGATGAGCCGCTGGATCTCCTGCGAGCGGCCGCCGGGGCCGTGCCGCTCGCGCGCGGTGCGCTCGACCGTGGCGCGGGGGAGCATCGCGTACTCGGCGGTCACCCAGCCCTCGCCGGTCCCCTTCTTGTGCGGAGGGGCCCCCTGGTCCACGCTCGCGGTGCAGTGCACGAGGGTCCCGCCCATGCGGATCAGGCACGAGCCCTCGGCGTACGGGTTCACGCCACGCTCGAGCACGAGCGGGCGCAGCTGGTCGGCGGCACGGCCGTCAGGACGGGGCACGAAGCCTCTCCACGATGCTGGTGCTGGACTGGCCCGGGACGAGGGGGACGAGCACCACGCGCCCCCCACGGGCCTCGACGAGGTCGCCCCCGGCGACGGTCTCGCGGGTGTAGTCGCCCCCCTTCACGAGGACATCGGGCTCGAGCTCGGCGACGAGCTCGCGCGGCGTGTCCTCGTCGAAGAGCACCACGCAGTCCACCGCGGCGAGCGCCGCGAGGAGCCGGGCGCGCGCCCCCTCGGGGTTCACCGGCCGGCCCGGGCCCTTGCCGAGCCGGCGCGCCGAGGCGTCGCCGTTCACGCCGACGACGAGCGCGTCGCCGAGCGCACGCGCCGCCTCGAGCACGGCCACGTGGCCCGGATGGAGCAGGTCGAAGACACCATTGGTGAACACGACCGTGCCCCGCTGCGCCACGCGCCACGCGCGGGCCTCGGCGCGCGTGCGCACCTTGCCGGCGGTATCGTGCGTCATGCGGGCGGGCCGCCGCTCAGAGCGGCGCTTCGGCGTGGGGCTTGAACTGGAAGGTGCGCTTGAAGAGCGGGAGGCTGACGCTGTCCGGATAGGCCGCGTCGATCGTGATCTTCGGCGGCCGCCCGCCGCGCTTCACGCTGAAGCGGAGCGCGGCCTGGCCGCCCAGGATCTGGTCGGCACTCTCCTCGAGCCGGCGCTGGATGACCTGGTCGGTGAGTCCCGGCGCGAGGTTCGCCTGCGACTGCATGGCGTCGCGGAGCTGGTAGTAGCGCCAGAACACCTCGCCGATGTTCACGCCGTAGTAGGCCACGACGCCGAACAGGACGAGCGAGAAGAGGCACCCGGTCGTGCTCGAGCCGCGACGATCGCGCGTGGTCACCATTGCGACTGCGCCCCCTCGACGATGTTCACCACGAGCCGGTCCAGCGCCTTCTTCCGGCCGTCCGCCTCCTGGCCGGGCTCGTAGTCGCCCTCCACCACGAGGCCCTGCCGCTGCCAGAGCGGCCGTCCCGCCTTCTGGTCCACGATCTCGACGTTCACCGTGAGCTGGACCAGGCGCCGGGTGACGGTGACCTGGGCCCCCTGCTGCGGCTGGCCGCCGGTGAAGGCCACCGGCAGGTCCGGCTCGTACCGGGTGATGGTCCCCTTCACCACCGCGTCGGCCTGCTCTTCCGCCGCCTGGCGCAACCCGAGCCGGCTCTCCACCGCCTCACGGACCGCGGCGTTCACCTGCTGCTGCAGCGCCGGCTCCGCGGTCAGGTTGTCGAAGGGGAGGACCGCGACGGTCCGGATCCCCGCCGGCAGTCCGCCCCCCGCGAAGCCGTAGCACCCCGCCATGAGGGCGAGCAGGCTAAGGGCGGGGACGATCCCACGTCTCGGGCTTGAAGCCAGTCGGCGCCGTCCGCTGCGTAAAGGTGAGGTCGAGCCGCGCGGGGCGGGCGGGCACGTCCAGCCGCGCCTTGACCGGGGTGCCGTCGGCGGCGAGGTGGATCTCCGCCTTGCCGAGCACCTTGCCCCGCTGCCGCACGACCGTCACGAGCGAGTTCCGCTCGCCTTTGGTGCGCACGTACTCGACCGTGTCGGGCCCCATCGCGTACTGCCAGGCGCGCACCGCACCGTTCTCCACGCCGCGCACCGTCGCGCCCGCGGGGGGCAGTTCCGCGACGCCCAGCATGCCCCACATCAGGGGGTAGTTGGGCACCAGCTTCTCGATCGCGTCGGGCGGCTCGACCCACTGTGCCGAGTCCCCGACCACCACCGCGGCCGACGCGCCCGCCCCGAGGGGGCCCCGCACGTCGAAGCGGAGCGAGTCCGCATGCGCGATCCGCGCGCTCCCGCTCCCGCCCGCGCTCGACCGTTCGTCCTTGAAGAGCCAGCGGAACCGGAGCAGCAGGTACCCGTCCGGCCGGGTCGGCTCGACGAACGCGCGCAGCTGATCCGCCGAGAGGGGCACGGCCGCCACCGGCACGACACTGGACCGTGGCACCCCCAGTGGCGTGCACCCCAGCAGTACGAGCGCAAGATAGGGTGCGAGGGTGCGCCGGTCAAGCCGAAATCGTTGCGGCATCAATAGTTATAGCCGAAGAAGAACTTGAGGAAGAAGGGCTTCCGGTCCGGTTCGGAGAGTCCGTACCCCGGGTCGCTCACCGCCCCGAACCGCCACCCGAGGTCGAGCCGGAGGACGAGGAGCGGGGCCAGGGCCATCCGGAAGCTCGAGCCGTAGCTGCCCAGCACGCCACGCCGCTCGCCGAAGGTGCCGTCCCAGGCGCGGCCGAGGTCGAAGAATACCGCCCCCTGCACCTCGGGGAAACGGACGTCGCCCAGCGGGGTGCCGAGCGTCAGGTAGCGGAGGATGGGGGTCCGGACCTCCTGGTTCACCATCCAGGCACGGGTGCCGAGCAGGGCGCCGAAGAGCGGATAGCCGCGCATCGCGAGCGTCCCGCCGATGTTGGTGCGGCGCGGCCGGTCGCCGTCGCTCCAGAACCCGAGGGCACGAAAGGCATACGCCGACCGCCGGCCGAACCGGAAGTAGCGGCGCACGTCGGCGACGCCGAGCCAGCTGTCGAACCGCCGGTTGGAGAGGTCGCTCGAGAGCCCGCCGGTGAGCGCGACGCGCGTGCCGTCGAGCGGCCCGGACTCCACCCACAGGGCGTTGTCGAAGACCCAGCTCGCCAGGTTCGTGACGATGAGGCCGTTGCGCTCGGGCTGGTCCACCGGCAGCACGAAGTCCACCCGCTTCGAGTACTCGACGACGGTGGTGCCCTCGACGCGCGTGAAGGCGCTCAGCGGGTAGCGGAGGAAGCCGAGGCCGCCGACCGACTTCTCCTCGTAGGCGGGCACCTGGTCCCCGTCGAAGGCCCGGCCCGCGAAGCGGAAGGCACCGAGCCCCCAGTTGAGGCGCCGGTGCTGGTTCAGGTAGATGACGTTCGCGTTGATGTTGCTGAGCGCGCTGCCCAGTGCCCCGCCGCCGAAGGTGCCGACGCTCGCGACGAGCCGGTGGTCGCCGATGAGGTCCGAGGCGTACACGGTGATCCCCGAGGCGCCGCCGAACCCCGGCGTCACGACCACGTCCCCCGCGGCGAAGTCGATGGTGTAGCGCTGCCGGTAGGGTTGCGCCACGCGCTCGCTCGAGTCGGCGAGCCGCCCGGCCGGCCACTCCCAGCCCGCCGGCGCGGTGTCGGCGGCGGTCGAGGGGAAGGTGCGCGCCTGCGCCGCCGAGTCGGGGGCGTAGCGGTAGACGTTGAACCCGAGCTGGTCGAACCCGCCGACCACGAGCCCGCGCCCGCCGGGGAGCGGCACCGCGTCGAAGACGCCGGTGTACACCGCCGTCTCCTGCCGCCCCGCACCGCTCGAGTCCACCGAATAGGCGTTCAGCACGCCGTCACGGTCCGATGTGAAGTAGACGCGCCCGTCCGCCGCCCACCACGGCGCCTCGTCCACCCAGGCGCCCTGCGTGAGCGGCCGCACCCGGCCGGTGGCGAGCTCCAGCACGAAGAGGTTCCGCGCCCCCTCGAGCCCACCGGCCGCCCGGTCGCTCGCGAAGACGAGCGCGCTGCCGTCGGGACTCGGGCTCGGGTCGAGATCCTGGTAGGGATCGCGCGTGAGCGGCGCGAGCGCGCCGGTCGCGAGGTCGAGGCGGTAGAGGTCGCTCAGCCCCTGCGCGTCGATGCCGCTGAACACGATCGCCGAGCCGTCGGGGAGCCACCGTGGCGAGAGCATCGTGACGACGTCGGGGAACTGGTAGCGCCCCGCCGCCCGGCGCCGCGACAGGTCCCAGACGACGAGCGCGTCGCGGTCGCCGAAGCGCGTCGAGAAGAGGAGGTACCCCGGGCGCGAGCCGTCGAGCCGGGAGTCGAAGGCGTGGAAGTCCTCGCGCTCCGCCCGGTCGCCCGCCCGCACGAGCGGCCGCGCCCCCCCGCCCGCGAGCGGCCGTTCGTAGATCGTGGGGTAGCCGTACGCGGCCGAGGTATACGCGACACGAACGCCCCCGGCGGTGTCGGCGAGCGGGACCGCCTTGACGGCGTACCGGGCGAGCGGGCGGGCGGAGACGGCGAGCGAGCCCAGGGTGTCCACCGCGCGGCCGTAGGCCCGCCGCATCGCCAGCTGCCACTCGTCGCTCAGCGCCTCGAGCGACTTGCCGTAGACGGCCTGGATCGCGTCCTCGAAGCTCGCGTAGCGGTTCGCCTCGCGGTAGAAGAGCGCGACGCGCCAGTCCCCGTACGTGTCCGCGAGCCAGCGGTGGATCCGGCCGCCGAGCGGATAGACGATCCCGCCCGAGGCCCAGCGCAGTTGCGGCAGCGTCGGGAGCCGCCCGCTGACCACCAGGTCGCGCAGGATCATCTGGTCCCGCGCATCCTCGCCCGCGGACCAGAGCTCCGCGAGCCCCTCGGTCCACCAGAGCGGCGTCCCGAGGCCCGCGGCCCGCGGCTGGAGGTAGTAGTTGTCCACCGCGAGGCTCAGCTGGAAGACGTGCACCAACTCGTGCCGGAGCGTGTGCCGGAACTCGGCCAGGTTGCCGCGGAAGGGGAGCGTGACGCGGCCCTTCAGGAACTCGGTGACGCCGAGGAGCCCCTCGGGCGGGAGGAACGGGAGGATGTTCGTCTGCTCGAAGTCGGTGTGCGAGGCGTACACGATGATGGGCACCCGGCTCCCCACCTCGTGCCCGAACTCGAGCGCCAGCGTGTCGTAGCTCGCCTCGGCGTAGTCGAGGGCGGCCCGGGCGACGGTCTCCCCGGTCCGGTAGAAGTAGAGGTCCACGTGCGGCCCGCGCAGCACGCGCCAGTCGAAGCTGCGGTACTGGATCTTGTTCCGGCCGAGGGCGTAGAACTGGGCCGCCGCGGGCCGGGCACCCGCGGCAGCGAGCAGGAGGGCGAGCAGGAGGGCGAGCCGCCGCGTCACCGGTGGATGCTGCGGATGAGGTCGCCCTGCAGGATCCGCGAGAGGATGCCCTGCCCGTTCACCACCCGCCCGAAGACGGTGTAGGTGCCGTCGAGGTGCGGCTGCGGGCTCAGGTTGATGAACCACTGGCTCGCGCCGGTGTCGGGGCCGGAGAGCGCCATCCCGAGCACCGGGCCGTCGTAGCGCAGGCGATTGATCTCGTCGCGGATGGCCCAGCCGGGGCCGCCGTTGCCGTCCCCGCGCGGGTCGCCGTCCTGCACGACGAAGTTGGGCACGACGCGGTGCCACCGGTGCCCGTCGAAGAAGCGGCGGTCGAGGAGGCGGAGGAAGTTCGCCACGGTGAGCGGGGCGTCGGCTCCCGCGAGTTCGACCTCGACGACGCCGCGCTGGTCGGTGTCGAGGAAGACGTGCACGGCGCGATCCGGGGAATCGGGCAGCATGAACCGGCGCACCACGTCGCGATAGTCGGCGAGGCTCCAGCCCGTCGCGATCGGAAAGGCCGGCCCCCACCGCTCGGCCGCGGCCGGCCAGTTGTCCTCTGCCCAGCGCCGCAGCACGTAGTTCGCGGGTCGAGCGGTCCGCAGCAGGAACTCCTGCGCCACCGCCGCCTTGCCGTCGGCCCCGGCCTTCTCGATCGCCGCCAGCGCCCCCAGCGCCTCCAACGCACCGTCGGGATAGGAGTCGGTGCCGGCACGCATGAAGGCCGCCGCGAGGGCCGGCACGTCGCCCGGACGGGCGGCACGGCCGACCACCTGGGCCGCCGTGGCCCGGACCATGGCATCGGCGTGGCCCAGCCGGGCCCGCGCCGCGGCCACCAGCGCGGAATCCGCTCCCTCCACCGCCGCCGCCCACGCGGCAAGCGCGGCGGCGACGATGCGCCCGTCCGCGTCGTCGAGGAAGGGCCGCAGCGCGGCGGCACCGAGGGCGGCTGCCGCCTCCCCCGCCACGGCGCGTTCACGCCAGTCGGCCGAGCCCTGCCAGCTCGCGAGCGCCCGGCGCAGCGCCGCGGTATCGGCGCGTGCGAGGCCGAGGAGCGCCTGGCGCCGCAGCGCGAACGGCCGCCGGCTCCCGGCCACCGCCTCGAGGCGCGCGACCGCCTCGGCCCCGCCGAGGCCACCGAGCGTGGCGGCCGCCTCGACCTGCACCCCTGCCTGCGCGTCGTCGAGCAGCCCGACGACCTGCCCGGCGAGGTCGGGGCGAGCGTAGGTGCCCAGCGAGCGAAGTGCCTGGATGCGCACCGGCGGCTCGAGGTCGCCGGTCGCGCGGGCGAGCAGGTCGGCCACGGTCGTGGGCGGCAACCCCGCCGCCTCGACCCACGGCCGCGCGAGGGCGCGCGCCGCGAGCGCACGCACGAACGGCAGCTTGTCGCCTAGGGCGGTGACCATGCGATCCCCGGCGAGCCGGGCGGCCGCGCGCAGGCGGCCGGCCGAATAGACCGCCCGCCAGCGGCGGTCGGCACTCGTGTCCGCGAGGAAGGCGACGAGGGCGGGCACGGGCGCGTCGCGCCCGAGCCGCCACGCCTCGAGCAGCAGTCGGGCGACGATCGGCGCGGGCTCGTCCACCGCGAGCGTGACGCGCCCATCGAGGACCCCACCCACCCACTCCCCCGCTCGCGGGCCGCCGATGCGCGCGATCGCCGTCGCGGCCTCGAGCGCGGTCGCCCCGTCGAAGGCGGGGGCGGAGGTCAGGCGGCGGATGAGCGGGTCGAGCCCCGCCGTGTCGCGGACGAGGCCGATCGCGAAGGCGGCGTCGGTGCGCACCCCGGGGTCGGCGTCGTCGAGCAGGCGCTCGAGGAGCGGCAGCCCATCCGGGTTCCCCAGGCGCCCGATGGCGCGCGCCGCGCGGCTGCGGACGAGGGTGTCGGCCGAGCCCACGCCGCGCTCGAAGAGCGCCGGGTTCCAGGCGCGCGCATCCTCGGCCTGCAGCAGCTCGGCGAGCTGCTGGACGGAGGCGCTCCCCTGCGCGCACAGCCCACGCGGCGCGGCGGTGGCGAGAAGCACGAGGATCGGCAGCAGGCGGGCGGGACGGCTCACAGGGGCACCGGGTCGGCGGTCGGGGTGAGCAGCGCGGCGACCTCCGCGGGGAGGCGCGCCGGGCGCATGGCGGCATCGAGCACGAACATGGACGTCGTGGCGGTCACGAGGAGCTCACCGTCGGCGACGCGCTCGAGGGCGTAGCCGAAGATGATCCGCCGCGAGGCGAGGTCGCGCACCCAGCAGCGGATCCGCACCTCGTCGTCGTAGCGCGCGGAGCGCAGGTAGCGCACCCCGAGCTCCGCCACGACGAGGCGGAACCCGCGGTCCTCGAGCTCGCGGTAGCTCAGCCCGCCCCGCCGCAGGTGCTCGGTCCGGGCGATGTCGAGCCACACGACGTACCGGGCGTGGTACACCACGCCCATCTGGTCCACTTCGGAGTAGTTGACGCGAACGCGGACCTCGGACACCGGCGAGAGCGCCGTCACGATCCCTCCGCTCGGGGCCCCGCGCCCGCACCGGTCAGGGAGACGACCGGCGCGGGGACGGGACGCACAGGGGCGAACTCGAAGCCCGGCGCGAACTTGCTCCGCCGCGCCGGGCGACCGTATCATTGCACCGTGCTCGGATCGACCCTCGTCGTCGTCGCCGATGCCCACCTCGGCGCCGCGGCGCCGGCCGTGACCGAGGGGTTCCTCGCCTTCCTCGCGCGCGTGCCGGCGCTGGGCGACGCCCTGCTCGTCAACGGCGACCTGTTCGACTTCTGGTTCAGCTACCGCCACGTGGTGCCGCGCGAGGGCTTCGCCGTCGCGGCGGCGCTCGCGCAGCTCGGCCGGGCCGGGATCCGCATCGCGATGGTCGGGGGCAACCACGACCGCTGGGGCGACGACTTCTGGCAGCGGGACGCCGGCCTCGCCTTCGACCGGCACCGGCTGCGCTTCGGCGTGGGCCGGCGCACGGTGCTCGCCGTCCACGGGGACGGGCTCACCGAGACGCGGCGGCGCGCGCGCCTCCTCAACCGCGTGCTCGCGAGCCCGGTGGCGGAAGCGGCCTACCGCCTCATCCATCCCGACCTCGCCGTCGGCCTCGTGCGCCGTCTCGCGCCCCACCTGGGCGACGACCCGCTCCCCGCCCCCGCCATCCTCGACGAGGCCCAGCGCCGCCAGGAGTCGTGGGCCCAGGCGGAGTTCGCCCGCGACCCGGCGCTCGACACGATCGTGATGGGCCACACGCACCGCGCCGCCGCGCGCGAGCTCGCGCCCGGGAAGCTCTACCTCAACCCGGGCGCCTGGTTCGACGGCTTCCGCTACGCCGTGCTCCGGGACGACGGCGCGACGCTGCACACCTTCCCGGCCTGACGCCGCACGCCCGTGCAGTCAGCCGAGCGGCACGACCTGCGGCTCGGCGAGGTGATCCCCGAGGAACCGCCCACCCACCGCGAGGAAGCGCGAGGCGTCGTCGCTCACCGCGAAGCGGTGCGTCGCGATCCCGCCGGCCGGCGCGCGCATCCCGCCGGCCTCGAGCGCGTCCGCGAGGGCGCGCGCCGTCTCCTCCGCGCTGTCGATGAGCCGCACCCCCGGGCCCATGACCCGCTGGAGCAGCGGCTTGAGCAGCGGATAGTGCGTGCAGCCCAGCACGAGCGCCGAGACGCCGGCGGCGCGGAGCGGCCCGAGGTACTCCTCCGCGACGAGCGCGGTGGCCTCGCGGTCGAACCATCCCTCCTCGACGAGCGGCACGAAGAGCGGACAGGCCCGCTGCACGACGGGTGCACCGGGGCGGAGCGCCTGGATCGCCCGGACGTAGGCCCCGCTCGCCACCGTGCCCGCGGTGCCGATGACACCGATGGCCCCCTGTCCCGCGGCCGCCACCGCCGCCCGCGCCCCCGGCTCGATCACGCCGATCACCGGCACGGGGGAGGCGGCGCGCAGCGCGTCGAGCGCGTGCGCGGTGCTGGTGTTGCACGCGATCACCACCGCCTTGACGCCCTGGCCCAGCAGCCAGTCGAGGATCTCGAGCGAGTAGCGGCGGACCGTCTCGGGGGACTTGGGACCGTAGGGGACGCGCGCGGTGTCGCCGAAGTAGAGCGTGGACTCGCCGGGGAGGCGGTCGTAGATCGCCCGCACCACGGTGAGGCCGCCGATCCCGGAGTCGAAGACGCCGACGGGTCGCGGGTCGCTCACGGGAGCTTCACGGGAAAGGAGAGCCCGGCGGTGACCCCGCCGGCGGGGGCGGGCGTCACGGCGATGTCGCCGGGGAAGTCCCAGAGGTGCGCGGACACGAACGCCTCGAGGCCGGAGAGCAGGTGGTTGAAGGCGAGGAGCACGAGCCAGTCCTCCCGCTCCTGGCTCTTGGCATCGACGCGGACCGAGCCGGTGCGGCGCAGGTAGGCGAGCTCGCGGTCGGCGCGGATGCTCATCGCGAGCGTCACCCCCTCCACGCCGAGGAAGATCGCCGCCGGGAGCGACCGCCCCGCCTTCGCCTGCCCCCAGCCGGGGAGGAGGAGCGAGCGCCAGAAGGCGCCGCCCGGCGAGAGCGGCGGCCGGATCGGGAGGGGGACGGCCGCGGGGGCCGGCGCCGAATCGGCCGGCGGCGCCGCGGGCGCGACGGCGGCGCTGTCCTGCGCGCGGAGTGCCGCCGGCAGGGCGGCGCACGACAGGAGCGCCGCCGCGATGCGGAGGCACCGGGCCGGGACCGACCAGCGCTGGCGTGGCATGGCGGGGAAAGCTAAGGGAGGATCGGGGCGAGGCGAAGCGGCTGGCGGGAGCGTGTGGGAATCGAACCCACCGGACCTCGCTCGAGCGACGTCCAACGCGGTTTTGAAGACCGGTCCCGACACCAGCCGGGATCCGCTCCCCCGGGCCGGCGCGGGGCCCCGGCCCCGGGACCCCGCCGCCGGGCCGGCTACTCGCCGACCCGGCCGATCGCCTCGATCTCGACGCGCACCCCGCGCGGCAGGCCGCTCACCGCGACCGTGGACCGGGCCGGGCGGTGCTCGCCGAAGTGCTTCGCATAGACCTCGTTCATCGCCGCGAAGTCGGCCATGTCCACGAGGAACACGGTCGTCTTCACCACGCGCGTGAGGTCGCTCCCCGCGGCGCGGAGGATCGCGCCGAGGCTGTGCAGCACGCGGTCCGTCTGTTCCGCCACGCCCCCCGGGACGACCTCGCCGGTGGCGGGGTCGAGGGCGATCTGCCCGGCGGTGAACACGAAGCCGCCGGACACCTGCGCCTGGCTGTAGGGGCCGATGGCGCGGGGGGCGTGGTCGGTATGGACCGGCGTCGGCATCAGAAGAGTCCCTCGATGGTCCCGTCGGGCAGCACGCGGATCGCCTCCGCGGACGGCGTCTTGCTGAGGCCCGGCATCGTCATGATGTCGCCGGCGAGCGCGACGACGAACCCGGCCCCGGCCGAAACATAGGCGTCCCGCACCGTGATCCGGAACCCGCCCGGCCGGCCGAGCTTGGTGGCGTCGTCCGAGAACGAGTACTGCGTCTTGGCCATGCAGACGGGGGTGTTGCCGTAGCCGATCGCCTCGATCTGCTCGATCGCCTTGCTCGCGGCGGGGGCGAAGTCGACGCCGTCGGCCCCGTAGATCTCCCGGGCGATCGTCTCGATCTTGGCCTTGATCGGCTGGTTGACGTCGTAGAGCGGCTTGAAGTCCGCCTTCCCCTCGGCCAGGACCTCGAGCACCTGCTTCGCGACCGCCTCGCCCCCTTCCCCGCCCTTCGCCCAGACCTCGCTCAGCGCGGCGCGCGCGCCCCAGCCGCGGCAGGCCTCGAGCACGGTGTCGATCTCCTCCTGCGTGTCGCTCGTGAAGCGGTTGAGCGCGACGACCGGCGGCACGCCGAACTTCATCACGTTCTTCACGTGCGCCTCGAGGTTGACGAGGCCGCGCTTGAGCGCCGCGACGTCGGGCGTGCCGAGGTTCTCCTTCTTCACGCCGCCGTGCATCTTGAGCGCGCGGATGGTCGCGACGACGATCGCCGCCTCCGGCCGGAGCCCCGCGAAGCGGCACTTGATGTCGAAGAACTTCTCCGCGCCGAGGTCCGCGCCGAAGCCCGCCTCGGTGAGGACGATCTCGCCGAGGGAGAGGGCCAGCTTCGTCGCGGCGACGGAGTTGCAGCCGTGCGCGATGTTGCCGAAGGGCCCGCCGTGCACGAGTGCCGGGCCGCCCTCGAGCGTCTGCACGAGGTTTGGGAGGATGGCGTCCTTGAGGAGGAGCGTCATCGCGCCGGCGGCCTTGAGCTCCTTGGCCGTCACCGGCTTCCGGTCGCGGGTGTAGCCCACGATGATGCGGCCGATCCGCGCCTCGAGGTCCTGCAGGTCGGTGGCGAGGCAGAGGATCGCCATGATCTCCGAGCCCGGCACGATCACGAAGCGCTCCTCGCGCACCGGCCCGGCGTTGATCCCGCCCAGCGAGACGATGATCGAGCGCAGCGCGCGGTCGTTCATGTCGATGGTGCGGGGCCAGGTGATGCGGCGCGGGTCGATGCCGAGCGCGTTCCCGTGATGCAGGTGGTTGTCCAGCATCGCGGAGAGGAGGTTGTGGGCCGACGTGATCGCGTGGAAGTCGCCGGTGAAGTGGAGGTTGATCTCGTCCATCGGCACGATCTGCGCGTACCCGCCGCCCGCCGCGCCGCCCTTCACGCCGAACACGGGCCCGAGCGACGGCTCGCGGATCGCGACGACGACCTTCTTCCCGAGCCGGCGGAAGGCCATCGCGGCGCCGATCGTCACCGTCGACTTCCCCTCGCCCGCCGGCGTCGGGTTGATGCCCGTCACGAGGACGAGCCGGCCCTTCGGCGTGCGCGTCGCGATCGCCTCCGGGGCGATCTTGGCCTTGGTGCGGCCGTAGGGGAGGATCTCGTCGGCGCCGAGGCCGACCTCCGCGGCGACGTCGGCGATGGGACGGAGCGTCGCGGCCTGCGCGATGGCGATGTCGGACGGGACCGTGGACACGTCGGACCTCCGGGGTACCGGAACGTGGGTGAGGCGGCGGATGCCCGCCGCGGTCGAGCCTGCGTGAGCCTACGATGCCAGCCGCCGCGTGAACGGCGGATGAAGCCGGGGTGACGCGGGGCGCCTCAGGCCCCGCCGACGCGCGGCCCGAAGACCCGCGCCGCGTTGGCGCCGGTGGCGGCGACGAGCGCCGCGGGATCCAGCCCGCGCACCGCCGCCACCCGCTCCGCGACGTACCGCACCCAGGCCGGTTCGTTCCGCTTCCCGCGCATCGGGACGGGGGCGAGGTAGGGGCCGTCGGTCTCGACCAGGAGCCGCTCGAGGGGCACCGCCCGCACGGCCTCGTCGTGCGCCCAGGTGCGGAACGTCACCATGCCGCTGAACGAGAGGTAGTACCCCCGCTCGAGCGCCGCCCGCAGCAGCGGCCGGCCGCTCGAGAAGGAGTGCAGCACCACCGTGAGCCCCGGGAACGGGGCGAGGACGGCGGCCACGTCCTCGTCGGCCTCGCGCGCGTGGATCACGACGGGCCGGCCCGCCTCCGCCGCCAGCGCCAGTTGCGCCTCGAAGGCGGCGCGCTGCGCCTCGCGCGGCGAGTGGTCGTAGTGGTAGTCGAGCCCCATCTCGCCGAGGGCGACCACCCGGGGGTCGGCGGCGAGGGCGCGGAGCCGCTCCCCCCAGGCCGGCGACCAGTCCCGGGCGTCGTGGGGATGGCAGCCGGTCGCCACCGACACGCCCGGCTGCCGGGCCGCGAGCGCGAGCACGGCGTCCGTGGCGGCCGGCGACTCGCCGATGGCGACGACGTGGCCGACGCCGGCCTCCCGCGCCCGCGCGAGGACCGGGTCGAGGTCCGCGGCGTAGGCCCCGGACCCGAGGTGGCAGTGCGTGTCGACCAGCATCGGGACGGCGGGGCGGCAGGGCCGCCCC
>JBAIWX010000107.1:0-3571 GCA_037916975.1 Gemmatimonadales bacterium
TCCGCTTCGGCAGCATCCACCGGAACTCGTACGTGAACAGCCCCGCGGGCCTGGGCCCCGGCCTCGCGGCGAAGGACGACGACCTCCTCTTCTTCGCGGGGCAGCTCACCGGCGTCGAGGGGTACACCGAGTCCCTCGGCACCGGCCTCCTCGCGGGGATCAACCTCGCCCGGCGGCTCGCGGGGAAGCCGGTCACCGTGCCGCCGCCGACCACGATGCTGGGCGGGCTCTACCGCTACCTCCGTGAGGCCGACCCCGCGCACTTCCAGCCGATGAACGCCAACTTCGGCCTCCTCGACCCCATCGAGGTGCCGGCGCGGACGCCGAAGGACCGCAAGAAGCAGCTGCTCGTCGAGCGGGCCCGCGCCGACTTCGCCGCGTGGCTGGGGGCGGCGTGAGCGCGCGCGACCCCCGCGTCGAGGAGTACCTGCTGCACCTCGAGAAGGAGAGGCAGCAGTCGCCCCACACGGTGAAGGCGTATGCCCGCGACCTCGCGGCGTTCACCGAGTTCCTCGGCCGGCACACGGGCGGCGCCCCGCGGTGGGAGGCGCTCGACCGGCTCGCGCTGCGCGGCTTCCTGGGCGAGCTGCAGCGGAAGGGGCTCGCCAAGCGGAGCGCGGCGCGCGCCCTCTCGGCGGTGCGGAGCTTCCTCCGCTGGCTCCAGGTCCACCACGGCGTCACGGTGGCGGCCATCCGTTCGGCGCGGGTGCCCAAGCTCGACAAGCGGCTCCCGACGTACCTGGATCGCGCGCGCACCGACGACCTCTTCGCCGCGGCGGAGGGGCGCGCCGAGGGAGGCGACTTCCTCGCGGTGCGGGACCTGGCGATGCTCGAGCTCTTCTACTCGACGGGGATGCGCCTCTCGGAGCTCGCGGGGCTCGGCTGGGCCGACCTCGACCTGCTGAGCGACCAGGTGCGCGTGCGAGGGAAGGGCCGGAAGGAGCGGATCGTGCCGGTGGGGAAGCGTGCGGTGGCGGCGCTCCGGCGCTGGCAGGCGGTGCGCCAGGCGGAGGCCCCGCGCGGCGACCCGCGCGCGGTGTTCGTCAACCGCCGGGGCGGGCGGCTCACGCCGCGGAGCGTGCAGCTCGCGATGCACCGCCTCTTCGACACCGTGGGGGGGGACGAGCTCCGGGTGCACAGCCTGCGGCACACCTTCGCGACGCACCTGCTCGACGCGGGGGCGGACCTGCGCGCGGTGCAGGAGCTCCTCGGGCATGCGAGCCTCAGCACCACCCAGGTGTACACGCACACGAGCGTCGAGCGGCTCAAGCAGGTGTACCGGCAGGCGCACCCGCGCGCCTGACGGGCGATGGCGCGCCGGCACCGGGCCGGGCGCGCGGCACGGGGCGGCGGCGCCGCCCGATGGAGGCAGCGATGCAGATGCACGGCACGACGATCCTGGCGGTGCGGCGCGACGGGCGCGTGGCGCTCGGCGGCGACGGCCAGGTCTCGATCGGCGACACGGTGGTCAAGGCGCAGGCGACGAAGGTGCGGACCCTCAAGGGCGGGAAGGTGCTCGCCGGGTTCGCCGGCTCCGTCGCCGACGCGCTCACCCTCTTCGAGAAGTTCGAGGAGAAGCTCGACCGCTTCCCCGGGAACCTCCCGCGCGCCGCGGTCGAGCTCGCCAAGGACTGGCGGAGCGACCGGATCCTGCGGCGGCTCGAGGCGGTGCTCACCATCGCCGACCGGGAGCACACCTACCTGCTGAGCGGGTCGGGGGAGCTCATCGAGCCGGACGACGGGATCGTCGCCGTGGGCTCCGGGGGGAACTACGCCCTCGCCGCGGCGCGCGCGCTCCTCGCCGAGACGCCGCTCACCGCGCGCGAGATCGTGCAGCGGTCGCTCGAGATCGCGGCCGACATCTGCATCTTCACCAACCGCAACATCACCATCGTCGAGCTGCCGCCCGGGGCGTGACCCCGGCGGCCGCCCGGCGCGCTACCTTTCCGCCATGACCACGCCCGACACCGACCCGCTCCCGCCCGAGGGCGAGGCCCCGCCGCCCTGGCTCGAGGAACTGCCGCCGCGCCAGATCGTCGCCGAGCTCGACCGCTACATCGTCGGGCAGCAGGAGGCGAAGAAGGCGGTCGCGATCGCGATCCGGAACCGCTGGCGCCGCGCCCAGGCGCCGGACGACATCCGGGACGAGATCACGCCCTACAACATCATCATGATCGGCCCCACGGGGGTCGGGAAGACGGAGGTCGCGCGCCGGCTCGCGCGCCTCGCCGGCGCCCCGTTCCTCAAGGTGGAGGCCTCCAAGTTCACCGAGGTGGGCTACGTCGGACGTGACGTCGAGAGCATGATCCGCGAGCTGGTGGACGCGGCGATCTCGATGGTGCGCACCGAGCGCGAGGACGAGGTCTACCCGGAGGCGGAGCAGCGCGCCGAGGACCGGCTCCTCGACCTCCTCCTCCCCGCGCCCCCCGCGCCGCCGCCGGGCGCCGCGCCCAGCGGTCCGGCCAAGGTGTTCGTCGTGGCGGGAAGCGGCCAGGCGAGCGTGCAGGACCTCGACCAGGAGCGCCGCCAGCGCTCGCGCGAGAAGCTCCGGGCGATGCTCCGCGAGGGCAAGCTCGACGACCGCGAGGTCGAGATCGAGGTCACGCCGCAGGGCTACCCCAACCCCGACGTCGGCCAGCCGCCGGAGGGGATGGACCGGCCCGAGATCAACCTCGGCGAGTGGCTCCAGGAGATGCTCCCGCGGCGCAAGAAGCGCCGGACCGTCCGCGTGCCGGAGGCCCGGCGGATCCTCGTGGACGAGGAGCTCAAGAAGATGGTGGACTTCGACGACGTCGTGAACGAGGCGCTCGACCGCGTCGAGAACCACGGCATCGTCTTCATCGACGAGATCGACAAGATCGCCGGGGAGCGCGCCACCACCGGCCCCGACGTGAGCCGCGAGGGGGTGCAGCGCGACCTGCTCCCGATCGTGGAGGGGTCCACCGTGCAGACCCGCTACGGCTACGTCCGCACCGACCACATCCTCTTCATCGCGGCCGGCGCCTTCCACGTCTCGAAGCCGAGCGACCTCATCCCCGAGCTCCAGGGGCGCTTCCCGATCCGGGTCGAGCTCCAGCCGCTCACGGAGGCCGACTTCATCCGGATCCTCACCGAGCCGGAGGGGGCGCTCACGAAGCAGTACCGGGCGCTCGTGGCGGCGGAGGGGGCGGAGCTCGTCTTCCGGGACGACGCGATCGCCGAGCTCGCGCGCGTGGCGCGCGAGGCGAACGAGCGCCTCGAGAACATCGGTGCGCGTCGCCTCCACACCGTCATGGCGACGCTCATGGAGGAGCTCCTCTTCGAGCTCCCCGAGTGGCCGGAGAAGAACATCGTGGTCTCGGCGGACACGGTGCGGAGCCGGCTCGCGGCGGTGCTCGGGGACGACGACCTCCGGCGGTACATCCTGTAACCCTGCGCGGCCGGGCGGTGCCCGCGGCCGCGCACGCCGGCTGAGGGTCGCTGGCGCGGCGCTCCACGGGGGCGCATACTTGAGGCGTACCCTCTCCCTCGGGACGCCGATGGGCTGCACGCCCGCGCTGGCGGTCCTTCCAGGGGGCGCGCGCAGCATGAT
>JBAIWX010000108.1:0-10004 GCA_037916975.1 Gemmatimonadales bacterium
TTGGCACCTCGATGTCGGCTTGTCACATCCTGGGGCTGGAGAAGGTCCCAAGGGTCCGGCTGTTCGCCGGTTAAAGTGGCACATGAGCTGGGTTCAGAACGTCGTGAGACAGTTCGGTCTGTATCCGTCGTGGGCGTGGGAACGTTGAGGGACGTCGTCTCTAGTACGAGAGGACCGAGACGAAGCGACCGCTCGTGTACGGGCTGTTCCGCCAGGGGCAGCGCCCGGTAGCGATGTCGCGCGCAGATAACCGCTGAAAGCATCTAAGTGGGAAACTGTTCCCAAGATGAACGTTCCTGGGTCTTAAGACCCCTGAAGGGCCCTGGGAGACTACCAGGTTGATAGGGCGCAGATGCACGGGCCGCGAGGCCTTCAGTCGAGCGCTACTAATCGCCCGTGAAGTTTGATCTCTCCCCATTTCTCGCTCCAACGTCACGTCATCGCATTCCGGTCGATTGTCTGGTGCCTTCGGGCACCACCCACAGTCGGCTGGCGACTAGCGCGCGGGGGCCACACCCGTTCCCATTCCGAACACGGCAGTTAAGCCCCGTAGCGCCGATGGTACTGCGGCTGAGAGGCCGCGGGAGAGTAGGCCGTTGCCAGCCTATGAAGCCCGGGTTCCGAACAGGTGCCCGGGCTTCGCCATTTCCGGGACCTGCCTGACCCGCGCCCAGCCGCCCGCTCCGGGAGCCGACCCCGCGTGACCGACCGACCCACCCGCGCTGGCCTCGTTGCCTTGGCCGGCGTCCCCAACGTCGGCAAGTCCTCGCTCCTCAATCGCCTCGTCGGCGCCCACCTCGCCATCGTGAGCCCCAAGGCCCAGGCCACCCGGCTCCCGGTCGTGGGCCTCCGCACCGACGCCCACGTGCAGTACGTCTTCCAGGACCTCCCCGGGCTGCTCGAGCCGGGCTACCTCCTGCAGGAGCGGATGCGCGCCGAGGCCGAGCGCGCCCTTGAGCGCGCCGACGTGGTGCTCCACCTGCACCCCGCGCCCGAGGCCCCGGCGCTGCCCCTCGAGCGCCTGCTCGGGCCCTCCGCGCCCGCGGTCCGCGGGACGGTCGTCCCGGTCTACACCAAGGCCGACCTCGTCCCCGAGGCTCGCCGGGCCGAGCTCCGCGCGGCCGGCGCCGAGGTCGTGTCCGCGGACACCGGCGAGGGGATCGACGCCCTCCTCACCCGGGTGGCGGCCCTCCTCCCCGAGGGGGACTTTCCCTACGACCCGGACGACGTCGGGACGCAGCCCCTCCGGTTCTTCGTGGTGGAGTACCTGCGGGAGGCGGCCTTCGCCCTCCTCGAGGACGAGCTCCCCTACGCGGTCACCGCCGAGGTGGAGGAGTTCCGGGAGGAGCGGACCCCCATGTACATTCGGGTGACGATCTTCGTCGAGCGCGAGTCGCAGAAGGGGATCGTCATCGGCCAGGGGGGCCGCACCCTGCGCGCGATCGGCTCGCACGCGCGCGCGCGCCTCGAGGAGCTCGTCGGCGCGCCCGTCTATCTCGAGACATGGGTGAAGGTGCTGCCCCGCTGGCGCCGCGACGCGGCCCAGCTGGCCCGCTTCGGATTTCCCGACACCGAGGACCGACGTCCATGAGCCTCCCGACGGAGCTGCTCGACATCCTGGTCTGCCCCAAGAGCAAGGCACCCCTCGAGTACTGGGAGGGCCCGCCCGAGGTGCTCGTCTGCCGGGAGTCGCGCCTCGTCTACCGGGTCGAGGACGGCATCCCCATCATGCTCGTCGAGGAAGCCGAACCCCTCGACGAGTCGCGCTATCCGCCCCGCGCCCGGTGATCCCCACGGACCGGTCGCCCCGCTCCCGACGCAGATGAACGATTCCCAGCTCGGCCCCGGCGCCGAGCGTGCGCTGGCGCGCGCCCGCGAGGAAGCCGCGCGTCTCGGCCACGACGTGGTCGGCGCCGAACACCTCCTCCTCGGCGTGCTCCTCTCGAGCGACCTCGCCGGCCAGCTGGTCGGCACCCTCGGCATCGACCGCGAGCGCGCCGCCGAGCGCCTGGCGTCCGGGCAGCGGCGCGTGCGCCCCCGCGGGGAGCCCGCCGAGGGCGGATTGCCGCTCAGCTCGCACGCACGGCGGCTCCTGGACGCCGCGCGCCGCGACGCGGCGGCTCGCGGGACCAGCGTGGAAGACGCACACCTGCTCGTCGCCGCCTTCGCCGAGCCGCGGGGCACGCTCGCGAGCATCCTGCACGACGCGGGCGTGCCGGCCGATCGCGCCCGCGCGGCGCTCTTCGAGGCGAGCGGGCTCGCCCCGACGGAGCCGGCCCCGGCCCCCGAGCGGCCCGAACGACCGGAGCCCAAGGAACCGGCGGACGCGCCCCCAGCGCCGACGCCCGAGGAAGTGGCGGCCCGCGAGGCCGCCCGGGAGCAGGCCCGTGCCGAGCGGGAGCGCCGGCGCGAGGAGCAGCGGGAGCGGCAGAAGGAACGGGAGCGCCAGCGCGCCGAGCGGATGGCCGCGCGGAAGGCGCAGGGGACCGAGGCGCCGGTGGCGCCCGAGCGGGCGGCGAAGGCGAGGGACACGGCCGGCGAGGGTCGCCGTGGCCGGCGGGACGAGGCGCCCGAGGCGGCACCCGCCCCGAAGGTGCCGTCGGTCGGCAAGCTCGCGCCGAAGCCGAAGCAGCGCGGACCGGTCTGGCGCTACCTGCTGCTGGCGTTCGTGCCCGCGAGCATCGCGCTCTCGGCGATGCACGCCGCGCCGATCCTCGTCTTCCTGAGCGCCTGCCTCGCCGTGCTGCCGCTCGCGGGGTTCATGGGGGAGGCCACCGAGCACCTCGCGCACCGCACGGGGCCCACGGTGGGCGGGCTCCTCAACGCGACCTTCGGCAATGCCGCCGAGCTGATCATCGCGGTCGTGGCGCTGCGCGCCGGGCTCGTGGAGCTGGTGAAGGCATCCATCACGGGGAGCATCCTCGGCAACCTGCTGCTGATCATGGGGCTCTCCCTGGTGGCAGGGGGGCTCCGGGTGCCGGACCTCCGGTTCAACCGGACGGCGGCCGGGATGAGCGCGGCGATGCTCGCGCTCGCGGTGGTGTCGCTCGTGCTGCCGGCCATCTTCCACGCGGCGCACCCGGAACCCGCGGCGGCGGCCTCGGAGCGGCTGCTCAGCGAGGGGGTGGGGATCGTCCTCCTCGTGACGTACGCCTTCTCGCTCCTCTTCACGCTGCGGACGCACAAGCGGCTCTTCGGCGGCGAGCCCCACCCGACGGAAGGCCCGGTGTGGGGGCCGCTCAAGGCGGTGGCGGTGCTGGCACTGGCCACGGTCGGGGTCGCGGTCGAGTCGGAGATCCTGGTGCACGCGACGGAGCAGGTCACGGCGACGCTCGGGCTCAGCCAGGCCTTCCTCGGGCTCATCGTGATCCCGATCATCGGCAACGCCGCCGAGCATGCCGCGGCGATCATGGTGGCGCGGAAGGGCCAGATGGACCTCTCGCTCCAGATCGCCCTCGGCTCGAGCACGCAGATCGCGCTGCTGGTGGCGCCGCTGCTCGTCTTCGCGGGCGTGCTGCTCGGGCAGCCGATGAACCTCGTCTTCAGCCCCTTCGAGGTCGCGGTGCTCGCGCTCGCGACGGGGGTGGCGACGGTCATCACGCTGGACGGCGAGTCGCACTGGTTCGAGGGCGTGCAGCTGCTGGCCGTCTACGCGATGGTCGGGGTGGCCGCGTGGTTCATCTGACTTGGCAGCATGAAGCGCGCAAGCTAGCTTCCTTCAAGTTCTTACGCTGAGGCGCCGGGGTGCGGCCGAGACCGACAGTCCTCTTCTTCTCGCCTGACGGCAGCCCGGTGCCGGCCATCGTGCGGCAGTGGGCGCAGGAGCATTCGTTCGCCCTGCTGCCGCTCGCGAGCGGCGAGGAGATCGAGTCCATGATCCTCCGCGGCCACCCGTGCGTCCTGTTCCTGGACGGCGAGCGGGCCGGGGACCGGGGGCTCGAGGTGGTGCGCCGCCTGAAGAGCGATTCCTTCACGGCGATCACGCCCGTGCTCGCGGTCGCGTCCGAGCACCGGAGCGACCTGGTGCGGCTCTGGTTCTCGACCGGCGCCGACGAGGTGCTCACCGGCTACTTCAGCCCGGAGGAGCAGCGGGCGCGCATCGAGGCGATCCGGCAGCGGAGCGAGCGGGACGTCTCCGTGCACCCGTCCACGCGCCTCCCGGGCACCACCGAGATCGAGCGCGAGATCCGGCGCTGCCTCGAGCAGGGCGGGGAGTTCGCGGTCTGCTACGCGGACCTCGACCACTTCAAGGAGTACAACGACCGCTACAGCTACTACGACGGGGACCGCGTGATCTACCTGCTCTCGCGGATCCTGCACGACGTCGTGAAGGGGCTGCTCGGGCCGCGCGGGTTCGTCGGCCACATCGGCGGCGACGACTTCATCTTCGTGATCCCCGCGGACCGGGTGAGCGAGGTCTGCTCGGAGGTCCTGGCGGTCTTCGACACCCTCGTGCCGCTCCAGTACAGCGAGCAGGACCGGCGCGCGGGCTACTTCTTCGGCAAGGACCGCCGGGGCCAGCTGCACCGGGTGCCGCTCATGACGCTCTCCATCGGCATCGTGACCAACCGGAACCGCCGCTTCACCCACCCGGCGCAGGTCTCGGAACTCGCCACCGAGATGAAGAGCTACGCGAAGACGCTGCCGGGCTCGGTCTACGTGGTGGACCGCCGGCGCGGGGCGGGCTCCGACGAGGCGAACGCCGGCCCCTGAGGGCCGGCCGGAGGAACGGGCGATGAACGTGCGCTGTCCGAGCTGCTCGACGGTGTACCGCGTGGATCCTGCCAAGGTGCCCGCCGGGGGCGTGCGCGCCCGCTGCGCGGTGTGCAGCGCCGTCTTCCCGGTGCGTCAGGAGGGAGCCGGCGAGCCCGCGGCCCCCGTGGTCGCCCCTGCGGCGGTCGCGCCCACCCCGGCGCCGGCTCCGGCGGTCGTCCCGCCGGCACCCGTCGTCCCGCCTGCACCGGTCGCGGCGCCTGTCTCCGAGCCACCCGTGCGGCCGGTGCCGCCGGTCGAGCCGAAGCCCGTCGTGCCGGCCGCGGCAGCGGTGCTTCCGCCGCCCGCACCGCTCCCGCCTCCGGTCGTTCCCGCGGCTCCGCCGATGCGCCCGGTCGTGCCGCCGGTGGCAGCCCCGGCCGTCGCGCGTCCGCCGGTCGCGCCACCGCCGGTTGGCGGGCTCCGCCCCTCCGGCCCGGCGCCGGTCCGGCCCGCCGGGGTGGGCGCCCCACCCGCGGGCGGGGCGCGGCCGCTCAATCCCTTCCTCGCGCAGGATCCGGCGGCCAAGGCCAAGCGCCTGGCGCGCGCCCTCGTCTCCGACATGGTGGTCTACCACCCGGCCAAGCGGCGCGAGGCGCTCGCCAACGGCACGCTCAAGCAGGCCTTCGAGGAGGAGATCAACAAGAGCTGGGAGGAGTACGTGGAGCAGGTCGGGAAGGAGCTCGCCGAGTCCACGCCCTTCTTCCGCGAGGCCCTGAACGAGATCCTCGGGGACGGCCGGCCGATCTTCTGAGCTCCCGGCAGGTGGTCGCGGAGTGTCCGAGGCGGGTCCCGGCGGGGCCCGCCTCGCTGCTTTCCCGTTGTGCCGCCGAAGGTTCGGGGCGTTCACCCCTCCGGGCCGGGGGCCTATATTTGGCTCCGTCCTCGGGCCGTCCTCCGCCGCCGGCGGGGGAGCGGCCTCGTCGTTCGCGGCGGTGCCCGGGCGGGCCCGCCGCCCGATCGTACCGGAGAGAGCCGAGCCATGCCGACGCTGCAGGAGCGCCTGACCGACCTCGAGCACCGCGCGACCGAGCTCCGGGGGTTCCTTTGACCTGGACGCCAAGCGCGCGCGGCTGAGCACGCTGGAGGCGCAGCAGGCCGACCCGGCCTTCTGGGCCAACCAGGAGCGCGCGCGCGAGGTGGTGCAGGAGGTGAAGCAGCTGAAGGGGTGGCTCGCGCCGTACGACGAGATCACGGGGCGGGTGGGCACGGCCAAGGGACTCCTCGAGCTCCTCGAGCTCGAGCCCGACGAGGCGATGCGGGCGGAGGTGGAGCTGGAGACGTCGCGCGCGGAGCGGGCGCTCGCCGACTTCGAGCTGCAGGGGATGCTGCAGGGCCCCGACGACCCGCGCGACGCGATCCTGACGATCCACCCCGGCGCCGGCGGCACCGAGTCGCAGGACTGGGCCGAGATGCTCATGCGGATGTACACCCGCTGGGCGGAGCGGCGCGGCTTCGCGGTGGCGATCCTCGACCTCCTCCCGGGCGAGGAGGCGGGGATCAAGTCGGTCTCCCTCGAGATCAAGGGCCAGTACGCCTACGGCTTCCTCAAGGCGGAGAAGGGGGTGCACCGCCTGGTGCGCATCTCCCCCTTCGACTCGCAGGCGCGGCGGCACACCTCGTTCGCGTCGGTGTTCGTCTACCCGGACATCGACGACACGATCACGATCGAGATCCGCGAGGAGGACATCAAGATGGACGTCTTCCGCGCGTCGGGAGCCGGCGGGCAGCACGTGAACAAGACCTCGTCGGCGGTGCGCCTGACGCACATCCCGACGGGCATCGTGGTCTCGTGCCAGCAGGAGCGGAGCCAGTTCAAGAACCGCGACGTGGCGATGAAGATGCTCCGCTCGGCGCTGTACCAGCGGAAGCTCGAGGAGCAGGAGGCGGCCCGCGCCGCGCTCGAGGCGACGAAGACCGACATCTCCTGGGGCAACCAGATCCGGTCGTACGTCTTCCAGCCGTACACGATGGTGAACGACCACCGGACCGAGCTCAAGGTGGGCGACGTGCAGAAGGTGATGGACGGCGACCTGGACGAGTTCATCCAGACGTACCTCAAGCGCTTCGGGGGCAAGGCGGCGTGAGCGAGGAGCTGCACTACGTCGAGGCGGCGCGGCGCGAGAAGCGCGCGGCGCTCGAGGCGCTGGGGGTGCGCCCGTACGGCTACCGCTTCGCGCGGACGCACACCGCGCGCGAGGCGCTGGCCGCGTACGATCCCGCGATGGGCGATGCCGGCCCCGCGGCCGCGGTGGCGGGGCGCCTCGTCGCGCTGCGCTCGCAGGGGAAGACCGCCTTCGCCCACCTCGAGGACGCCTCGGGGCGCCTCCAGCTCTACTTCCGCCAGGACCGCCTCGGCGACCAGTGGGCGGTGGTGAAGCTCCTCGACCTCGACGACCACGTCGGCGCGCGGGGCACGCTCTTCCGCACCAGGACGGGCGAGACGACGCTCATGGTGGACGGCCTCGAGATGCTCGCCAAGAGCCTCCGGCCGCTGCCGCGGGGCAAGGTGCAGCAGACCGGCGAGGGGACGAAGGTGTACGGCGGCCTCGAGGACCCCGAGGTGCGCTACCGCCAGCGGTACGCCGACCTCGCGGTCCACCCGGAGGTGCGGGAGGTCTTCCGGACCCGCGCCCGCGTGGTGCGCCACATCCGGGAGTTCCTCGACGCCCGGGGCTTCCTCGAGGTCGAGACCCCGGTGCTCCAGCCGCTCTACGGCGGCGCCGCGGCCCGGCCGTTCACGACGCACCACAACGCGCTCGACATGCCGCTCTACCTCCGCATCGCGGACGAGCTCTACCTCAAGCGCCTCCTGGTCGGCGGGTTCGAGCGGGTGTACGAGATCGGGCACAACTTCCGCAACGAGGGGATGGACCGCTCGCACAACCCCGAGTTCACCATGGTGGAGTGGTACCAGGCCTACGCCGACTACCACGACATGATGGACCTGGTCGAGGAACTCGTGAGCGGGCTCGTGCGCGAGGTGGCCGGCGGCGAGGTGCTGCACGCGTACGGGAAGGCGTTCGACTTCGCGCGGCCGTGGAAGCGGGTGCGGTTCGTGGACGGGATCCGCGCCGCCTCGGACGTGGACGTGCTGCAGGACAGCGAGGACGAGCAGCGCGCCGCCCTCGTCCGCCGCGGGGCCGACCGGGACGAGGTCGCCGGGTGGTCGGGCGGCAAGCTCATGGACGAGATGTTCAAGGCGTTCCTCGAGCCGCAGCTCGTGCAGCCGACCTTCGTGGTGGACTACCCGCGCGCGCTCTCGCCGCTCGCCAAGCCGCACCGGGGTGCCCCGGGGCTCACCGAGCGCTTCGAGCTCTTCGTGGACGGCCGCGAGCTCGCCAACGCCTTCAGCGAGCTCAACGACCCCGACGACCAGCGGGCCCGCTTCGAGGACCAGGTCGCCCAGCGCGCGGCGGGCGACGACGAGGCCCACCAGTTCGACGCCGACTACGTCCGCGCGCTCGAGTACGGGATGCCGCCGGCGGGCGGCGTGGGGATCGGCGTGGACCGGCTCGTCATGCTCCTCACCGACCAGCCGTCGATCCGGGACGTGATCCTGTTCCCGGCCATGCGCCCCGAGACCGAGCCGGCGGCGGCGCTGCCGGGGCGGGCGTGAGCGCGCCGCCGGGCGGCGCCCCGGGCCTCGCCTGGCGCATCGCCCGGCGCTACCTGACCAGCCGGCGCTCGAGCCGCCTCGCCTCCCTCAACACCGTGATCGCCACGGGCGGCGTCGCCGTGGGCGTCTGCGCCCTCGTGGTCGTCCTCGGCGTGATGAACGGCCTCCGCGACGACCTGCGCGAGCGGATCCTCGTCGCCAACCCGCACCTGCGCATCCTGACCTACGGGGCGGGGCTCCGGGTGGAGAACTGGCCGGCGGTGGTGAAGGCGATCCGCGCGGAGCCCGGCGTGGTGGCGGCGGCGCCAGAGGTCATCTCGCAGTCCATCCTCACCGCCGGGCGCGACTATGCGGAGGCGGTGAACATCCTCGGAGTGGACCCCGACACCGGCCGCATGGCGGTGACGACGCTGCCCCAGAAGATCACCCGGGGGGACCTGGCGTTCCGGACCACGAAGCCCGGGGTGGACGGCGGGATCCTCGTCGGGCAGCGCCTCGCCGACCGGGTCGGCGTGACGGTCGGCGACGTGGTGACGCTCATCCCGCCCACGCCGCCGCGGGTGAACGCGGCGCTCGGCGTCGCCGTGCCGCGGCTCTTCCAGTACGAGGTGACGGGGTTCTTCGACACGGGGATGTTCCAGTACGACAACCAGTTCGTCGTGATGCCGCTGGCGGCGGCGCAGCGCTTCACCGGCCTCGGGACGGCCGTGTCGGGGATCGAGATCCGCGTGGCCGACCCCGAGCGCGCCCCCGAGCTCGGGGACCGGCTGCAGGCGCGGCTCGGCTACCCCTTCCGCGCGCTGGACTGGCAGGCGCAGAACGCGAACCTCTTCTCGGCGCTCAAGCTCGAGAAGCTCGCGATGGGGCTGGTGATCTTCTTCATCATGGTGGTCGCGGCGTTCAACATCGTCGGGACGCTGACGATGGTGGTGACCGACAAGACCCGGGAGATCGGCATCCTCCAGGCGATGGGCATGACGGGCGGCGGCGTCGGGCGCATCTTCCTGCTGCAGGGGGCGACGATCGGCGGGATCGGCACCGTGCTGGGCCTCGCGCTGGGGCTCGCGATCGCGTTCGTGGTGGACCGTTCCGGCTGGATCACGATCGACCCGGCGGTCTACTTCATCGACCGGCTGCCCGTGAAGCCCGAGGTCCTCGACGTGGTCGTGGTCGCCTGCATCAGCTTCGGCCTCACCCTCGCCGCGACGGTCTACCCGGCGCGGGCGGCCGCGCGGCTCACCCCCGTCGAGGCGATCCGGCACGAATGACGCCGCTCCTCGAGGCGCAGGGGCTGCGCAAGGTCTACGAGGGCGGCGACGGGCGCCCCATCGACGTGCTCGCCGGCGTGGACCTGAGCGTCTCCCCCGGCGAGTTCGTCGCCATCGTCGGCGCGAGCGGCGCCGGGAAGAGCACCCTGCTGCACCTCCTCGGCGCCCTCGACCGCCCCACGGAAGGCGAGGTCCGGCTCGCCGGCCAGGCGCTCTCGGCGCTGGATGCCGCGGGCCTCGCCGCGCTGCGGAACCGGAAGGTCGGCTTCGTGTTCCAGTTCCATCACCTCCTGCGCGAGTTCTCCGCGCTCGAGAACGTCATGCTCCCCCAGCTCATCGCGGGGGCGGAGGAGGGGGCGGCGCGG
>JBAIWX010000109.1:0-12256 GCA_037916975.1 Gemmatimonadales bacterium
CGAGCCCGCCGGCGCGGCCCCCTTCGCGCGCCGCGTGCGCGCGGGGTTGCTCGACACCGTGCTCGTCGCCGCGCGGCCGCTCGCCGCCGGGGCGGACCTCGCCCCCGGCGACATCCGCGCGGACACCGCGGTGCGCTGGGGTCCGCCGCACGCGGCGGTGCCGCGGGCCGAGGCGGGGTGGCGGGTGCGGCGCGGGCTCCTCGCGGGGGACCGGCTCGATGTCCCCGACGTGCAGCCGCCGCCCGTCGTGGCGGCGGGCGCGCCGGTGCGCGTGGAATGGCGGCAGGGCAGCGTCGCCGTCGGGCTCGACGGCATCGCGATGGGCAGCGCCCCGCTCGGGGGCACGGTCGCGGTGCGGCTCGAGGGCCGCGGCCAGCGGATCGGCGTCGTGACGGCGCCCGGCACCGTGAGGATCGGCACATGACGACCCGGAGCGCCCTCGGCGCCCTCGCGCTCGCGGCCCTGGCGGCGCCGCTCGCGGCCCAGGACTCGACCCGCGCCGCCGCGCCGGACACGGTGCGCCTCGCGACGCAGGTGGCGGTCCGCCCGGCGGCCCTGCCGCGGAGCCGCGCCAACTGGTACTCCGACCGGCAGCCGCTCCGCGTCGGCGACATCATCACCATCGTGGTGGACGAGCAGACCCGCGCGAGCGAGAGCGTCTCGCAGGTCGCGTCGGGGAGCCGCTCCCTCGGGGCCAAGCTCAACGTGGGCGTGGACTCCGCGAGCCGCATCGGCCCCAACAAGGCCTTCGCCACCTCGCACGACGCGTCCTCGCGCGACGTCGGGCAGGCCTCGCGCAACGGCGACCTCACCGCCGTCCTCACCGTGCGCGTCACGGAGATCGACGCCGTCGGCAACGCGAAGGTCGAGGGGCGCAAGGTGGTCAACGTGGACGGCCGGGCGCAGAACATCAGCCTCACCGGCGTCGTCCGGCCGAACGACGTGAGCTACGACAACCTCGTCTCCTCCTCGCGCGTGGCGGACGCCGTCATCACGTACAAGGGCAAGAAGATCGGCCCGCGCACGGGCATCCTCGGCAAGATCCTCTCGATCCTGTGGCCATGACGCGCCGACTCCTCCTCCTCGCCGCCCTCGCCTGCGGGGCGCCCGCCGCGCTCGCGGCGCAGGGTGCCCGCGTGGGCGACCTCACCGTCAAGGCGGGCGACGTCCCGCGGCGGCTCGTGGGCTACGGCCTCGTGCTCGGCCTCGACGGCACCGGCGACCGCAGCTTCGGCGGCCTCGCGGGCGAGACGCCCACGGTCCGCTCGATCATCAACCTCCTCCGGCGCTTCGACATCCAGGTGCCGCCGGTCGGCCTGCAGTCGCGGAACGTCGCCGCGGTGCTGGTCACCGCCGAGGCGTCGCCGTGGCTCCGCAGCGGCGGGCGCTTCGAGGTGCAGGTCTCCTCGATCGGTGACGCGGTGAGCCTCAAGGGCGGCGTGCTCTTCACGACCCCGCTCATGGCCGACCCGAACCAGCCGCCCGTCGCGACCGCGCAGGGGCCGCTCCTCCTCCTGGGCGACGATCCCGGCGGGAGCCGCGGGGGCATCGCGCGGCGCGGGACCTCGGCCCGGATCCCGGACGGCGGCGTGCTGGAGGTGGACCCCGCGGAGATCGCCGCGGCGGAGCCGGTGCTCCGGCTCCGCCGGCCGGACCTCCTCACCGCGACCCGGGTGGCTGCGGCGGTCAACGCCGCCCTGGGGGCCGGGACGGCCACCGTCCAGGACCCGGGGAGCATCGCCCTCACGCCCAAGGGGCCCGGTGCCGATAACCTGATCGGGCTCCTTGCGGCCATCGACACCCTGCCCGTGGCGGCGCCGGTGGCCTCGCGGGTGGTCATCAGCTCCCGGGACGGGTCGGTGGTGGCCGGCGGGGACGTGCGGGTGGGCCCGGCGGCGGTCAGCCACCGGGGGCTCACGCTCAGCATCGGCACCGCGGCGCCGCCGGCGCCGGGGGACAGCACCCGCCGGGGCCAGGGGCTCCTGGCGCTCGCGAGCGGGGCGACGGTGCAGGACGTGGCGGCCGGGCTCCACGCGGCCGGCGCCACGAGCCAGGAGGTCGCGGCGATCTTCGCGGCCCTGGTGGACGTCGGTGCGCTGAGCGCGCAGGTGACGGTCCGGTGAGCGGCGTCGGCGGCGTGGGGCCGGGCCGGCCCGCGGCCGAGGGCCCGGAGCACCGCAAGCTCAGGCAGGCGGCGCACCAGCTCGAGGGCGTCTTCCTCGCGCAGCTCTTCCAGGCGATGCGCGCGACGGTGCCGGGCGACGACGCCGGGAGCGGGGAGCAGATGTTCCAGGGGATGCTGGACGACACCTTCGCCTCGAAGGCGGCCGACCGGCTCCACCGCGGGCTCGGCGAGGCGCTCTATCGCCAGCTGAGCCGGCGCCTGAACGAGGTCACGACCGCGGCGGCACCGTCGCCGCGACTGGAGGATGGTGGTGCTTCGGCTGGTCGGGCGGGACCGGGGTGACCCGGCGGACGAGGTGACGCGGCGGCTCGGCGAGCTCGCGGCGTCGCTCGCACACGAGGAGCGCCTCCTCGACGAGCTGCGCCAGAGCCTGGTGCGCCAGCGCGGCGCCGTCGCCGCCGACGACCCCGAGGGGATCGAGGCGAGCGTGCAGGCCATCGGCCGGACGCTCTTCACCCTCGAGGAGGCGCGCCGCCGGCGCGCGGCGCTCACGCGTCACCTGACCGGCGACGCCACCGAGGCGCTGGGCGAGCTGGAGGCGCACCTCGACCGGCCGCTCCCCGAGGGCTTCGCGCGCGCGCGCCGCGCCGTCCGGGAGGCGGCGAACGCCGTGCAGCGCGAGGTGCGGATCAACCAGGCGGTGCTGCGCCGCGCCCTCGAGGCGGGCGACGCCTTCCTGCAGCTCCTCTTCTCCAGCACGGCCGAGCGGGTGCCGACCTATGCCCCCGCGGCGCGCGCCCCCGAAGGGCGCGGCGGCCTCCTCCTCGACCGGACGGGGTGAGCCGATGCTCGGGGGCATCTTCAGCATCGCGCGCACGGCGCTCCTCGCCCAGCAGAAGGCGGCGAGCACCGCCTCGCACAACATCGCCAACGCCTCGACCGAGGGCTACACGCGGCAGCGCCTGAGCCTCTCGGCGATGACGCCGCTCCGCACCCCGGACGGCATGGTGGGCCGGGGCGTGGACAGCGGGCTCACCGAGCGGGTGCGCAGCACCTTCCTCGACGCCAGCTGGCGGCGGGAGGCCGGCGGCCTCGGCGACAGCCAGACCACGAGCGACCTCCTCGGCCGGGTGGGCGGGGTCTTCGACGACCTGGGCGAGAACGGCGTCGGCTCGGCGCTCGACGAGTTCCTGGGGTCGTGGAGCGACCTCGCGCGCGACCCGACGAGCGTCACGGCGCGCGGCCAGGTCCGCCAGTCGGCGGGGATCCTCGCGCAGCGGCTGCAGGCCACGAGCGGCCGGCTCGACGAGATCGCCGCGGGGGCGCGGGGCGAGCTCCAGGACGCGGTGGCGCAGTTCAACCAGCTCACGCGCGAGATCACCGACCTCAACCGCCAGATCGTGGCCGCCGGCCCCGGCGGCGCGCCCGACCTCGCCGACCGCCGCGACACGGCGATCGACCAGCTGAGCAAGCTCGCCGCAGTGCGGGTGTACCCGCAGGCGGACGGCTCGGTGAACGTGGTCGCGGGGTCCAACCTCGTCGCCGACGGCTCCACCGCGCAGCAGCTCGAGGTCGTGCCGTCGGGGGCGGGCTACGCGGTGCGGGTGACCGGGACGACGCAGGTCGTGGACATGCAGGGCGGCTCGATCGCGGCCCTCGCGCGCTTCACCACGACGACGCTGCCCGGCATCAAGGGGCAGCTCGACGCCCTCGCGAGCGCCGTCGTGACCACGGTGAACGCCATCCACCGGACCGGGCAGACCCCGACGGGCGTCGGCAACCTCGACTTCTTCGACCCGGCCGGCACCACCGCCGCGACGATCGCGGTGAGCAGCTCGGTGCAGGCCTCGCTCGCGAACATCGTCACGGGGACGACGACCAACGCCGGCGACGGGGGGCTCGCGCTCCAGCTGGGCCAGCTGCGCACGACGAAGCTGGCGGTGACGGGGAACCAGACGCTGGCGGAGGCCTACACCGCCATCCTGTCCGGCGTGTCGCTGCAGGGCCGGGACGCCGACGCCCGGGCCACGGCGCAGCAGGCGCTCGTGGACAACGTGCAGCAGCAGCGGCAGTCGGTGGCGGGCGTGAATGCCGACGAGGAGCTCGTCAACCTGACGCGCGCGCAACAGGCCTACGCGGCCGCCACGAAGATCGTCACGACGGCGGACGAGATGCTGCAGTCGCTGATCAACATGGTCTAGGAGGGACCACGTGCTGATCCTCAACCGGCGGCCCGGCGAGGCCATCATCATCGAGGGCGGGATCCGCCTCGTGGTGCTGCAGTGCGACCGCCGCGGCGTGCGCCTGGGCATCGAGGCGCCGCGGGAGGTGAGCATCCAGCGGGAGGAACTCGTCTCGCAGGTGGCGCTCGAGAACCGCCGCGCCAAGGCGTCGCCGCAGGCCGCGCTCGAGTGGGCCGCGGAGCTGCCATTGCGCCCGCCGAAGGCGGCGGGCGGCTAGCTCGCGTCCCAGCGCACCAGCTCGGCCGTGAACGCCGCCCCGCCGCCCGGCGGGGCGGCGTCGTCGTACCGGACGGTGCCGCCGGCGCGGCCGGCGAGGAGCCGCGCCACCGGCAGGCCGAGGCCGGCGACCGCACGGCGTGTCTTCGTGGTCGCGAACGGCTCGAAGAGCCGGCCCGCCATCGCCGGGGCGACGCCGGGGCCGTTGTCCTCCACGCGGACGCGCACGGTGCGCTCGGTCACGGTCACGAGGAGCCGGACCCGTGCGCCCTCGCGCTCCCCGGCCGACTCGACGCCGTTCAGCACCAGGTTGAGCAGCAGGTGCAGCAGCGCGTCCGGCTCGCCCCGCACGGCGGGGACCGCGCGGATCGCCGGGTCCACCTCGAACTCCGCGCCCCCGCGGTGGGCGCCCACGAGGCGCTCGAGGAGGTCGGTCACGTCGCCGAGGGCCACCGGCTCCGCCGGGCTCGCGGGCGGGGGGAGGCGCGTCGCCTCGTCCACGACGTCGCCGGCCCGTGCGAGCTGGCGCAGCGCGCCGAGGAGGTTCGCGCCGATCGGGCCCTCGAGCGCGCCGGCGTCGCCGCCGCGCACCAGCTCGCCCACGAGCGAGAGCGACTGGAGCGGGTTCCGGAGCGCGTGCACGCCCCAGCGCGCGACGGTGCCGAAGGCGATGGCCCGGTTGGCGAGGATCGCGAGGGTGGCGACCTGCGGGTCGTCGAGGGCGAGGGGGGCGGTCATGCCCCGAGTCTAGCGTGCGCCCGGCGGGGGCGCCACCGCCTCAGGCGGCCGAGTCCACCCACGCGCCGGCGACGATCGGGTCGGCGAGGTGGCGCTTGCGGATGATCGCGATGCTCGAGCCGGCGAGCCGGGTCCCCGCCTTGAGGAGGAGGATCCCGGTGTTCGTCGTCAGGTCCTCCGCGAGGACCATCCCCGGCTCGAGCTCGGCGATCGGCACGCGGCGGCGCGCGGGCGCCTGCGCGAGCCCCGGCGCGTGGCGAACCAGTTCGGTCCACTGCGCCACCACCGCCGGGTCGTACCAGGTGCCCGACCGCCGCTCGAGCTCCGCGAGCGCCCCGTCCGCGCCGCGCCCCGCGTCGTAGAGCGCGTAGAAGTCGGCGAGCGTCCGCAGGAAGCGGCTCCGGAGCGGGATCTGCCCGAGCTGGAGCCGTGACGGCATCCCGCTGCCGTCCCAGTTCTCGTGCTCCGCCGCGACGATCTCCGCGACGGGCCGCAGGGCGTCCACGTCGTCGAGCAGCGAGCGGGTCACGAGCGCGTAGCGCCAGTCCCGGATGCCCGTGCCCTCCGGCGGCACCGTGCGGAGCTCCGGGTTCACCGCGAGCCCGAGTTCGTGGAGCCGGCAGGCGAGGTCGAGGTCGCGCTCGAACTCGGGCGGCACCTCGAAGCGCACGGCGAGGCGGAGTGCCGCCTCCGCGAGCCGGGCGCCCCGCTCCCGGGCCCCCGGGAGGCCCAGGTCGAGGAGGTGGAGCAGGAGCGCCAGCAGCTGGTCGAAGCTCCGGGCCTGCGCGTCGCGCAGCGCGCCGAGCGCGAGGTTGTCGGCGTGCAGGCGGTCCTGCAGCTCCTTGAGCCGCAGCATCGCCTTCACCTTGGCGAGGAGCTCCGCCGCCTCGACCGGCTTGGTGAGGTAGTCGTCCACGCCGAGGTCGAGCCCCTGCACCTTGAGCGCGGTGTCGCCGTAGGCGCTCAGGATGACGAAGACCGCGCGCGCGAGCGACGGCTCGGCCCGGACCGCGCGGCAGAGGGCGAAGCCGTCCATCCCCGGCATCGCGTAGTCGCTGAGGATCAGGTCCGGCGCGTGCGCCTGCGCCGCGGCGAGGCCCGCGGGGCCGTCGTCGGCGGTCTCGACGCGGCAGCCGGGGAGGCTCCCGAGCACCTGGGCGAGCACGGCGCGCACGCGCGGGTCGTCCTCGACGACGAGGATCACCGCCGGCCGGGGGGCGTCGCTCACGGCAGCGGTCCCGAGAGGTGCGCGGCGAGGGTGTCGCGGAGCGGCTGGGGCGGCCCCGGGAGCGGGACCGGCGCGCCGATGGTCCCGTCGTCGCTGTCGAAGAGCATCGTGATCGTCACCCGCCGGTTGCTCGGGCTGTGCGGGTCCTCCGGGCGGCGGAGGTCCCGGTCGGCGTGGCCCCGGACCTGGCGGAGCTGCCGGTCGGGGAGCCCGCCCGCCACGAGGATCCGGCGCGTCACGTTGGCGCGGTCCGCCGAAAGTTCCCAGTTCGAGTACGCGGCGTTGGGCGAGTAGGGGCGGGCGTCGGTGTAGCCGTCCACCACGACCTCGTTGGGAAGCGCCGCGAGCTCGGTGCCGAGCTGCGCGAGGAACTCGCGCACCTGGGGCCGCGGCTGCGCGCTGCCGGTCTCGAAGAAGACGCCGGTCGAGTCCTCGAGGAGCTGGAGGCGGAGACCCTCGTTGGTGACCTCGATCTCCAGGTGCTTCGCGAGCTCGTCGAACTCCGGCCGCTCCCCGATGCGCGCCCTGATCCGCTCCCCGAGCTGCTCGAGGCGCTGGCGGAGCAGGTTCGTGACCTGGGTCTGGCTCACCGGCGTGGGGAGCGCCGCCTGGGCGCCGGCCCCGGGGATGATGGAGGCCCCGTACTCCTTGCCGCGGCCGAGGGGATCCTGGAAGTAGCCCGCGATGGCCACGCGGACGTCCGAGCTCTGCCCGACGATCCAGAGCACGAGGAACATCGCGAACATCGCCGTCATGAAGTCCGCGAAGGCGACCTTCCAGGCCCCGCCGTGGTGCCCGTGGCCCGCCTTCTTCTTGCGGACGACGATGATCTGCTCGCGTTCCTTGTTCACGCCTCAGCCCTTCTTGCCCTTGCAGGCGTTCTCCATCTCCGTGAAGGTGGGGCGGGCGTTGGCATAGATGGCCCGGCGGGCGAACTCGACCGCCACGATCGGGGCGTAGCCCTTCGCGAACGCGCCCACCGCGGCCTTGAGGAAGCTGAGGTAGCGCGCCTCGTCGGCGCTCACCCCCTCCATGTTGGAGGCGAGCGGGCCGACGAAGCCGTACGCGAAGAGCACGCCCATGAAGGTGCCGGTGAGCGCCGCGGCCACGTGCTCGCCGATCTCCTCGACCGGGCCCGAGATGGCCGCCATCGTGATCACGATGCCGAGCACGGCGGCCACGATGCCGATGCCGGGGAGGGCGTCCGCCACCTTCCCCAGCGCCTGGATGGCGCGGTGCGACTCCTCGTGGTGGACGTCGATCTCGCTCTCCATGAGCGTGTCGAGGTCGAAGGGCGGGACGCTGCCGACCAGCACGAGGCGGAGGGAATCGCAGAGGAACTCGACGGCGTGGTGCTGCGCGAGGACACCGGGGTACTTCTTGAAGACCGCGCTCTTCTCGGGTGCCTCGATGTGGGCCTCGATGGCGACCAGGCCATCCTTCCGCGCGATCTGGAAGAGCTCGTACAGCATCCGCAGGCTCTCGAGGTAGAGCGCCTGCGAGAACGGGCTCGGCTTCATCACCCCCGCGAGCCGGCCGATCATCCCCTTGAGCACCGGCCCCGGGGTCGCGATCAGGACGGTCCCGGCGGCCACGCCGAAGATGGTGACCACCTCGGAGAGGTGGAACAGCGCCGCGAGGTGGCCCCCCGCCATCGTGAACCCGCCCACGACGGCGCCGAGCACCACGAGGATGCCGATGATCGCAATCATGCCCCCGCGCCTCCCGGGCGGTCCCCTGGACGGTCCCTGTCCGACATGCCCCGAGTATCGGCCCGGCCCTCAACCTCCTTGAGGGGGCGGACGATACTAGGGCCGTACGGTTCCGCACCCGCGGGAGGCGCGCGCCGATGAGCATCGTGGAAGGCCTGCAGGACCTGCTGCGCAACGACGCCCAGCTGCCCACCCTGCCGTCCGTGATCTTCCAGCTCCAGCAGGTCCTCGCGGACGAGGACGCCGGGGGGGCGGAGGTGGCGGCGGTGATCGAGCGCGACCCGGCGCTCACCGCCCGGCTGCTCCGCGCGGCCAACTCGGTCGCGTTCGGGGGTGGCCGGGAGCAGTTGGTCTCCGTCCTCGCCGCCGTCCAGCGGCTCGGCCTCGGCCAGGTCCGCACCGTGTGCCTGGCGCTCTCGATCGTGCGCGCCTTCGAGAACCGGCGGCGCCGGCTCGACCCGCAGGCCTTCTGGTGGCACTGCGCCGCCGTCGGCTCGGCCTCCCGCTACCTCTGGGAGCGGCTCCACGGGAAGCGCGGCGTCGAGGATGCCTACGTCGCCGGCCTCCTCCACGACGTGGGCATCCTGCTCCTCGACCAGTACTTCTCGGAGGAGTTCGACAGCGTCTGCCTCGGCCGCGAGGACCTGGACCTGCCGCTGTGGCAGCAGGAAGAGGACGCCTTCGGCATCGACCACGGCCGGGTCGGCGGCCTCCTCCTTGGCGCGTGGCGCCTCCCGGCAACCGTCGTGGACGCGGTGAGCTGCCACCACCGGCCGCGCGAGGCGCCCGAGGCGCACGTCGCGCTGGCGCGCGTGGTGTACGCGGCGGAGGCGTGCTGCCGGGCGCTCGGCTTGGGCCTGAGCCTCGAGGGTCAGGCCGACGAGCCGGCGGCGGAGGCGCTCTCGGCGCTGGGTTTCGGCGCCGACGAGGTGCCGCGCATCATGGAGGAACTCGAGGGCGTCGCCGCCTCGGCGACCTCGGTGGTGGGCTAGCGCCGGGGCGGCACGGCCCGGCACCGCGGCCGGCGGCGGAACGGGAGGGCCCGTGAAGATCGGGGGCTGGGGACGAGCGCTGCTCGCCGGCTGGGCGACCGTGCTGACGGCGGTCGCGCCACCCCGCGCGGCCGGCGCGACGGTCCCCGCGCCACCAGCCGCGGCCGCCGAGTCCCTCGACGCATCGCCGGCCCCCGTCCGCTGGTCGCTCTTCCGCCGGACCCCACGCGCCGTCGCGCGGGCGATGGTCACCGACCGTCCCGACCGGACCGAAGGTCCCTTCACCGTTCCCGCTGGCTGGGTCCAAGTGGAGGTCGAACTCGTCAGCCACGTGCGCGACGACGACCACGAACCCGCGGGGCCGGTGCGCCGTCGCAGCCTCGGGATCCTGCCCCTCACCGTCAAGCTCGGCTTGCTGCCGAACGCCGACGTCGAGTTCGTCGCCGAGACGTGGTCGCAGGAGGCGGTCGAGTGGCCGGCGCTCGGGCGCCGGGAACTGCGCCACGGCTTCGGCGAGCTCCTGCTGCGGGGGAAGGTCAACCTGCACGGCAACGATGGAGGCCGCGTCGCGCTCGGCATCCTGCCCTTCCTCCGCTTCGCGCGCGACGGGGCCGGCCGCTCGGTGGGCGGCGGGCTCATCCTCCCGGCGGCGATCGACCTCGGTGACGACTGGGGCGCCGGTACCATGGTCGAGCTCGACCTCGATCATGCCGACGCCGGCCGGGGCGCTACCGCGATCGCCTCGCTCAGCGTGGGACGCCCGATCGCGGGGCCGCTGGCGGCGTACCTCGAGTTCTGGCAGGCACGGACCGCCGGCGAACCCTGGGTGGCCACCGGCGACCTGGGCTTCACGCTCGGCCTCGGCACCGCGGTCCAGCTCGACGGGGGCGTGAACCTCGGCCTCGTTCGCGCCGCGGAAGATGCAAATCCCTTCCTCGGGCTCTCCGTCCGGTTCTAGGTCGCGCTCCCGAACGACGGCCTCCCGGCGGCTCGTCGCCTTCGCGTCGAAGGTTGCCGGGTGTAACTCTCGACGCTGTCCAGTCCTCCCCTTCTTCCCGCGCGCGACGTTGGACAAGTCGCTCAAGTCTCGATGTACCACAACCGAGAGTGTGGTCGAGCAGCCTGGCCGGGGGCACGCGCGCGACGGAGCCCCGGCACGAGAACCGGGCTGCCCGGGCGCCGCGGCGCCCCCGTCGTGCAACCCGGCCCCCGCCCGCGGCAGGGACCCGAATGGGATCCGGCCATGCGCCTCTCCGATCTGCGCCTCCGCACCAAGCTGTTCCTGAGTTTCGGGCTCGTCGTCCTGCTCGGCCTCCTGGCCTCGGGCGTGGCGGTGCTCGCCGTCAAGCGCACGTCCGACGCGGCGGCCGCGCTCGGTGCGCACGAGTTGCCGGCCGTGAGCGCGGCGCTCTCGGTGGAGAAGGCGATCCGCGGCATCCAGCGGGACGTCCGTCAGGGGATGCTCGTGAATGGGGCGGCTGGCGCCGCGGCGGCAGCCAGCTACGCCGAGAACCGGGCGCAGCTCGACAGCGCGGTGCAGCAGCTCGCCGGGCTCGCGACCGACGCCGGCGACTCGGCGCGACTCGGCCAGCTGCGGACGGCCGTGCAGGCGTGGCTTCCCTTCCAGGACCGGATCGTCGAGCTGACGCGGGCGGGCCGGAGCGACCAGGCGCGCGAGGTGCTCCTCTCGCCGGAGAACTCGCGGGCGGTCGCGGAGGCCACCCGCGCCGCGGACGCGATCGCGGACGACAGCCGCTCGACCAGTGCCGCGGCCGTCACGGCGATTGCAGCGACGGCCTCGCGCGCACGAGTGGTCAGCCTCGCGATGGCGGCGTTCGCCGTCCTCGTCGGCGTGCTCGTCTCGGTCACGATGGCCCGCGCGATCGGCGTGACGGCCGCCGCCGTGCTCGACCGGATGACCCGGCTCCGCGAGAAGTGCGTGACCGGGCTCGAGAACGGCATCGTGGGCATGGCGCGCGGCGACCTCAGCATCCAGGTGACGCCGACCACGACCCCCGTCGACGTGACGTCGAAGGACGAGCTCGGCCAGATCGCCGAGACCTTCAATGCGATGCTCGGCCAGATGAAGTCGGCGATCGGGGCCTTCGGCCAGGCCCAGCGGGTGGTCCGGGACGCCGTGACCGAGACGCAGCGCCTCGTGGAGTCGGCGAAGGCCGGGCAGCTCGCCACCCGCGGCGACGCCGCCCGCTACGAGGGCTCGTTCCGCGAGCTGGTCGGCGGGATCAACGCCACGCTCGACGCGGTGGTGGCCCCGGTCAACGAGGCGGCGGACGTCCTCGAGCGCATGGCCCGGCGCGACCTCACCGCGCGGGTCCAGGGCGCGTACCAGGGCGACCACGCCCGCATCAAGGACTCGGTGAACACCGCCGCGGAGGAGATGCAGCGGGCCCTCGTGGCGATCGCGCAGAACGCCCAGTCGCTCGCGGCCTCGAGCGAGGAGCTCTCGGCCACCGCGACCCAGATGGGGAGCGGCGCCGAGGAGACGAGCACCCAGGCGACGGTGGTCTCGGCGGCGGCGGAGCAGGTGAGCCGCAACGTGCAGACGGTCGCGACCGCGACCGAGGAGATGACCGCTTCGATCCGCGAGATCGCGAAGAACGCCTCGGAGGCGTCGAAGGTGGCCACCCAGGCGGTCGAGGCCGCCGAGAAGACCAACGCCACCGTCGCGCAGCTCGGCGAGTCGTCGCAGCAGATCGGCGCGGTGATCAAGGTCATCACCTCCATCGCGGAGCAGACGAACCTGCTCGCGCTCAACGCCACCATCGAGGCGGCGCGGGCGGGCGAGGCGGGCAAGGGCTTCGCGGTGGTGGCCTCAGAGGTCAAGACGCTCGCCAACCAGACCGCCAAGGCGACCGAGGAGATCTCCAGCCAGATCTCCGAGATCCAGACCTCGACCGGGGAGACGGTCTCGGCGCTCCAGCCGATCGGCGGCACCATCACGCAGGTCAACGAGATCTCGAGTGCCATCGCCTCCGCGGGCC
>JBAIWX010000110.1:0-5141 GCA_037916975.1 Gemmatimonadales bacterium
GCGATCGCCGCGGCGGCGGACGCCGGGCCCGGCAACGTCCTCGCCCCGAACGCCGTCACCGTGCTCCCGTAGCGGCCTGCCCGGCCGGCATCCCGTTCCCGGAAGGATCCATGCACCGACATCGCGAAGTGCGCTTCATCACCCTCGAGGCCGCGAAGGCCCTCGCCGAGGCCGGCGAGGCCGAGGCGCGCCGCCGCGGCTGGACCGTGGCCATCGCCGTCGTGGACCCGACCGGTGGCCTCGTCCTCTTCCACTCCCTCGACGGGACGCAGCCGATGAGCCAGGACGTCGCGATCGCCAAGGCGCGCACCGCGGCGCGCGCGAAGCGCCCGACCAAGGCGCTCGAGGACGGCATCGCCGGGGGGCGCACCGCGCTGCTCTCGCTGCCGGGCCTGGTGATGCTCGAGGGCGGCGTGCCGGTGGTGGTGGACGGGCACCTGGTGGGGGCGATCGGCGTGAGCGGGATGACCAGCCAGGAGGACGGGGTCATCGCCGCGGCGGCGTTGCAGGCGCTCGTGCCGCCCGCCTGACCGGCCGTCCGGCCGCCCTTGCCGCTCCCGCGGCCGGGGGTTAGTATCCCGCCCCCGAAGCCGGGCGATTAGCTCAGCCGGTTAGAGCGCTGGTCTCACATACCAGAGGTCGGGGGTTCGAGTCCCTCATCGCCCATCCCGCGGCCCGCACGGAACTCCCGTGCGGGCCGCGGTGCGTTCGGGACGCGCCCCCGGGCTCACAGCCACGTCCCGTACCGCCGCACGTACCACCCCTTCACCCCCTGCACGAGCGCCGCATAGCTCACGAGGATCACCGGCAGCAGGAGCAGGTAGGCGGCGGGCAGTGGCACCATGCCGAGGTGCTCGGCGAGGGTGGAGAAGGGAAGGAGGAGCCCCGCCAGCATCACGAGGCCGGTCGTGAGCAGCACGGGCGTCGCCGCCCGGCTCTCCACGAAGGGGACCCGCTGGGTGCGGATCATGTGGACGATGAGCGTCTGCGTGAGGAGCCCCTCCACGAACCAGCCCGACTGGAAGAGCGCCTGCCGGGCCGCCGCATCGGCACCGAAGCCCCACCAGAGCAGGCCGAACGCCACGAGGTCGAACACCGAGCTCAGCGGCCCGATGACGAGCATGAAGCGCCCGATGTCGTCCGCGCTCCACCGCCGTGGTGCGGCCAGGTACTCCTCGTCCATCCCGTCCCACGGGATCGCGACTTGGGAGAGGTCGTAGAGCAGGTTCTGCGTGAGGAGCTGGATCGGGAGCATGGGCAGGAAGGGCAGGGCCACGCTCGCGAGCACGACGCTGAAGACGTTTCCGAAGTTCGAGCTCGCGGTCATCTTCAGGTACTTCATGATGTTCCCGAAGGTGCGCCGACCCTCCTGGATCCCCTCCTCGAGCACCAGCAGGCTCTTCTCGAGCAGGATGATGTCCGCCGACTCGCGGGCCACGTCCACCGCGGTGTCCACCGAGATCCCGACGTCGGCCTCGCGGAGCGCGCCCGCGTCGTTGATGCCGTCGCCGAGGAAGCCGACGGTGTGGCCGCGCCGGCGGAGCGCCTGCACCACCCGGACCTTCTGGTCCGGCGTGAGCTTCGCGAACACCGTCGCCCGCTCGGCGAGGTCGTCGAGCGCCGCGTCGGCGAGCGCTGCCACCTCGTGGCCCAGCACGACGTGGCCCGGGTCGAGTCCCACCTCGTGGCACACCTTCACGGTGACCAGGTCGTTGTCGCCGGTCAGGATCTTGACCGCCACGCCGTGGGCCCGGAGCGCGCGGAGCGCGGGCGCCGCGGTCTCCTTCGGCGGGTCGAGGAAGCTGATGAACCCCGCGAAGGTGAGCCCCGACTCGTCCGCGGGGCCGTAGGCCCGCGTCTCCGGCTCGAACTCCCGGAACCCCACCGCCACCACGCGGAGGCCGTCCTCGTTCTGCTCCCGCGCGAGGTCGAGCACCGCCGCCCGCGCCGCGTCGGTGAGCGGCAGGCGGTGCTCCTCGTCCCGCACCCAGGCGCAGGCCATGAGCATCTCCTCCACCGCGCCCTTGGCGATGAGGAGGTGCTTCTCGCGCCCGCGCTCCACGACCACCGACATCCGCCGCCGGGTGAAGTCGAAGGGGATCTCGTCGATCTTGACGTAGTCCTCGTCCACGTGGAGCAGGTCGTGCAGCTCGGCGTGGCGCAGGACGGCACTGTCGAGGAGGCTCTTGAGCCCCGTCTGGTGGTAGCTGTTGAGGTAGGCGAGCTCCATGACGAAGTCGTCCTCCTCGCCCACCGCGTTCACGTGCTGCTCGAGGACGATGCGGTCCTGCGTGAGCGTCCCCGTCTTGTCGGTGCAGAGGACGTCCATCGCGCCCAGGTTCTGGATCGCGTTCAGCCGCTTGACGATCGTCTTCCGGCGCGACATCGCCACGGCGCCCTTGGCGAGGTTCGTCGTGACGACCATCGGGAGCATCTCGGGGGTGAGCCCCACCGCCACCGCGAGCCCGAAGAGGAACGCCTCGAGCCAGTCGCCCTTGGAGAGGCCGTTCACGAGGAAGACCACCGGGACCATCACCGCCATGAAGCGGATCAGGAGCCAGCTGACCTTGTTGACCCCGAGGTCGAAGCTCGTGGGCGGCGTGCGGCCGAGGAGGTCCCGCGCGATCCCGCCGAAGACGGTGCCGCTCCCGGTCGCGAGCACCACCGCCGTCGCGGTCCCGCTCACGACGTTCGTCCCCATGAAGGCGATCATCGGGAGCTCGGGGAGCTGCGCCGGTGCGCCGCCGCCGACCAGGTCGGCGGGGAGCGCCTCGCGCTTCTCGACCGGCGCCGACTCGCCGGTGAGCGCCGCCTGGCTCACGAAGAGGTCCTTCGAGGCGAGGAGGCGGACGTCCGCGGGCACCATGTCGCCGGCGGAGAGCAGCACCACGTCGCCGGGGACGACCTGCTCGAGCGGGATGTCGGTGCCGCGCTGGCCGGGCGGCGCCGCGAGGCCCCGCCGCACCACGGTGGCCCGGGTGTGCACCATCGCCTGCAGCGCGAGCGCGGCCTGGCTGGAGCGGTACTCCTGGACGAACCGCAGGACGGTGCTCAGCACCACCATCAGGGTGATGACGACGAGCGCCTTGCGGTCCCCCGTGAGCCAGGAGACCGCCGCCAGCGTGAGCAGGATGTAGTTGAACGGGGTCTGCGAGGCGTGCCAGAGCTGGGCGTACCAGGTGGGCGGACGCTCGCTGGCGATCCGGTTGGGGCCCGTCTCCTCGAGCCGGCGCTCGGCCTCCTCGCGCGCGAGCCCGTCGCGCGTCGCGCCGAGCTCGACGAGGAGGGCCTCGTCGGAAAGCAGGGCGAGGGCGCGCAGCGCCTCGCCTCGCTTCGGGTGGGGCGATCTGGCCGTCCGGAGCAGGGATGCCACGGTCATCCTGTCCTCCCCGGCGCCGCCCCGGACGGCGCCTCGTGCGCTACAGCAGCCCCCCGCGGCGCAGGCGGCCGGCGCGGTCGTGCCGCTCCTCGTGCACGGCGAGCACTTCCGCCGGCGACACCGTGGCCACGCCCGCCTTCCCCACCTCGACGCCGGCCGCGTAGTTCGCGAGCGTCGCCGCTTCCACGAGCGTCGCTCCAGCGGCAAGCGCCGTGCCCAGCCACGCGGTGACAGTGTCGCCCGCGCCGGAGACGTCGTAGACCTCGCGCGCGATGCTCGGGATGTGGACCGGCGGGCCCTGGCGGCCCACGAGCATCATGCCGTCCGCACCGAGCGTGACGAGCAGGTGCTCCACGTCGAGCCGCGCGAGGGCGGCGGGGAAGGCGTCGGGGTGGGCGAGGTCCACCGCGGCGCCGAGCGCCGACTCGAGCTCGCGCCGGTTCGGCTTGAACACCGTGGCACCCGCGTACGCGAAGAAGTTGCGGAACTTGGGGTCCACGACCACGGGCACCGCCCGGCGCCGCGCCTCCGCGACGAGCGCGCCGATGAGTGCCGGCTCGAGCGCGCCCTTGTTGTAGTCCTCGAGGAGGAGCGCGTCCGCCCCGGCGAGCGCGTCGAGGGCGGCGGCCCGCAGGCGCGCGGCATCGGCCTCCGCGAGGGGCGCGTCCACCTCGTCGTCGATGCGGCAGACCTGCTGCCCGCGCGCCAATACGCGCGTCTTGCTGGTGGTGGGCCGGCCGGCCACCGTCAGCAGGAAGCGGTCGTCGAGGCCGTGCACCACCATCTCCGAGCGGAGTTCGCGCCCCTCGAGGTCGTCCCCGACGGTGCCGACGAGCGTGCAGGTGGCCCCCACCGCCGCGACGTTCGCCGCGACGTTCGCCGCGCCCCCCAGCGCGACGCGGCGCTGGCGCACGTGGATCACCGGGACCGGCGCCTCGGGGGAGATCCGGTCGGTGTCGCCGAGGAGGTAGCGGTCGAGGATCACGTCGCCGACCACGACCACGCGCCGGCCGGCGAGCGCGGCGAGGAGCGTGGCGAGGCGGTCGCGCGCGAGCGGTGGAGCGTCCATCAGTCGAGCCTCCCGGTGGCGCCGAGGGCGATGGTGGCCTGGAGCCGCCCCTCGAAGCGGGTGCGCGTCGCGCTCGCGACGTGGCCGGCGTTGGTCAGGTGGTGGAGGCCGGCGCTCGCGAGCAGGTCCACCCGCCCGAGGCGCCCGCTCGCGTTGACCGCGGCGCGCCAGAGGGTCTCCACCGGCTTGCTCAGGATCTGCGGCGTGGCCCCGAGCGCCGCGGGATCCGTCGGGATCGGGTCGGCGAGTCGCGAGTTGCCCTGGCGCTGCACCGTGAGTTCCGGCGTCACCAGCAGCCGCTCGCGGACCGGCCACGCCGTCGTGAGGGTGAGCTGGTCCATGTCCGCGAAGCCGCGGCCCACCCCGACCCCGCGCTCGACGAAGCTCTCGAACGGGTTGGTGGCGCGGAAGGCGAGCGTCGAGGCCTGCGTGTAGAGCGCCCGCCAGGCGCCGCGCGCGCCGAGGGGGCCGAACGCGGCGGCGGTGAGCGCCCACCGGTTCGGATAGCGCCCGGGGCCCGACGTCCGCTGGTACTGCAGGTCGTCGATCGCGAGCTGCAGCTCGGCCGTCACCGCGCGGCCCGCGCGCCAGTGCGCGTCGAGCCCGACCATGACGTTGCCCGGGTCGCCCTCGCCGTACTGGTTCGCGAGGAGGAGCAGGCTCGCCGGGTTGATGAACCGCCCCTCGAGGCTG
>JBAIWX010000111.1:0-12535 GCA_037916975.1 Gemmatimonadales bacterium
CTCGAGGAACGCGAGCGCCGTGCGGTGCCACGCCTCCGCCTCCTCGTAGGCCTGCAGCATCAGCTCGAGCGTCGTGGCGGCGCCGCGGGCGGCCGGCGGCAGCCCGGGCGGGAGCGCCACCGCGCCCGCCGGCGCGTCCGCCGCGGCGCGCTGGAGCAGGAATCGGTACGCCGCCTCCGGGACGTCCGCGGCGGTGGCGCCCCCGGCGAGCCAGCCGCCCGACTGGAGCGCCGGCACCAGCGAGGCCCACGAGGCCGAGGGGACGCGGAGGCGCAGGCGCAGGAGCGCGGCCTCGTGGAGGTCCACGACCCACTCGCCGCGCGGGCGGAAGAGCTGGTCGAAGCGCCGGCGCAGGGAGTCGGAGGGGAGCGCACTGCGCACCGCCGCGAGCCCGCGGCGCACCGCGGCGAGGACGCTGTCGCGATCCTCGAGCCCGAGCACGCGGCGCGCCCCGCGCTGCGCCAGGCGCCCCGCCGGCACCGAGGCGAGCCCCGCGGCCGACGCCGCGGACGCCGCCGCGTCATCGAGGAGGCGCTGCGGCGCCGCCGCGCGCACCGCCGCGACGATCGCCCCCGGAACGCGGACGGTCGGCGCCGCCGGGCCCGCGATCACCTGCTGGCGGGTGAAGCGCGGCAGCACGGCGTAGTACTCGACCGCCTCGGGGAGCGGGTCCGCCTGCCAGTGGCCCGACGCGCCGTCGGGCCCGGTCACGGCGCCGCGCAGGAGCTGCCCGGCGGCACGGCCCGCGAAGCGGAGGTCGAGCGGCGCGCCCGTCTCGAACTCGACCGAGTCGCCGGGGAGGCGCCGCACGCGCGCGAGCGGGAGCGGCTCGCCCGACTGCGTCGAGAGCGCGAGCGTCCCGCCGTCCGCGGCGAGGCGGAGCTCTCCGCGCACCTCCTGCGGCAGGAGGTCGTGCACCTCGAGGCGCCAGCGCCCCGCGACGCCGTCGCGCCGTTGCGCGGCCGCCGGTGACGCGGCGCACAGGAGCGCCGTGAGGAGCGTCGGCACCACCCTTGCTGCCTCGGTGGCGCGGCGCGCGAGCCTCGCGCGCGGAAGGGAGGACACCATGCAGGACCACGGGACCGGCAACCCGGCCCGGCGCAAGCGGTTCGAGCCCCTGCTCGACGAACTGGGGCAGCTCTGTGCCAGCGGGCGCGACGCCGCCGCCTACCTCTGGCAGGTGCCGCACGACGCGGAGGTGCGCCGGAAGATCGTCGAGACGCTGGCCGCGATCAAAGCGGAGGCCGCGGCGCAGGGCCGGCGCGAGATGGGACGCATCGTGGACGAACTCGAGCCCGCCGCGCAGGCGAGCCCGAGCCCGCAGCAGGTCGAGATCCTCCAGGACGGCTTCGACCGGCTCTTCAAGCTCTGGCAGTCGGCGAAGAGCGGCCTCTTCTAGCCCCGCGCCCGGGCCGCGCCCCGCGGGCCCGGGCTACATTACGGCCGCGCGATCCCGCGCGTTCCGGAGGCGGCGGTGGCCCAGCCCAAGCTCAGCGGCAAGCAGCAGGCGCAGCTCGCGTGGCTCCAGACGGTGGAGCCGCGGCTCCAGCGCGTGGCGAAGATCGTGGAGCTGATGGCGGCGCTCCAGGCCGACGACACCCAGGTGCGCCAGATGTGCCGCATCCTCGACGAGCTCAAGGTGCAGGCGCAGGGCCTCGGCCTCTCGGGCCTCGCTGACCCCTGCGGCTACATGGGCCAGCTCGCGCGCCGCGGCGGGGGGCTGCAGATGAAGGTGCGGGGACTCAGGGACCTGCTGGGGTCCGTCAAGGTGGGCTTCGACGCGGCGATGAAGCAGGCCACGACGCCGGAGGGCCCGGCCGGCCACGCCCCGGAGGGCTAGGGGCGCCTCAGCGCCCCTTCTCGCCGACCAGCTTGTCCACCAGCGGCCCCGCCATGAGCAGGATCATGGCGTTCACGAGCCCGCCCACCACGCTCGAGACGAAGGTGAGCGCGAAGAGGATCGCGGCGGCGCCGACGCCGGCGAAGATCATCGAGAAGGTGTACATGGTCGCTCCGGGCCGGGGTTCCGGGAGGCGAATAGGCTAACCGGCGGACGGGGGGCGGCGCAAGCGTCCCCCGCGCCGCTCAGATCACGATCCGCCGGCCGCCCATGAGCGCCTGCCGGGCGGCCTCCTTCACGGGGCCGTCGCCCTCCCGGGCCAGCCGCTCGAGCGCCGCCCGGGCGACCGGGGCGTCGCTCGCCGCGAGGGCCCGCACCGCCTCCACCCGCTGCTCCGCGCTGTAGCCCTTCCCCGACAGGAGCGAGCGCTTCGCCGTCGCGATCTGCACCAGCCCCGCCACCGCGTCCGGCACCCCGAGGAGCCCGAGCGAGCGCACCGCCGCCCGGAACGCCTCGGCGTCCCGCTCCCCCTCGATCATGTTCATGAGCGGCATCGCGAAGGCGCCGCTCTTGCGCCGGCCGATCGCCTCCGCCGCCGCCACGCGCATCGGCGGCGAGGACGACGCGAGCGCCTGCCGCAGGCTGTCGGACACCTCCGCCATCGGGAACTCCGCGAGGGCGTGCACCACCGCCGCGCGCACCCGCTCGTCGGGATCCTGGAGCCGCTCCTTGAGCGGGGCGATCGCCTCGGGCCTCCCCAGCGCGCCGAGGATCGTCGCGGCGTGCCGCACCTCGTGCGGGCGCCCCCGCTTGAGGAAGGGGATGAGCAGCGGCATCGCCTCCGGCATCGTGCCCAGGATCTCGAACAGGATCCGCCGCGTGCCGATCCCCTCGGTCTCCATCACCATCGCGAGCATCGCGTCCGCGGCGTCGAGCCCGACCCACCGCAGCAGCTCCGCCGCGCGCGCCGACTCGGCCGGCTCGCGCACCGCGAGCGCCACGATGCCGTCGAGGGCGGGCCGCGGCAGCGCGCGCCGGAGCGCGATGCCCTGCGAGCGCCGCTCCTCCCCGGGGATCATCCCCAGCATGCGCAGGATCGAGTGCGCCGCCTGCAGCGCCGTCATCCAGCTCCCCTCGCGCACCGCCCGCTCGAGCCGCTGGTGCACCCGCTGCAGGTCGGTCGAGAGGTCCTTCACCAGCCCCACGCGCCGCTCCCCCGACTGGCGCCGGTCGCCCCGGCGGCGCTCGGGCCCGCGGTAGCGCACGTTCGGCAGCACGGCGCGCCGCTCCTCGCGGCGCCGGTCGCGGCCGTCGCGCGTCGGGGTGAACTCGAGCGCCACGGGCGCCGCGGCCATGGCCGGGCCGCCGCCCTGGCCCGCGTAGGCGGCGTCGGAGATGAGCACCGGGACCAGCTCGACGGCGATGTGCTCGGAGGAAACGACGGGGGTGGAGTCGTGGGCGAGCGCCCGCGCGAGCTGCAGGAGCTCCTCGGCGGTGGCACCGGGGCGGATGTGGATCATGTCCACGTGCCGCGTCAGGAGCCGGTGCTTGAGGCTCAGCGGGTCCTCGGCCCCCAGCACCTCGACGCCGGCGACCAGCGTCACCTCGGTCTTCGCGGTCAGCGCGGCACAGGTCTCGAGGGCCAGGTCCTGCGCAGCATCATTGGCCGGGTCGGCGCGGAGCAGCGCGACCAGGTCGCCGAAGCGGCGGACGAAGAAGTCCTCGGTGGACATGTGCGGGGGACCCAGCATGCTGATGGTTCATAGTGGCCTCCGGACCCCGGGGGCGCAACCGCGGCCGCCTAGGCCGCCTTGACCTCGGTCCAGAGCCGGTCCCACAGGGCGGTCGCCGGCCCCAGGTCCACCTGGTACTCGAGCCGCGCCAGCTCCTCGGCCGTGGGGTAGGGCACCGGGTTCCGCAGCCGCTCCGCCGCCGCCGCATTCGCCGTCCCGTAGCCCGTCGCGTCGCTGATCCCCGCCCCCACGTCGGGGCGCAGGATGAAGTCCAGAAACGCATGCGCCGCATGGGGATGCCGGCACCCGGCGAGCATCACCACGTAGTCCGCCCAGATGAGGCTCCCCTCGCGCGGCACCACGAACCCGATGTCCGGGTTCTCGGCCTGCGCCTGCCGGGTGTCACCGTTCCAGAGCTGCGCCAGGCAGACGTCACCGGCCACGAGCTGGCCCTTCACCGGCGCCGAGACGAAGGCGGCGAGCTGTCCCTTGGCGGTGACGGCGTCGGCCCGGGCCTGTGCGAGCTCCGCGGCGTCGGTCGAGTTGAGGGAGTGCCCGCGGTGCCGGAGCATGGCGCCGAGCACCTCGCGGCCGTCGTCCATCATCGTCTTCCGGCCCGACACGGTGCCGTCGAGGAAGACCCCCCACGAGGCGGGCTCGGTCACCTGGCTGCGGAGGTAGGCGATCCCGGTGACGCCCCACTGGTAGGGGACGCCGAAGCGGTTGCCCGGGTCCACCGCGGGGTCGAGGAAGAGCGGCGCGACGTTCCGGAAGTTGGGGAGCCGCGCCCGGTCGAGCGGCGCCAGCACCCCCTTCGCGGCGAGGAGCGGCAGGACGTAGCTCGTGGGGACGCAGAGGTCGTAGGCGGCGCCGCCGGCGAGCAGCTTGCCGACGAGCTCCTCGTTGCTCTCGTAGGTGTCGTACGTGACCGTGACGCCGGTCTCCTCCTCGAACTGGCCGATCGTGTCCGGCCCGATGTAGTCGGACCAGTTGTAGATGTGGAGCTCCGCCTCGAGCCCGGGCGCGCGCGGCCGCGGCGCCCCGCAGGCGGCGAGCAGCGTCCCCGCCCCCGCGGCGGCGAGCGCGGCGGAGCCGGCCTGAGCGACGAAGTCGCGCCGCGAGAGCGCGCCCGCGCGGCGCTCAGGCACGGGCGCTCCCGCGCGCGAGGCGGTCCGCCGCCCACACGAGCGCCGTCGTGCCCACCAGCACGAGCGCCGAGATCGCGTTGATGGTGGGCTCGACGCTCTTGCGCACCATCGAGTACACGACGAGCGGGAGCGTCGAGCTGCCGACGCCGGCCACGAAGAAGGTGATCACGAAGTCGTCGAAGCTGAGCGTGAAGGCGAGGAGCGCCGCGGCGACGATCCCCGGCCAGAGCTGCGGGAGCGTCACGCGGCGGAAGGTGGTGAGCTCGTCGGCGCCGAGGTTCATCGCCGCCTCCTCGAGCGAGCGGTCGATCCCCTCGAGGCGTGCGAGCACCACCACCGCGACGAAGGGGAGCGAGAAGGCGACGTGCGCGACGACGATCGTCCCGACCCCGAGGGTGACGCCGAGCGCCGAGAAGAGGAGGAGGAGCGAGATGCCGGCCACGATCTCCGGCGTCACCACGGGCAGGTACAGGAGCCCCTCCGCGAGCCGGCGCCCCCGCCGGAGGTGCCGCGCGAGCGCGAGCGCGAGCAGCGTGCCGAGGCAGGTGGCGATGACCGTCGAGAGGGTCCCCACGAGGAGGCTCAGCCGGAAGGCGCGGAGCACGTCGGGCCGCCGCGCCAGGCGCTGGAACCACTGCAGCGTGAACCCGGTCCACTGCACCGAGAAGCGCGAGCGGTTGAACGCGAACGCGGTGAGCGCGACGAGCGGCAGGTGGAGGAAGGCGTACACGACCGCCGCCACCACCGCCGCCCCGGCCGGGACCCGCCGCGCGCTCACGGGCCCTCCCGCGCGAGGGCGCCGCGATCACGGCGCCGGAGCCACAGGAGGACCGCCGCGAGCACGAGGCTCATCACGAGGAAGCTCGCTGCGGAGCCGAAGGGCCAGTTCCGGGCGGGGCCGAACTGGTTCTGCACCAGGTTGCCCAGCATCATCTGCTTCGCGCCGCCCAGGAGGTCGGGGACGACGAACGCGCCGAGCGTCGGGATGAAGACGAGGAGCGACCCCGCCGCGACGCCGGGGAGGGTGAGCGGCAGCGTCACGCGCCGGAAGCGCGCCCACGGCCGGGCGCCGAGCCCCTCGGCGGCCTCGAGGAGCACCGGGTCGAGCTTCTCGAGCGAGGCGTAGATCGGGAGCACCATGAACGGCAGCGCCCCGTACACGAGGCCGGCGAGCACCGCGCCCTCGGTGTAGAGGAGGTGGAGCGGCTCGCGGAGCACGCCCAGCGCGCGGAGCGCCGCGTTGAGGAAGCCGGTGTCCCGCAGGAGGAAGATCATCGCGTACGTCCGGACGAGCGCGCTCGTCCAGAACGGGAGCACGACGAGGAAGAGGAGGAGGTTCCGCCAGCGCCCGCTCCGCGCGATGACGAGCGCGGTCGGGTAGCCGAGGAGGAAGCAGATGGCGGTCGTCGCGAGCGAGAGCACCACGGTCCGCCGCAGGATGCCGAGGTAGAGCGGGTCGAGCACGCGGGCATAGTGCTCGAGCGTGAAGCCGGGCTCGACCCCGCCGTAGGCGCCGCGCCGCATGACGCTGTAGGCGAGGAGGATGGCGAGCGGGACCACGAAGAAGCAGACGAGCCAGAGCGCCCCGGGGCCGAGGAGGAGCCCCGTCCGGAGCGCCGGCCGCCCGGCGAGGCGCGCGAGCAGCCCGCGGCGGGTCACGGCGCCTCCAGCACCTGGCAGTCCTCGGGGAGCCAGGCGACCACGCAGGGGTCGCCGGCGCGCCAGGGGAGCGGCTTGGCGAGCTGTCCCTCGTTCCGGAGCGCCACGCGGACCGCCGCGCCGTCGGCGAGGTGCACGAGGACGTGCATCGTCTCGCCGAGGTAGATCACGTCGCGCACCGTGCCGGGCAGGGCGTTCTCCGCGGGCGGTGCCTCCCCCGGGCGGAAGAGGTCGTGCCACTCCGGCCGGATCGCGACCTGCACCGGGGCCCCCGCCACGAGGCCCGGCGCCGCCGGCACGCGGATGGCGCCGCCCGCGGGGAGCGCGACCTCGACGAGCGCGGGCGCCCCGGGGGCGGGGCCCGTCACCGTGCCGGGGAGGAAGTTCGCCTCGCCGATGAAGTCGGCCACGAACGCGGTGCGCGGGTTCTCGTAGACCTCCGCCGGGCTCCCGAGCTGGGCCACGCGCGCCTCGCTCATCACCGCGATCCGGTCGCTCATGGCGAGCGCCTCCTCCTGGTCGTGCGTCACGTACACGAAGGTGGCGCCGGTCTGCTGGTTGAGCTGCTTGAGCTCGAGCTGCATCTCCTTGCGGAGCTTGAGGTCGAGCGCACCGAGCGGCTCGTCGAGGAGGAGGACCCGGGGCTCGAGCACGAGCGCCCGCGCGAGCGCCACGCGCTGGCGCTGCCCGCCCGAGAGCTCCGCCGGCAGGCGCCGCGCGAAGGTGCCCGGGTCGAGCCGTACGAGCTCGAGCGCCCGCTGCACGCGCGCACGGACCTCGGCCGCCGGGCGCCGGCGCTGCTCGAGGCCGAAGGCGACGTTCCGGGCGACGGTGAGGTGCGGGAAGAGGGCGTAGCTCTGGAAGACCATCGCGAGCTCGCGCTCGTACGGCCGCTTCCGGTTCACCACCTCGCCGAAGAGGCGCACCTCCCCGGCGTCCGGCACCTCGAAGCCGGCGAGGAGGCGGAGCGTGGTGGTCTTGCCGCAGCCCGAGGGGCCCAGGATGGAGAAGAACTCGCCGCGGCGGATGGCGAAGGAGACGCGGTCCACGGCCAGCACCCCGCCGTAGCGGCGGGTGACCTCGCGGAACTCGACGACGGCGTCGCCGCCTTCGGGGTGGGCCATCGGGCTCCTGGGTGGGGGCGTCGGGCTGTTGAAAGTAACGCCCGGCGGCCATTTTGTTTACGCCATGCAGGTCCAGCTGCCGCTCGCCACCGCGCTCGAGCTCGACGCGGCGATCCTCCAGGCCGCCATCACCGGCGGGCTCGCGGCCCTCTGCGCCTTCCTCTACCAGCGCTTCCGGAAGCCCTACTTCGCCTGGCTCGCGGCGGCCTGGGGGCTCTTCGTGCTGCGGCTCGGCGCGATCGTGAGCTTCCTCGTCACGCAGAACTGGGCGTGGCTCTACTGGCACCAGGTGGTCACCGGGTGGACCGCGCTCGCCCTCCTCTGGGCGGCGCTCGTCTTCAGCCGCCAGGTCCGCTGGCGCTGGCGCTACCTCGTGGCGACGCTCTTCCCGCTCGTCTGGTCGTACATCGCGATCTACCGCATCGCCAGCTTCGGCCTCGCCGCCGGGCCGGCGGTGCTCTTCATGAGCCTCGCCACCTGCTGGACGGGGTGGGTGTTCGTGCGCCACGCCCAGCGCGCGCGCTCGACGGGCGCCGGGATCCTCGCCGTGACGCTGTTCCTCTGGGCGCTCCACCACCTCGACTACCCGATCCTCCGCGCCCGCGGGGCGTGGGCACCGTGGGGCTACTACCTCGACATCGTCTTCGTGCTCGCCACGGGCGCGGGGACGATGATCCTCGTCCTCGACGACATGGGGATGGGCCTCCGCGCGCTGAGCGAGCTCTCCGGCGACCTGCAGCGCGCCGGCCGGCCCCGCGAACTGCTCGACGCGCTCCTCGCCCGGCCGCTCACCCTCCCCGCCGTCCGCGGCAGCGCGCTCTACCTGCGCGAGTCGGGGCGCGTCGTGGGGGCCGCCGGCGCCTGCGCGGAGTGGCAGGGCCAGCCCCTCGCCGGCAACGTCGCGCGCGCCGTCTCCGAGGCGGTGGTCTCCGGCCGGCCCCGCGCCGCGGAGGGGGCGGTCGTGGCCGGCGGGCTCACCCTGCCCTACGCCGCGGTGCTCCCCGTCTTCGCGCGGAACGAGGTCACCGGCTCGCTCGTGCTCGTCGGGGACGCGCGCGACCCCTTCACCGCCCTCGACGACGGCTTCCTCGCCGCCCTCGGCCGGCAGGTGGGCGCGGCGCTCGAGAACGCCGACCTCGCCGAGCGGCTCGAGCAGCGCACCGTCGAGCTCGGCCGGCTCTCCGCGCGCATGGTGGAGCAGCACGAGGAGGAGCGGCGGCGCCTCTCGCGCGAGCTGCACGACGAGACCGCGCAGGTCTTCTCCGCGGTCAAGATGGAGCTCGGCGTCCTCCGTGGGCAGGCCGCCCCCGAGGCGGCCCCCCGCCTCGAGCGGATGACGAAGCTCCTCGACACCGGCATCCGCAGCATCCGGCGGGTGGTCAACGACCTCCGCCCGTCGCTCCTCGACGACCTGGGGCTCCTCCCCGCGCTCCGCTCGCTCGTCGGCGACTTCGCCGAGCGCAGCGGCATCCGCACCACGCTCGACGCGCCGCCCCAGCTCCCGGCCCTGAGCAAGGACGCGGAGCTGGCGCTCTTCCGCGCGCTGCAGGAGGCGCTCAGCAACGTCGTGCGGCACGCCGAGGCGAGCGCGGTCGAGGTGCGGATCGGCGCCGGCACCGGCGGGATCACCGTCGCCGTCGCCGACGACGGGCGCGGGCCGCGCACCACCGACGCGCGGGAGCTGGAGCGCGCCGGGCACATGGGACTCACCGGGATGCGCGAGCGGATCACGGCGCTCGGCGGCTCGGTCCGCTTCGAGGGACGGCCCGGGCAGGGCGCCCGGGTCGAGATTCACGTTCCCCTGGCTTCGGGAGTGGCGGCATGACGGAATCGGCGGTGCGGGTGCTCGTGGCGGACGACCACGCCATGGTGCGCGAGGGAATCCGGAGCGTCCTCGAGCGCGAGGCCGGCTTCGAGGTGGTGGGCGAGGCCGGGAGCGGCTCCGAGGTGCTGCCGCTCGCCGAGCGGGTGCAGCCCGACGTGGCGGTGCTCGACATCTCGATGCCCGGCGAGACCGGGCTCCAGGCGGCCGCTCGGCTCCGCCAGGCGCTCCCCCACGTGCGGGTGCTCATCCTCAGCATGTACGACAACACGGAATACGTGCTCGAGAGCGTGCGCGCCGGGGCGCACGGCTACCTCCTCAAGGACGGGGCCGCCCAGGAGCTCACGAACGCCATCCGCGCCGTGATGGACGGCGAGGCCTACTTCTCCCCGCCGATCGCCGCCCGGCTCTCCGCCGCCGTCCGCGGCGACATCGAGCGCGAGCAGCGGAAGACCAACCTCGACCTCCTCACCGGGCGCGAGCGCGAGGTGCTGCAGGGGATCGCCAAGGGCCTCACGAACAAGGAGATCGCCGGCGAGCTCGGGATCAGCCACCGGACGGTCGAGACCCACCGGGAAAGCCTGATGAAGAAGCTGGGCATCCGGACCGTGGCAGGGCTCACCAAGTTCGCCCTCGAGGTGGGGCTCGTCACCGGCTGACCGCTCCGTAGTCCCGCGGAGCGCGCGCCCCGTAGCCCCCCGAATGGCGCGCTCCCGGCGCGCGCCCCACCTTCGAAGGGTCCCAGGCGGGAGCGCGCGCGTTGAAGGTCCGTACCGGCATCGTGATGCTGAACCTCGGTGGCCCCGCCACGCTCGACGGCGTGGAGCAGTTCCTCACCGAGCTCTTCCTGGATCGCGAGATCATCCAGCTCCCGTTCCAGCGGCAGCTCGGCACCTTCATCGCGAAGCGCCGCACCCCCAAGGTCCAGAAGCTCTACGCCGCCATCGGCGGCGGCTCGCCGATCCTGCGGCTCACCGAGGCGCAGGGCCACGGGCTCGTGCGCCGGCTCGACTTCCGCAGCCCGCACACCGCCCCGCACGGCTTCTACGTCGCCTTCCGCTACGCCCCGCCCAAGAGCGACGACGCGCTCCGGGCCATGGCCGCCGACGGCGTCGAGCGCGCCGTCGCGTTCACCCAGTACCCGCAGTACTCCTGCAGCACCACCGGCTCGAGCCTCAACGAGCTGTGGCGCGCGATGGCCCGCACCGGCACGACGGGCCGCCACGCCTGGAGCGTGATCGACCGCTGGCCCACGCACCCCGGCTTCCTCGACGCGATGGCGGAGACGGTGGAGGACGGCCTCCGGGCGTTCCCCGCCGCCGAGCGCGACGACGTGCTGCTGCTCTTCAGCGCCCACTCGCTGCCGCTCGCCGTGGTGGACCGCGGCGACCCGTACCCGCAGCAGGTGGCCGCCACGACCGAGGGCGTCATGGAGCGCCTCGGCCACCGGAATCCCTTCCTGCTCGCCTACCAGTCGGAGGTGGGCCCGGTGCGCTGGCTCGGCCCCAGCACCGAGACGGTCATCCGCCGCCTCGGCGCCCGGGGGCAGCGGAACGTGCTCGTGGTGCCGGTCGCGTTCACGAGCGACCACATCGAGACGCTCTCCGAGATCGACCGCGAGTACGGCCACCTCGCGCACGAGGTCGGCATCCGCCGCTTCCACCGCGTCCCCGCGCTCAACGACCGCCCGACCTTCCTCGACGCGCTCGCCGACATCGTCGCGACGCACCTCGAGGCGGGCGAGGCCTGCTCGCGCCAGTATGCGCAGCGCTGCCCGGGATGCACCAACCCCGCCTGCCGGCAGCTGCCCGAGGGCACGGTCGCGCCGCCGGCCGCCCGCCCCGCCCAGGCCGAGGCGCTCAGCGCCTGAACGCACGGCGCGCCCCGGCCACCTCGGCCGGGGCGCGTCGCCATCCCCCCACCCGCCCGCGCTACGCCGCGCCGCGCGTCCCGCCGCTCACCTCGGGGCAGCGCTCGCAGGTGGCGAGCGGCAGCATCCCCGCCTGCACGAGCGACCGCGCCTCCCGGCTCGCCGGGAAGAGGGCGCGCCGCACGGCCTGGCGCAGCGCGTCGTGGACGCGGCGCTCGCCCTCGGGGCCGAGGGGCGGCAACCCCGCGAGGAGCGCGGTGGCCGCCGAGGCGGCGAGCTGGTCCCCCTCCGCGTGCAGGTGCCCGAGCCGCCGCGTGACCGCACGCGCCGCCCACGCGCGCACGAGGGCGGCGACCTCGTCGTCGAGGAGCCCGTCGGCCCGCGGCATCGCGTCGGGCCGGCTCGCGAGCGCCTCGACGTCGAGGAGCCGGACGCCGGCCGCCCCGGCCGGGTCCACGTTGCGCGGCACCGCGAGGTCGAGCAGCAGGAGCGGCGCCGCACGCCCCGCGGCGGCCTCGGCGAGCAGCGCGCGGTCCACCGTCGGCCGGCTCGCCCCCGTCGCGACGAACCCGACGTCCGCGCCGGCGAGCGCGGGCGCGAGCGCCGACCAGGGCTCCACGGCGGCGACCCCGCGCCGGGCCCGCCGCGCGACCACCACCACCTGCGCTCCCTCGCCGCGCAGCGCCTCGACGAGCCCGCGCGCGACCGTTCCCGCGCCCGCCACCACGCACCGCGCCCCGGCGAGCGAGCCGCCCCGCTCCCGTCGCGCCCGCGCAACCGCCGCCGTGGCCACCGAGCGCGCCGCACCGGAGGGAAACGCCGCCGCGCGCACCCGCTGGCCCGCGGCGAGGGCACCCGCAACGAGCCGGTCGAGCTCGCCGGTGGCCCAGCCGCGCTCGCGGGCACGCCGCCACGCGGCACGCACCTGGCCCACCACCTCGCGCTCCCCCGGCACGAGCGACTCGAGCCCCGCCGTCACGCGCACCAGGTGCCGGAGCGCCGCGGGGCCGCGTCGCACGAGCGGCAGCACTGCCTCGCCCGCCGGCGCGAGTACCCGCGCGCGCTCCGCGAAGCGGGCCGGCACGGCGTCGCTCCCGACAGCGTAGCACTCGATGCGATTGCAGGTGAGGAGGAGGAGGAAGCCGTCGCCGGGCCGCGCGGCCGCCGCGAGGTCCGCGCCGAGCGCGTCGGCCTCGCGCGCCAGCACCTCGCGCCACGCGAGCGACGCGGTGCGGTGCGAGAGGCCGACCTGCGCGAGCGGCAGTTCCAGCGACATGCCCCACGCTACGCCCCGGGACCGGCGGCGACAATTCGGGGTGCCGCGGAGCCGCGGCTCCGC
>JBAIWX010000112.1:0-9487 GCA_037916975.1 Gemmatimonadales bacterium
GCCCGGCGGCAGGTGGACCGCGCCGCCCTCGAGGGCGCCGACGCCGTCATCCACCTCGCCGGCGAGAACATCGCCGGCGGCCGCTGGACGGCGGCGCGGAAGGCGCAGCTCGTCGAGAGCCGGGTGCCGGTCACGCGCTTTCTCGCGGAGACCCTCGCCGGGCTCGACCGCCCGCCGGCGGTGTTCGTCTCCACCTCCGCCACCGGCTTCTACGGCTCCCGCGGCGACGAGGAGCTCACCGAGCGCAGCGCCGCCGGGTCGGGATTCCTCGCCGAGCTCTCGCGCGAGTGGGAGGCGGCCGCCGAGCCGGCGGCCCGGGCGGGGATCCGCGTCGTGCACCCGCGCATCGGCGTCGTGCTGAGCCCGGCGGGCGGGGCACTCCCGAAGATGCTCCCCGCCTTCCTCGCGGGCGCCGGCGGCCCCGTCGGGTCGGGCGGGCAGTGGATGAGCTGGGTCTCGATCGACGACGTCGTCGGCCTGCTCCATCACGCCGTCATGGACCCCGCCGTCGAGGGGGCCTTCAACGCCATCGCGCCGGAGCCGGTCACGAACCGGGAATTCGGGCGCACGCTGGGCCGGGTCCTCCGACGTCCCGCCGTGCTCCCGGTGCCCGCGGCGGCGATCGGGCTCCTCTTCGGCGAGATGGGGCGTGCCACCCTCCTCGCGAGCACCCGCGCCCTCCCCGCCGCCATCTCGGCGCGCGGCTACCTCTTCCGCCACCCCACGCTCGAGCTCGCCCTCCGGCACGTCCTCGGCCGCTGAGCGACCATCCCGCGACGCCGCCGATGCACGGCGGTCGCGCACGCGTCACCGGTCCTTGACGCACGCCGGCGAGGTTCGCAGCCCGTGAACCAGGTTCACGGGCCGCCGCCCCGAACCGCCGCGCGGAGCGACCGGATGACCCTCGAGCGACTCGTCCTCTGCATCGTGGACGGCCTTCGGCCGGACGCGATCACCCCCGCCACCATGCCCGCCCTCCACGCCCTCGGCGCCCGAGGATGGCGCGCCACCGCGGACACCGTCGAGCCCAGCGTGACCGTCGCCGCGCTGGGCTCGCTCGCGAGCGGGGTCGCCCCGGCCGTCCACCGGCTCGAGGAGGGGAAGCTCCCGCCGGTGCGGTCGCTCCGGCGCCTCACGCCGCTCCCGCGGGTGCTCCGCCAGCACGGGCGCCACAGCGCGATCGTCACCCCGCACCTCGCGCCGCCGCGCCGCTTCCTGGCCCGGTCGCTCCTCGGCCTCGCCGGCGTCGGCAGCTTCGCGGCCGGGGGCCGGCAGCCGTGCGAGGTGGCGGAGACCGCACTCGCGCACTTCGCGCGGCTCGCCCCGGCCTTCGGCGTGGTGTACCTCAACCACTGCGACGTGGCGGGCCACCGCGCGGGCTGGATGGGCGAGGCGTACCTCGCCGCCGCCCACGCCTGCGACGCGGCGCTCGCGGCGCTCGCCGCCGAGCTGGGAGACCCGGGCACGGGCCTCCTGGTGGTGTCGGACCACGGCGGCGGCGGGGTCGTGCCGACCGACCACGGCGAGCCGCACCCGCTCAACCGCACGATCCCCCTCGTCGCGGCGGGGGCCCGCCTCGCGCGGGGCCCCGGGGCCCACGCCCACCTGCTCGACCTGCCACCCACCATCGCCGACCTCCTCGGCGTGCCGGTGCCCGCCGAGTGGGCCGGCCGCCCGCTGCCGCTCCGGGCGCGGGAGGCGGCGCAGGCGGCCTGAGCCTCGCGCCATGGGGGCGGAGGTTAGCTTTCCCGCCCATGAGCGCCGAGCGTCCCGCCGTCGTGCTCCTCTCGGGGGGCATGGATTCCGCCACGACCGCCTACGTCGCGCGCGCGGAGGGGTTCCGCGTGCACGCCCTCAGCTTCCGCTACGGCCAGCGCCACGCCGTCGAGCTCGACGCGGCGCGGCGGATCGCCGAGGCGGTGCGGGCGCGCCAGCACGTCGTCCTCGACATCGACCTCCGGGCCTTCGGCGGGTCCGCCCTCACCGCGGACGTCGCGGTGCCCAAGGACCGGCCGGCGGCGGCGATGGGGGCGGACATCCCCGTCACCTACGTGCCGGCGCGCAACACGATCTTCCTCGCCTTCGCGCTCGCCTTCGCGGAGACCCTCGGCGCGACCGATATCTTCATCGGCGCGAACGCGCTGGACTACTCCGGCTACCCGGACTGCCGCCCGGAGTACCTCCGTGCCTTCGAGGCGATGGCCCGCCTGGGCACCCGGATGGGCAGCGAGGGCCGGGCGCTCACGATCCACGCGCCGCTCATCGCGCTCTCCAAGGCGGAGATCGTCGCGAAGGGACGCGCGCTCGGGGTGGACTTCGCGCTCACCCACACCTGCTACGACCCGACCCCCGACGGCCGGGCCTGCGGCCGCTGCGACGCGTGCCAGCTGCGGCTCAAGGGCTTCCGCGAGCTGGGCCTCGAGGATCCCGCGCCCTACGCGGCGCGCTGACGGCGATGGCGTACGCGGTGAAGGAGCTGTTCTACACGCTCCAGGGCGAGGGCGCGCAGGCCGGACGGGCGGCGGTCTTCCTGCGCTTCGCGGGGTGCAACCTGTGGACGGGCCGGGAGGCGGACCGCGTCGCGGCCACGTGCCGCTTCTGCGACACCGACTTCGTCGGGACCGACGGCCCCGGGGGAGGCCGCTTCGCGACCGCGGAGGAGCTGGCCGGGCGCGTCGCCGCCGCCTGGCCCGCCGGGGCGGGCGGGAGGCCCTACGTGGTGTGCACGGGGGGCGAGCCGCTCCTCCAGCTCGACGCGCCGCTCGTGGAGGCGCTGCACCGGCGGGGCTTCGAGGTCGCGGTCGAGACCAACGGGACGCAGCCCGCGCCGCCGGGGCTCGACTGGGTCTGCGTGAGCCCGAAGGGCGCGGCACCGCTGGTGCTCGACCGGGGCGACGAGCTCAAGCTCGTCTTCCCGCAGGCGGAGCCCGAGGCGCAGCCGGCGCGCTTCGAGGGGCTCGCCTTCACCCATTTCTTCCTCCAGCCGATGGACGGGCCGGACCGCGAGCGGAACACGGGGGCGGCGGTCGCGTACTGCATGAGGCACCCGCGCTGGAGAATGAGCCTGCAGACGCATAAGCTTCTCGGCATCCCCTGACACGCATGCACGGCTACTCCGACCGGATCCACCACGCCTTCGCCTTCGCGGCGAAGTACTACGCCGCCCGGCGCCCCGACCGCGGTGCCGCGGACTACCTCGCGCATCCCGGCAACCTCGCGGTCATCCTGTCGCGCTACGGCGCCGAGCAGGCGACGATCGTGGCGGGGATCCTCCACCTCGTGCTCGAGGAGACGCCGCCGCCCGAGCGCGAGCCGCTCGAGCGGAAGATCGGGCAGAAGTTCGGGCCGGTCGTGCTCGCGGTGGCGCTCGACGCCACCGAGCCCCGGTTCGACCCGCGCGGCGCCGAGCGGGCGTGGCGCACCGCCCGGCTCGAGTACCTCGCCCACCTCGCCGCGGCGGAGCCGCGCGCCATCGACATCTGCGTGGCCGACGAGATCCACGCCTGCGGCATCACCCTGACGGCCCTCCGCCGCCTCGGGGTCGAGTATGTGCGAACGGTGGCGTCGGCGTCGTCAGACCAGACGATCTGGTGGTATCGCTCGCTGCTGGAGGTGCTGGAGGGGCGCCCCGACTGGCCCCACCGCGAGATGCTCGACGAGCTCCGCGCCCTGAGCGCCGACCTCGTCCGCGCCCTCCGCTCGCACGAAGACTGACGCCCTCTTCCCGGGACCTCCCGTGCCCCGTCTCCGCGCCGCGCTGGGCGGCCTCCTCGTCGCCGGGGCCTCCGCCTGCACCGGCCTCCCGAAGCCCCCCGCCCCGGTCAACCCGGTCCGCGTCCTCCTCCTCAACGACGTCTACGTCGCCGACACCCTGGCCGACGGCACCGGGGGCCTCGCGCGTGCCGCCACGGTGCGGGCCCGGCTCGCCGCGGAAGGGCGGACGCTCTTCGTGCTCGCGGGCGACGTGCTGGGGCCGAGCCTCCTGAGCAAGTACTACGGCGGGGCCCAGATGGTGGAGGCGCTGAACGCGGCGGGACTCGACTACGCCACGCTGGGCAACCACGACGCGGAGCTGCCGAGGGACACGCTCCTCGCGCGCATCGCGCAGTCCCGCTTCAAGTGGCTCTCCGCCAACTGCCGGTCGGCCGACGGCGGCCGCCTCCCCGGCGTACTCCCGTGGGACACCGTCCGCGTCTTCGGGCGCAAGGTCGGGATCTTCGGCACCACCCTCGCCGGCGACTGGCGCGCGGGGACGACCTGCAGCGACCCCGACAGCGCCGCCGACGTGGCGATGGACTCGCTCCGGCAGCTCGGCGCAGACCTCATCCTGGCGCTCACGCACCAGACGGTGGAGGCCGACGCGGCGCTCCTCGGCCGCCAGGCCGACCTGGTCGCCGTGCTGGGCGGGCACGAGCACGAGGCGCACACCGTCTCGGTCGGCACCCGCTACGTGCTCAAGGCGGACGCGAACGCGCGGAGCGCGCAGTCGCTCGCGATCTGGGGCACGAAGGGCGACTGGCGCCAGTCGCCGCGGCTCCTGCCGCTCGGGCCGGGAATCCCGCTCGACACGGCCGTCGCGCGCGTCGTCCGCGCCTGGGACGACAGCCTCCGGCGCCGCCTCGGCCCGGACCGGGTCGTGGGCACCCTCACCGCCCCCATCGACGCGCGTGACGCGATCCAGCGCCGCCAGGAGACCGCCCTGGGGGACCTCGTCGCCGACGCGTTCCGGGCGGGGACCGGGGCCGACGCGGCGCTCTTCAACGCGGGGACGCTGCGCCTCGACGACGTGCTCCGCGCCGGCCCGCTCAGCCGCTGGACGCTCGAGTCGCTCTTCCTCTTCCCGGACGAGACGCGCTCGATCGTCGTGCCCCTCACCGGCGCGCGCGTGCGGGAACTGCTCGAGCACGGCCTGTCCGACCGGAACCTCGGGCGCGGCGGCTTCCCGCAGGTGGCGGGACTCGCCGTGGTCGCGGAGCGGAACCGCCCGAGCGGGAGCCGCGTCGTGAGCCTCGCGGGCCCCGACGGCAAGCCGCTCGCGGCGGGCGCCACGCTCCGGCTGGCCCTCCCGGTCTTCCTCGCCTGCCGCGGCGGGGACGGCTACTCGGTGCCGGAGGCGCGTGCCCAGTGCGAGCAGGCCGGGTCGGCGCCGCGCGCCGCGGACCTCCTCATCGCGTGGGTGGAGCGCCAGCCCGGGGGCCGGGTGGACCCCCCGGCGGCCGGGCGGCTGACGCTCCGCTGACGGGACCGGTCAAGCGGGCCTAAGGGGGCGCTCACCAATGCGTTGGCTCGACGGCCGGGACCTTGCACCTTTCTGCACGAGTTCCCCTCCCCCGGGTCGCCGCGCTATACTGTCCCGATGGGACTGACCCCGAGCACCTCGCTGCTCTCCCACCTTCCGAGCGCGTTCGCGGCCGCGTGCCGCGCCTCGCGCAGCGACGGCGAGCTCTTCGAGCGCTGCCGTGGCTTCCTCGTGCAGCGCTTCCAGACCGAGAAGATCTGGTTCTCGATCGCCGGGCCCACGACGCCGGTGCCGCGCGTCGGGCCCGCCGAGGGGTTCGCGCAGGCCGCCGAGGTGGCCCGGCTCAAGAGCGGGGCGACGGAGGTCGTGGTCCACGCCGAGACGGCGCTCGCCACCGAGCTCCGGCAGGTGGCGATGCCGCTCGTGCTCGGGCTCTCGGTGGTGGTCGAGCTCCGCTCGATCCTGATCGAGCGGCAGACGGCGCTCGACGACGCGGCCTTCCAGCTGCGCGCGCTCCGGCAGGTGGCGCGGCTGCTCAGCTCGGTGCACAGCACCGAGGAGACGGAGCAGCTGGTGCTCGACTTCATGGCGGAAGTCTTCTTCGCCTGGTGGGCGTGCCTCTTCCGGCCGGACGACGCGGCGTATGCACCCAGGGTGTTCCGCGCGCTCAACGACCGCAAGCGCCCCGGCAGCCTAGAGCGCACGGCGATCGACGCGAGCCTCCCCGCCGGGTGCGCCGCGGTGAGCGCGCAGGAGGTGGGGCTGGCGCAGCAGGTGGGCGCGGGCGCCGAGCTCATCGTGCCGCTCGACGCCGGAGCGGAGCGGATGGCGGTGCTGGTGCTCGGGCCCCGGATCAGCGGCAAGCCGTACGGCCGCGCGGAAATCGAGCTCGCGGGCACGCTCTCCTTCGCGGCCGCGATCGCGCTCAAGAACGCGGAGCTGGTGGAGCAGCTGCAGAACGCCGCGAGCACCGACGACCTCACCGGGCTCTACAACCGGCGCGCGCTCGAGGAGCGCCTCGCCGCGGAGATCTCGCGGAGCCTCCGGCACCAGCTGCACACGACGGTGCTGCTCGTCGACCTCGACCGCTTCAAGCCGGTGAACGACACCATGGGCCACGCAGCGGGCGACCGGCTGCTGGTCCTCGTCGCCGAGGTGCTGCGGCGCGAATGCCGGACGCTCGACGTGGTGGGCCGGCTCGGCGGGGACGAGTTCCTCGTGATCCTGCCGATGACGCGCCCCGACGAGGCGATGGTGTTCGTCTCGCGCGTGCAGACGGGGCTGCTGCGCCTGGAGGAGCTGCACCCCGAGTTCGGGCGCGTGACGGGCAGCATCGGCATCGCCGAGTGCCCGCTGCACGGGACGACGGTGAGCAGCGTGCTGGCCGCCGCCGACGCGGCGCTGTACGAGGCGAAGCGCGGGGGCCGCAACGCGGTCGAGGTCGCACGGACATGACCGTCGAGCCATGACGGCCCCGCCGTTCGTGCTGCTCGGCGACGCGCTGTGGCTCGACTTCGTGAACACGGCCCGCGGGCGCGGCACGGCCCCGCCCGACCTCCTCGCCGATGGCCCCGCCTGGGCCGCGTGGTGCGCCGCGCTCCGCCTCGAGCCCGGTGACGCGCCCTTTCCCGCCGTGGTCGAGTTCCGCCAGCACCTCCTCGAGATCGCCTCGGCCGCCGCCGCCGGGGAGCCGCTGCCCTCGTCGGCGCTGCGCGCCCTCAACGAGCGGCTGGCGGGTGCGACGGGGTACCAGCGCCTGGTGCGCACCGGGGGGAGCTGGGAACTCGGCTTCGCCCCCGGCAGCCGGCCCGTGGCGCTCGATCGCGTGGCACGGAGCGCGGCGGAGACCCTCGCGACCCCGGGCGCGGCGGTGCGGGTGTGCGACGGGCCGCAGTGCACGCTCTTCGTGCTGGACCTCCCCGAGCGCCCGACCCACTGGTGCAGCCCGGACCACTGCGGGCGCGGGCGCCGCGCCGAGCGCCGCCGCCGGGCCACGCCGCAACCCGCCCGCCCGTGAGCGGCGAGCCGTTCCTGCCGCCCGGGCAGTACGCGCAGGCCGAGCAGGCCCTCGGCGCGCGCTACCGCCTCGAGCGGCTCGTCGCGGCGAACGCCGAGCGGGTGCTCTTCGTGGGCGTGGACCGCGCCCTCAACCGCCGCGTCAGCATCCGCCTCAACTTCTATTCCGACGAGCCGACGCGCGCCTGGTTCATGCGCGAGGCGGAGGCGCTGGCGCAGCTGGACCACCCGGCGGTGCGCCACGTGTACGACATCGGCGTGGTGGGCGAGGTGGCGTGGCGCGTGGGCAACTGGGTGGACGGCGAGAGCCTGCTCGACGCGGCGCAGCGGGGGCCGCGCCTCATCCCCACGGTGCACAACCTCGCGCGCGACCTCCTCGGCGCGCTCGAGCATGCGCACGCGCGGGGGATCCTCGTCCGCCGGATCGTGCCGGCGTCGCTCGTGCTGAGCGACATGGGGCGCGGGGTCGTGACCGACCTCCGCTTCTGCAGCTGGACGCTCCCCGCGATCCCGCCGAGCGCGCGGCCGAGCGGCGTGGCCTTCCTCGCGCCCGAGGTGCGGGACGGCTCGGTGGGGGACCCCGCGTGCGACGTCTTCACCGCGGGCGCCGTGATCTACTTCGCCGTCACGGGCCGCGAGCCCGCCCTCGCCCCGCGCGAGTCGCCCCGGCCCACCGAGCTCCGGCCGACCTGCCCGCGGACGATCGAGCGGGTGGTGCTGCGCGCGCTGAGCCCGCACCCCGAGGACCGCTACCTCACCGCCGCCGAGATGCTGGACGACTTCACCTCGGAGGCGGGCACCTTCGAGACGGCGGCGGTGAAGATCGGCGGGGCCGCGCCCGCGATCGCGAACACCTCGGGCCGCGAGTGGGAGCGGCTGCTCCGCCGCGCGCTCGGCGACGACTACGAGCTCCTCGACAAGCTCGGCTCGGGCGGCTACGGCCAGGTGTACCGCGTGCGCGACCTGCACCTCGAGCGCGAGGTGGCGCTCAAGGTCCTCCACCCGCACCTCACGCGGGACCCCGAGGTCGTCGAGCGCTTCCGGCGCGAGGCGCAGCTCGCCGCGCGGCTCACGCACCCCAACATCGTGAACATCCTCGACATCCAGGGGCGCGCGGGACTCATCTGGTACACGATGGCGCTGGTGCGGGGCCCCAGCGTCGCGCAGCTGGTCGAGCGCGAGGGCCCCCAGCCCCTCGACCGCACCCTCCGCCTCCTGCGCGAGGCGCTCGCCGCCCTGGCGCACGCGCACGCCGCCGGCCTCGTGCACCGCGACATCAAGCCGGAGAACATGCTCATCGAGCGCGACGGCAGCCTGCGGATCACCGACTTCGGCCTCGCCCTCGCGCTGCGCGGGCAGGGGAAGTTCGGCGGGGCCACGAGCCAGAGCGGCACGCCCCAGTTCGCGAGCCCCGAGCAGCTCCTCGGCGAGCAGGTGGACCAGCGGTCGGACCTCTACAGCCTGGCGGCCGTCGCCTACTTCGCGCTCCTCGGCTACCCGCCCTTCGCCGGCCAGACCGTCGAGCAGGTCCTCGCCCGGCAGGCCACCGATGCCATCCCGGACCTGCGCGAGCACCGCGCCGACGTGAGCGACGCGCTCGCGCAGGTCCTCGAGCGCGCGGTGCAGTCGGCGGTCGAGCGCCGGTTCGACTCCGCGGACGACTTCCGGCAGGCGCTCGGGCGGGCGACCGCCCGCACGCTGCCCGCGCGCGGGCTCGGCGTGGTGCGCCGGCTCTGGCGCGCCCTGACCGCCGCCTCCTCTTGACGGCGGCGGGACGGCGACGAAATTTGAGGCAGCAATACCCCCAGCATTCCCCGATGGAATAACTGGTCCAGGTATCCCGGCGCATCCCGGCCACGGCCGGGTCGCCCGGCAGATCTTTCATGGCCCGGGACAGGCCCGGGCTCAGGGAGCGCGCGACGCGCGGCCGGCCGCCGCGTCGCGTCGGTCGCAAACAACGAGGTTGCAGGAATGGCTCGCGTTACCGGCACGGTGAAGTGGTTCAACGATGCGAAGGGGTACGGGTTCATCACCCCGGAGAACGGAGAGAAGGATTGCTTCGTTCATCACACCGCCATCCAGGCTGACGGCTTCCGCAGCCTCGCCGAGGGTGAGCGGGTGGAGTTCGAGATCGTGCAGGGGCAGAAGGGCCCGGCGGCCGAGAAGGTCACCAAGCTCAAGTAAGCCTCGCGACCTCGCAGCAGGAAACACCGCGCGGCGGGCCGTCCCCTC
>JBAIWX010000113.1:0-5323 GCA_037916975.1 Gemmatimonadales bacterium
TCAAGATGGTGGCGAGCGCCTGGGTGCACGTCCCGACGCCGCTCTCGCTCGCGGTGATCGTCGGCGCACTGGCGGGCTCCGTCGCCTGGTCGGTGGTGGCGGCGCGGCGGGCCCCCGCCGCCTGAGCGGCCGGGAGCCCATCGCGTCCTGCCCCCGTCAGAACCGGACCGCCGCGCCGAGGCGGAACCACGCCCCGCTCCGCGCGTCGAGCGTGCGGACCTCCGCGTTGCCCTCTCCCTCGCGCAGGCGATAGCGCCGGAGCGGCGCGTAGCCCGCGTCGCCGCGCAGCGTCACGGGACCCACCCGCACCGACGCCCACGGCCCCGCGACCAGCTCGACGAGGTCCACCCGCTCCGCACCGGCCGCCAGGGCGCTGCCGCGCCGGAACCGCCCGCCCAGGAGGCGCCCTGCCAGCCCGGCCTCGACCCGCGGGCCGAGCGCCCGCGCGTATTCCACGCGCACCGGCGGGATCACCTCGAGCCGCTGGCGGCCGCCGTCCTGCCACCGGAGCAGCAGTGCCGGCACGAGACCGGGCCCCACGTTGATCCACGCGACACCCACGCCCCACTCGAGCGAGCGCGACGCCCGGCGCGTCGCGAGAAGCTGCCCGGTCACCTGCAGCTGGTCCGTCCCCACGTCCTCGAGGTCGCCCGCGAGCGTCACCTGCGCCCCGGCGGCGATCCGCCACGGCCCGCCGCCAAGCTGCCGGCTCAGGAGCCCGGCGTAACCGATCCGGTAGAGCGCCGCGGGCAGCAGCCCCGACGCGTCGCTCCCGCCGTAGCCCAGGCCGTAGCGCTCCGCGAAGAGTGCCTGCAGGAGCACGGTGCGCCCGCGGCCCCGGACCACGACCGGCAGGTCGAGCCGCGCCGCCACGCGCGTGAGCCCGAGCGTGGCGGGGCCGGCAGCGGCCGGGGCATCCAGCCCGCGCGCCGGGAGCCGGTCCATCTCGACGCTCCAGCCGTACCCGACGGGTGGCCCCCCGCGACCCGGAGGCCCACCGGGGCCGGGCGGACCGCCGGGAGCGGGCCCGACGGAATCGGGGCGTCCGGGCGGGCCGCCCTGCTGGGCGTGGGACGCACTGGCCACGAGCGCGCCAAGCGCGACCGCGACGGTGAGGAGGCGCCCTCGGGCGCGCGACGGGCGGCGGGGCCGCCGTTCGGATGCGGTCATGGTCATGGGCATGGGTGGGCCGTGAAGGAAGAAGGAGCGCGGCGTCAGCCGCGGAAGACGGCGGCCGGCTCGAGCGCGCGCACGCGGCGTACGGCGAGCACCGCGCCCGCACCGGCGATGAGCAGCGTGCCCGCGGCGAGGCCCAGCCAGGCAGCGGCGGGGAAGTCGAACAGGACGCCCGAGTTCCGCACGCCGAGGCGGAACCCCTGCACGAGGGCGAGGCCGATCCCCGCGCCGCCCAGGGCGACGAGCCCCGCCTGCGCGAGGACGAGCCGGGTCACCGTAGCGTCGTCGGCGCCGATGGCCTTGAGCGTCCCGTAGTCGCGGAGCCGCTCGAGCACCGCCGCGTAGAGCGTGAGGCCGATGATCACGCAGCCGACAAGCACGGCGAAGACGACGAGCGTGCCGATCGAGGCCGCGATGCCGGTCGTCGCGAGGAGCGTCCGCTGCGTGCGCTGGCCGAGGGCCGCCGGCGGCCACGCGCGGACGCCGGGCACCGCGCGCTCGATCGCGTGCGCGACCGTAATGGCGTCGGCGCCCGGACCCACGTCCACCAGCACCGCCTGGACGACCGTCGGGGCGAGCCCCGCGAGCGCCTGCGCGCGCTCGAGGGTCGTCACCATGATCGGCGTCGAGAAGGCGCGGACACTCGCGCTCTGTGCGGCGAGCCACGCGGCGCGGCCGTTGACCTCGAGTCGGTCACCCACCCGTGCCTGCCCGAACGCCCGCCGGTCGAAGCGGTCGAACTGCAGCGCCCCGTCTCGGAGGAGGTCCTCCGGCCGCCCGGCCTCGAGCGGGGGCAGGCCCCCGCGCAACGGGTCCGCGACACCGACGAGGGTCACGGTGGCCACCGTGCCATCCTCGAAGCGCGCCGTCGCGGGCGCGGCCACCAGCGTTTCCGCGTGACGCACGCCCGGCTGCGCCGCGACCGCCGAGAGGACGCGGCGGTCGAGCGCGCCGAGGGCGTTCACGTTGGTGGAGCGGGCATCCACCACCCAGAGGTCCGCCGGCACGAGCCGCAGCGGGGCGATCATCGCCCCCGTGAGGAAGGTGGCGATGCCGAGTTGCTGGCCGACCAGGAAGACCGCCGCCACGCTCCCGAGCAGCGCCCCCGCGGTGCGGGCGCGGTCGTACCGCAGGAAGGCGAGTGCCAGGCGGATCACCGGGCCGCTCCCGGGACGGCGTCCAGCACGCACTCCACCCGGGCGTTGTAGGGGAGCGCGTCCGCCGCGTCCAGCGTGAGCCGGACCTCTCGCACGCGCCGGTCCTCGGGTTCCGCCACCACGCCGGTCACGAGCGACTTCGCGGTGAGGCCGGGCGCGACGGCGGTGACCCGGCCCCGGGCCAGCACCCGGTCGGTGCCGATGGCCCGCACGACGCCCGCCTGGCCCGGCACCGCGCCGTCGGCCACGCGCTCGTCGAGCTCGCAACGCACCACGCGGGGCCCGAGCGGCGCCAGTTCGAGCACGGTGGCACCCGCCACGACGCCCTCACCGGGCAGCGACACGACCCGCAGGACGACCCCCGCCTCCGGGGCACGGACCTGCCGCTGCCGCACGCGCGCCGCCGCGAGCTCGGCGCCGCGTCGCGCCGCCTCGAGGTCCGCTGCCCGGCCTCGGACGCCGGCCGACGCCGCTGCGGTGTCGAGCACCGCCTGCACCAGCGCGAGCTCGGCCTGCTCCGCCGCCTCGGCGCTCGTACCGCCGTCCGCGTAGAGCGCCCGCTGCCGAGCGGCGCCGCGGGCCACCTGCGCCGCGGTCGCACGGGCCCGCGACAGGGCGGCCTCCGCCGTCGCGAGCGCCGCCGTCGAGGCGTCGACCCCGACCGTCGCCGACGCAAGCGTGCGGCGCTCCACCTCGTCGGCGAGCTGCACGACGACCGCGCCGGCCTGCACCGTGTCGCCGAGTGCCACGGGAACGGCCGCGATGGTGCCGTCGAGCTCGGCGGCGAGCGCCAGCAGCCCGCGCCCCGCCTCCACGCGGCCGAGGCCGAGGAGGCGGAGGGGCGGCGCGGCGGCTGCCGCGGCCGTCGGCGGTGGCTCCTCCGAGGCGGCGCGCTGGCAGGCGGGAAGGACCGCGCCGGCCAGCGCGACGAGGAGCAGGGCGCGCAGGTCATGCGACATAGGAGACCTCCAGGAGGCGCCGGCCCCGGTCGGCGGCGCAGCCATCGGCGACGTCGATCGTGCGGTCGGCCCAGGCGTCGAGGCGGGGGTCGTGCGTCACCACGACGACCGCGGTGCCGCTGCGGGCGAGCGCCGCGAGCTCCTCCATCACGCGCGCCGCGGCGTGGTGGTCGAGGGCGGCCGTCGGTTCGTCGCAGAGGACGAGTGGCGGGGCCGTGACCACGGCCCGGGCGATCGCGACCCGCTGCTGCTGGCCGCCGGAGAGTTGCGCCGGGCGCTTGCGCGCGTGCGCCGCGAGACCCATCCGCGCGAGCGCCTCGCCCGCCCGTCGCGTTCCCTCGCGGCGCGGGACGCCGAGGAGGTCGAGCGGGAGCCGGACGTTCTCCTCCGCCGTGAGCGGCGCGAGCAGGTTGTAGGCCTGGAAGACGAACCCGATCAGCCGGCGGCGCACCGCGGCGAGGGCGCGCGCGTCGTCGTGCGGCACGCAGGCCCCGGCGATCCGGACGCAGCCGGTCGTGGGATAGGTGACGCAGCCGAGGAGGGAGAGGAGCGTCGTCTTGCCGGAGCCGGACGGGCCGCGCACCAGCGCGAGCTCGCCGGGCGGGAAGGCGAGGGTCGTCTCGCCCAGCGCCGTGACGTCCCCCTCGGCGCCGGGGTATACCTTCGATGCCCGGACCAGCTCGGCGGCGGGCCCCACCGCGCCGGGACCGGCATTGCCGCAGCTGCGGGCGATATTAGAATATATCATGCGATATATTTTATATCGCGCGGGAGCCTTTACGCAAGGGAGGGGGGATGGCCCGCACGGCGGGGAGCCGCAACCAGGACTTCGACGAGGCGCGCGCCGACCTCGCCGAGCGGATCGCCGCGCACATGCTCTCGCCCGGCGGGGTGGGGGCGAGCCTGCGCGAGCTGGCGGCCGCCGCCGGCGTCACGCCGCCCACGCTGCGCCACTACTTCGGCGACCGGGCGGGTGCGCTCGCCGCCGCGTTCGCGCAGCGCCACGCGGAGGGCGAGCCGTACCTCGCCCTCGTCCGGCGCGCCCCCGACCGCCCCGTGGCGGAGGCCCTGCCGGCCCTGCTCCACTTCGTGGTGCAGGGGCTCCGCGCGGGCGTCGCGCGGCAGCTCGTCGTGGGCCTCGCCGACGGGTCGCGGGAGCCGGTGGTGGGCACGGCGTGCGTCACCGAGTGCCTGGAGCCGGTGCTGTCGGCGGTGGAGGCGCGGCTCGCCCACCACGCGGCGCGCGGGGAGCTCCGCGTGCCGGACGTGCGCGCGGCGGCGCTCGCGCTCGTGTCGCCGGTGGCGCTCGCGGTGCTGCACCAGGACGCGCTGGGGGGCGATCGCGTGCGACCGCTCGACCTCGCGGCGTTCATCGCGACCCTCTCGGACGGGTTCCTCCGCGGGCACGCCGTGGCCGCGGCATCCCGGCCGGGGGCGCACCGGCGTCGGCTGGCAGGGCAGCCCGGCCGGAAGGGGCGGGGGCGGTGAGCATGCGCCGTCGCCGCCACGCCGCGGCCGGGACGTCCTGATGGCGCTCCCGGCCCGCCGTGCCGACACCTCCCCCGGCGCCCGCCTCGGCGGGGCGCTCCGCGCAGCGCGCCAGCTCGTGCTGCCCGGCGCCGCGGCGGCCGGGCTCCTCTGGATCCTCGTGCCGGGCCAGTACCTCGCCGCGAAGGCGCTCCTCGCCTCCTGGGGCATCCCGCCGATCGCCGGCGCGCTGCTCGCGCCGCTCGGACTGGGCGCGCTGGTCCTCGGTGCGCGCTGGGCGTGGCGCACGTTCGACCTGGCCGATGCGCTGCGCACCATCCTCGGGCGCCCGCGCCGCCACCCGGACTGACGGCGGGCGAGGGCCGCCGCTAGTTTGCGGCTTCCCGATTCCAACGGGTCCATGACCGCCACGCCCCCCGCCCCGCCCCGCGGCGCCCTCGCGCGCCTCGGCCTCGACCGCCCCGAGCTCCGCGCGTGGGCGATGTACGACTGGGCCATCTCGGCGATGCAGACGGTCATCACGACCGCGATCTTCCCGATCTT
>JBAIWX010000114.1:0-2816 GCA_037916975.1 Gemmatimonadales bacterium
CGGCCGCCGGCGCCACGCCGCCGGCGGAGCCCGGCCGGGGCGGGGTGAGCTTCGACGAATTCTTCGGGGCGCCGGCCGGTGCCCCGCCTCGGGCGCGCACGACGCGCGCCGCGGCGGGCGGCGACGACCTCGACCAGTTCCACTCCTGGCTCCAGAACCTGAAGAAGTGACGCGCCGGATCGCGGTCCTCAACGGGCCGAACCTCAACCTCCTCGGGCGGCGCGAGCCGGAGATCTACGGCCGCACGACGCTCGCGGAGATCGAGGCGATGCTGCGCGCCGAGGCGGAATCGCTCGGGGTCGAGCTCGAGTGGATGCAGTCGAACCACGAGGGCGTCCTCGTGGACACGGTGCAGGCGCTCCCGGGCCGGGTCGCGGGCGCGATCGTGAACGCGGGCGCCCTCACGCACACGAGCCTCGCCCTCCGCGACGCCTTCCTGGCGGTCCGCGTGCCGTTCGTCGAGGTGCACCTGTCGAACCTCTTCGCGCGCGAGGCGACGCGCCGGCACTCGCTGCTGGCGGACCTCGCGGCGGGGTTCATCTGCGGCTTCGGCGCGGAGGGCTACCGGCTGGCGCTGCACGCGCTGGTGCGCACGCTGCCGTGACCGGGGGGGCCGGGGAGGCGCGGCGCGCCGCGCTCGCCGCCGCGCTGGAGCGCGAGGGGTTGGACGCGCTGCTCGTGACGCACCTGCCGAACGTGCGCTACCTCAGCGGCTTCACCGGGTCGGCGGGCCTGCTGCTGGTGCGGGCCGACGGGGCCACGCTCGTGACGGACTTCCGCTACGCCGCGCAGGCGCCGCAGGAGGCGCGCGGGGTGGACGTCGTCATCGACCCGGCCAACGTGTGGGAGCGCCTGGCGCGGGTCGTGGGGCAGGTGGGCGTCGGGACGCTCGGGGTCGAGGCCACGGCGCTCACGGTGCGCGACGCGGAGCGCCTCGGGGCGCTGGTGCGGGCGCGCGTGGTGCCGACGTCGGACCTGGTCGAGCGGCTCCGCGCGCAGAAGGCGCCGCCCGAGGTCGCCGCGATCCGGGCCGCGGCGGCGCTGGCGCAGGAGGCGCTGGCCGAGGTGCTGCCGGGGGTGGCCCCGGGCCAGACGGAGCTCGACGTCGCCGCGCGGCTCGAGGCGGCGCTCCGGCGGCGGGGGAGTGAGTGGCACCCGTTCCCGACCATCGTGGCGGCGGGGCCGCGCGCCGCGCTCCCGCACGCGCGCTCGAGCGAGCGGCCGATCGGCCGCGGCGAGCTGCTGCTGCTCGACTTCGGCGCCCAGGTGGACGGCTACTGCGCCGACCTCACGCGCATGGCGGTGGTCGGCGCGCGGGCGGACGACCGGCAGCGGACGCTGCACGGCCTCGTCGCCGAAGCGCAGCGGCGGGCGCGCGAGGGGGTGCGCGCGGAGATGCCGGGCCGCGAGGCGGACGCGCTCGCGCGCGACGTGATCGCGGCTCGCGGCTTCGGGGAGGCGTTCGGGCACTCGCTCGGGCACGGCCTCGGCCTCGAGGTGCACGAGGCGCCGCGGCTCTCCCCCACCGCGGAGGCGGCGCTGCCGGCGCACGCGGTGGTCACGATCGAGCCGGGGGTCTATCTTCCCGGCTGGGGCGGCATCCGGCTCGAGGACGACGTCTATCTGGGGCCGGCCGGCCCGGAGCTCCTCTCCGACGGCCGTACGGAGCTCGTCGAGCTCACCTGAGGCCGCCGCCGGCGGCCCACCGACACGATTCGCGAGGAGGCAGGCAGTGCCTTCGCACGGCGACGACAACCCGCGGGTGCGCGCATGACGCCCGACGAGATGAAGCAGCTCGCGAAGCTCCTCGCGAACATGCCCGGCATCAAGTCCATCGAGCTCAAGGACGTCACCAGGCTGGCGGCGCTGCTGCGCGACTCGCCCGAGATCGGCGCCATCGAGGTGAAGGGGCTCTTCGGGACGGGCATCGTGATCACCCGCACGCCCGGGCCGCAGGACACGGTGGCGTCCCTCGCCCCGCCGGTGGCGTATCACGCGCCGATCCCGTCGGCGATGCCCGTCGCGGCGGCGGCCCCGCCTCCCGCCGCCGCCCCGGCCGCGGCGCCGAGCGCGCTCAAGGAGGTCAAGTCGCCGATGGTCGGCACCTTCTACAAGGCCCCGGAGCCGGGCGCCGACCCGTACGTGAGCGTCGGCAGCCGGGTGGCCCCGGGCCAGACGGTGTGCATCATCGAGGCGATGAAGATCATGAACGAGATCGAGGCCGAGCTGGGCGGCGTCATCCGCGAGGTCTGCGTGGAGGACGCGCAGCCGGTGGAGTACGGCCAGGTCCTCTTCCGGGTGGATCCCAATGGCTGACCCGGTCGCGGCGGCGCCGGCCTTCAACTTCAAGCAGGCGATCTCGCAGATGGTCCAGCGCAACGGCTCGGACCTGCTGCTCAAAGTCGGGCGCCCGCCGACGATCCGGCTCAACGGCGAGCTCACGGCGCTCGAGATGCAGCCGCTCAAGCCCGAGGACCTCAAGCTGCTGGCCGAGCAGATCATGACGCCGCGGCAGGTGAAGGAGTTCGCCGAGCGGAAGGAGGCCGACTTCGCGATCGGCGTCCCCGGGGTGGGCCGGTTCCGGACCAACGTGTACCAGCAGCGCGGCACGCTGGCGTTCGCCTTCCGCGCGATCCCGTACGAGGTGAAGACCGTGCGGGAGCTCAAGCTCCCGGGGGTGCTCGAGGAGATCGCGGTGAAGCCGCGCGGGCTGGTGCTGGTGACGGGGGTGACGGGTTCGGGGAAGTCGACGGCGCTCGCGGCGATGATCAACCACGTGAACACCAACGAGCGGGTCAACATCATCACGATCGAGG
>JBAIWX010000115.1:0-12120 GCA_037916975.1 Gemmatimonadales bacterium
CTTAGTGCCCGCTCCACCCTTCTTCGACCTACCACCTTCGGTTGGAGCCTTGGCTCCTCGCACACCTACTAAGGCAAGCGTGGTGCCGCGGGGGCGCCGGTCGGGGTCATGGACGCAAGTCGTTGCCTTGGCGATACTTGAAGGAAATGCGGCCCAGACGCTCCCGATCGCCTCCGGTGTCGAGGAATGCGACAATCGCGCGATCGTGTACTGCAAGTAATTCTTTTGGAATGACTTACGTGGCTGTCGATTTCTTGTGCAGCCGGCGCTGCTGACAGCTCCCAGCGGCCCGTTTCCCCATCCACCCGGCACCTTCACGTGGCCAGCGACCCTGTCTCCCTGCCATCCGGCGCCGACCGGACCTTCCGCGCACTCGTCGTGGCCGGCGCACTCGTCTACCTGGCGACGGCGCTCGGGAACGTCGGCGTCGTCGCCATCGACGACTACGCCGACGTCATGTCGCGCGTACTCCCCGCGGCGCGGAGCTCGGTCGCCGCGATCCTCCGCGACGCCGGCTTCCGCTCGCCCGTCCCGAACCTCATCCACCTGGGCCTGACGTCGCTCGCGGAGCGGGCGGGGCTCACGCATCCGCTCGCGCAGCTCCGCGCGGACCAGGCGGTGCTGGGCCTTTCGGCGTACGCGCTGCTCCTCGCCGCGGGCCTCGCGGTCTTCCGCGGCGCTGCCGAGGCTGAGCGGTCGCGGCACCGCGTGGTGTGGGCTGGGCTCCTGGGCTTCTACCTCCTCGCGCCGTTCGTCTTCACGCGGCCGATGATCGAGTCGCTCGCGGCGCCCCTCGTCGCCGCGGCGGCCGGCCTCGCCTGCCGTTACCAGGCGACGGGCCGCCGCGCGCCGCTCGTGCTCTCGCTCGTGGCACTCACCGTCGCCGCGCTCATGCGCCCCCAGGCCGGGGTCTGCGCCTTCGCCCTGGGCCTGCTCGTGCTGGTGCTGCGCCGCTGGCGCGACCTCGGCGTGCTCGTGCTCGCAGGCGTCGCGTGCGTCGCCCTCTCGGGGCTCGTGGACCTCGGGCTCTTCGGCGAGTTCCACGCGACCCTCCGCCGCTACGTGGCGTACAACGCACAGTATTCGTCCACGTTCGGCACGACCCCGTGGTACTCGTTCATCCTGCTCTTCGTCGCGCTCTCGATCCCGCCCGTGTTCCTGCTGCGCTGGCGCGGCTTCCCGTGGGCCGAGCGCTACCGGCCGCTCCTGCCGGTGCTCCTCTTCTTCCTCGTGTTCGTCGGGGCGCACTCGCTGATCCCGCACAAGGAAGAGCGCTTCATGATCCCCGCGCTCCCGCTCTTCCTGATGCTCCTCGTCCCGCTCCTCGGGTGGCTCCTCGAGCGGCGGGAACACCGCTGGCGCGTGATCCTCTTCGCCGTGGTGAACCTCGCGGGGTTGGTGCTCGTCTCGGCGACGCCGCCGCAGCGCACGTCGGTGGCGCTCGCGGGGCTGGTGGACCGGACGCCGGCGGTGACGTCGGTGACGGTGGTGGGGGACTTCCTGCTCGTGCCGACGGCCTTCATGGCGCGCCCGGTGACGGCGCGGCGGGTGCCCGCGCTCGACGGGGCGGCGTTCGACTGCGGCTCGCTGGTGGCGGTGCTGGCGCTGACGGCGCAGGGGCGGGCGCTCGCGCAGGACGCGCGGCTCCGCGAGGTGGGACGCTTCGGGCCGGGGCCGCTCGAGGCGGCGGTGGTGGCGCTCAACCCGGCGCACAACGCGCGCCGGGGGCCGGTGGCGGCGTACCGGCCGTCGGGGTGCGGCGGAAGCTAGGCCGCCCGCCGCGCCGCGCCCAGGAACTCGCCCGGCGCCACCTCGTCGGCGTTCCGCCATGCGAGGTAGAGGGCGGTGCCGAGGACGACGAGCAGGACGCTGGTGAGCTGCGCGACGGTGAAGATGCCGAGGAAGCGGTCGTCCTTGGCGCGGACGATCTCGACGAGGAAGCGCTCGACGCCGGCGTACATGAGGTAGACGCCGAAGAGCCAGCCGGTGCCGCGGTTCGCCTTCCTCCGCATCGGCCACATGAGCGCGAAGACGCCGAGCATGAGCGCCACCTCGTAGAGCTGCGTCGGGTGGACGGCGAGCACGGTGTCGGGCGTCACGCCCGCGGGCACCGGGACGTGGAAGAGCTGCTGGAGGTTCCCCGCGGTCGAGGGCGGCAGGCCCTGCGGGAACTTCATCGCCCACGGGAGGTCGGTGGGCCGGCCGTAGTCGTCCTGCACGAGGAAGCAGCCCACGCGGCCCAGCGCGTAGCAGGCCGGGAGCACCGGCCCGACGAGCTGCATCGTCCAGCGCACCGGGACGCGTCGCACCCACCCCGCCGCGAGCACGCCGAGGGACCCGCCGAGGAAGCCGCCGTACCAGACGAGCCCGCCGCGCGAGAAGAGCGTCGTGAGGTCGTGCGTGAGCACGACGTACCAGAGCTTCGCCCCGACGATCCCGCCGATCACCGCCCCGATCAGGATGTCGCCGACGTACTCCTCGTTGAGGCCGCGGCGCCGGGTCTCGAGCGCGATGAGCCACCCGCCGGCGAGGAACGCGACCATCATCATGATGCCGTAGCCGGTGAGCTCGAAGCTGCCGAGGTGGATCGAGAGCGGATAGACGTTCATGCGGTCGTCCCGGCGGGTTCGGGGAGGGCGAGCCCCGGGAGGGGCAGGGTATCGCGCGGCTCGAGGTCCCAGCCGCTGCGTTCGCCGCGGGCGAGGCGCCACGCGCCGGCGGCGGCGATCATCGCCGCGTTGTCGGTGTTGAGCCGCGGGGAAGCTACGCTTACCCGGGCGCGCCCCGCCAGCCGCGCGCGGAGCGCCTCGGCGAGGGTGCGGTTGCACGCCACGCCGCCGCCCACCACCACCGTGCCGTAGCCGAGCCGCGCGGCGGCGTGGGCGGTCTTGGCCACGAGCACGTCGATCGCCGCGTCCTGGAAGCCGCGCGCGAGGTCGGCGCGGTCCCGGTCGGTCGGCGCGCCGAGCTGCTGCACGGCGCGGAGCACGGCGGTCTTGAGCCCCGAGAAGCTGAAGGCGTAGCGGTCGGGCCCGTCGCGGTCGAGCTCGCGGAGCATCGGGCGCGGGAAGCGGAAGCGCGCCGGGTCGCCCTCGCGCGCGAGGCGCTCGATCGGCGGGCCGCCGGGATAGGGGAGGCCAAGGAGCTTCGCGACCTTGTCGAAGGCCTCGCCGGCGGCGTCGTCGATCGTCTGGCCGAGGAGCCGGTACGTGCCCCACGCGGGGACGTCGAGGAGCATCGTGTGCCCGCCGCTCACGAGGAGGGCCACGAAGGGCGGGGCGAGGGACGGGTCCTCGAGCGTGGGCGCGAAGAGGTGCCCCTCGAGGTGGTGCACGCCGACGAGCGGGCGGCCCAGGCCCCAGGCGAGCGTCTTCCCGTACATCACGCCGACGAGGAGCGCGCCGACGAGGCCGGGGCCCATCGTCACGGCGATGCCGTCGAGGTCCTCGAGGCGGGCGCCGGCGTCCGCGAGCGCGCGCGCCACCACCGGGCCCACCGCGCGCACGTGCGCCCGGCTCGCGAGCTCGGGCACGACGCCGCCGAAGACCTGGTGGACGTCCTGCGAGAGGATGACGAGGCTCGCAAGCGAACCGCCGTCCCCGGTGCGGAGGACGGCGGCGGAGGTCTCGTCGCAGCTGGTCTCGAGGCCGAGGACGAGCACGGCCCTAGCGGCTGGAGAGCTGGGGCTCGCCGAGGAAGCGCGCGATCAGATTGCGGCTCGCGGGGGAGCTCCAGTCGTACGCGCCGATGACGCGCTTGACGATCGTGCCGTCCTTGTCGAGCAGGAAGCTCTCCGGGACGCCGGTCGTCTGGTACACCTGCTGGATGCCGCCGCTCGCGTCGAGGAAGAGCGGGAAGGTGACGCCCAGCTGCCTCGCGAACTCCTTCACGTCCTTCCCGTCGCCCTGGTCGATGCTCACGGCGACGATCCGGAAGCCCTTCCCCTGCAGCTCGGCCCACGCCTGCTGCATGGCGGGCATCTCCTCCTTGCACGGGCCGCACCAGGTGGCCCAGATGTTCACCACCGTCACGTGGTCCTTCGCGAGCGTGCGGAGCGAGACCGAGTCGCCGGTGGCGAGGTCCACGACGCGGTAGTCGGGCGCCTTCTGCCCGATCGCGATCCCCACGTTCTCCGGGCCGTACTTCACCGCCGCCACGACGCCGGCGCCGAGGAGGGCGATGACCGCGAGCACGACCGTCCACTGCCTGTTCATGAGCCTGCCTTCACCCTGCTAGACCCGCACCACGCACCGTGCGCGGAGCGCGCGGACCGCCGCGGCGGGATCCGCCGCGCCGAAGACCGCCGTACCGGCCACAAATGTATCAGCCCCCGCCGTCCAGGCGTCCTGGATCGTCCCGGTGGTGATGCCCCCGTCCACCTCGAGCGCCGCCGGGGAGCGGTGGAAGTCGAGGAGGCGCCGCACCCTGCGGATCTTGTCCGTGGCGGCCGGGATGTACTGCTGCCCGCCGAAGCCGGGGTTGACACTCATCACGAGCACCAGGTCGAGGTCGCCGATGACCTCCTCGAGGCAGGTGAGCGGCGTCGAGGGGTTGAGGGCGAGCCCCGCCATCATCCCCCGCTCCCGGCAGGCGGCGAGGTGCCGCTGCACGTGGACGGTGGCCTCGGGGTGGAAGGTGAACACCGAGACGCCGAGCTCCGCGTACTCGCGGAGGTAGCGCTGCGGCTGGTCCACCATGAGGTGCACGTCGAGCGGGAGGTCGGTCAGCTTGCGGAGCGCCCGGATGAGCGGCGCGCCGAAGGTCAGGTTGGGGACGAAGTGGCCGTCCATCACGTCCACGTGCAGCCAGTCGGCGCCGCCCTCCACCGCCTGCGCCACCTGCTCGGCGAGGCGGCCCAGGTCGCAGCTCAGGACGCTCGGGGCGATGCGCATCGTCATGGGGGACTGCCTCCGTCGGGCGTCGGCGCGGCGGGCGCCGTGCGCACGGTGATGGCCACGTCGCTGCCGGCGGGACGGGGCGTGCCGGCGGCGGGGTCGGTGGAGAGCACGGTGCCCGGGACGCCGGGGGCGGGGAGCGAGTCGGTCCGCTTCACGCTGAACCCGCCGCCCTCGAGGATGCGCCGGGCCACGGGGAGCGGGAGCGCCCGCACGTCCGGCACGGGGAACTGCACGAGCCCGTCGCTGAGCGTGAGCACGACGGGTGTTCCCTCCGGCGCGATCGTCTCCGACGGCGGGTCCTGCCAGGCGATGCGCCCGGCATCGATCGTGAGGTGCGAGCGGCTGTCGCCCCGGCGCGGCTGGAAGCCGGCGTTCCGCAGCTCGCGCTCGGCGGCGTCGGCCTTCATCCCGATCACCGACGGCACGGCGTGGTCGCGGGCGAGGAGCGGGCCGGGGGCGAGGAGCAGGAACCCCACGACCCAGCCCAGCAGCGCGAGGCCGGCGACGACCACAAGGTCCCGCAGGAGGCGCCGGCCACGCAGCGTGCGCCAGAACGGCGGGGTGACGTGGCGCCGCGGGGCGATGCCCGGCGTTTCGGGCAGGCCGGGGCCGCTCATGCGCGCCGCCGGAGCCGCGCCGCGTAGGCGCCGTCGGTGCCATGGCGGTGCGGGAGGAGCTGGAGGTCGCCGGCGTCGGTGAGGAGGTCGCGGGGCATCGTCGGGTCCGGGTCGCGCTCGAACCGGGCGTCGGCGGCGAGGAAGGCCTCGACCTGCCGCTCGTTCTCCTCCGGCTCGAGCGAGCACGTGGCATAAACTAACCACCCGCCCGGGCGCACCACCTCCGCACAGCCCCGGAGGAGTTCGGCCTGCTGCGCGGCGAGCCGGCCGAGCGCCTCCGCGCTCACCCGCCAGCGCGCGTCGGGGTGCCGCGCGAAGGTACCGGTGCCGAGGCACGGCGCGTCGAGGAGGACGAGGTCCGCCGCGCGCACCGGGGGGCGCCGCGCGTCGGCCACGACGGCGTGCTCGCGGCCGCTGCCGGCGCGCCGGAGGTTCTCGGCGAGGCGGCGGACCCGGTCGCGCGCGAGGTCGGCGCTCACGACGAGCCGCGCCTCCCGGCCCAGGCCGATGGACTTCCCGCCGGGGGCGGCGCAGGCGTCGTACGCGACGGTGCCCGGCGGCACCGCGGCGTAGCGCACCACCAGGGCGTGCGCCGGGTCCTGCACCACGAAGTCCCCCTCGGCGAAGCCGGGCACCTCCTGCGGGCGGCGCGCGGGGGCGAAGAAGCCGGCGCCGAAGGGGGCCGGCTCCACCGGGAGCCCGGCGGCGCGCCAGCGCGCCGCGAGGGCGTCGGCCGTGGCGCGGGCCGGCTGCAGCACGAGGCGCGGCAGCGTGTTGTTCCAATCGAGGAGCGCCGCGGCGGCGTCGGGGCCCCAGCGCTCGACCCACCGCCGCACGAGCCAGTCGGGATGCGAGTGGAGCGCGGCGAGGTGCGCGCCGGGGTCGGCGACGAAGGGCGGCGGCGCGGTGCGGCCGCCGAGCCGGCGGAGCAGCGCGTTGACGAAGCGCGCGGCCCCCTCGCCGCCCTCGGCGCGCGCGAGGTCCACGGCGGTGGAGACGGCGGCGTGCGGGGGGACGCGGTCGAGTGCCGTGAGCTGGTAGGCGCCGAGCCGGAGGACGTCGCGGATGGGCGGGGCGACCGAACCCCACCCCTGGCGCGCGAGCGGCATGAGCCGGGCGTCGAGGTCCCCGCGGCGGCGGAGGACGCCCGCCGCGAGCTCGTGCGCGAGGCGGCGGTCGGCCTCGGGGAGGGCATGCACCGCCTCGTCCAGCGCCCGCTCGAACGGGACGCCGCCCCCCACGCGCTGGAGGATGGCGAGGGCGGCGCGCCGGGGGGCGAGGCCGGCCTCGCGGCCCGCGGGGCGCGCGCCGCCCCGGGTCACGCGCCGAGCATCCCCGTGGTGGGCGACGACGGCACCGCCACCTCGCGGCGCGGCATGCGGCCGGCGCGCCACGCGAGGCGCCCCGCCTCGACGGCGTGGCGCATCGCGGTGGCCATCGCGACCGGGTCCGCCGCCTCCGCGAGCGCGGTGTTCATCAGGATGCCGTCCACGCCCTGCTCCATCGTCACGCACGCGTCCGACGCGGTGCCGACGCCGGCGTCCACGATGACCGGCACCGAGAGCCGCTTCTTGATGGTGCGGATCGAGTACGGGTTGAGGAGGCCGAGGCCGCTGCCGATCGGGGAGGCGAGGGGCATCACCGCGGCGGCGCCGGCCTCCTCGAGCCGCAGCGCGGTGATGAGGTCGTCGTTCGTGTAGGCGAGGACCTTGAACCCCTCCTGCACGAGCACGCGCGTGGCGCGCAGCAGCCCCTCGGCGTCGGGGAGGAGCGTCTCGCGGTCGCCGATCACCTCGAGCTTCACGAAGTCGTTGAACCCCGCCTCGCGCGCGAGGCGGGCGTAGCGGATCGCCTCGTCGGCGGTGTAGCAGCCGGCGGTGTTCGCGAGGAGGAAGAAGCGCTTCGGGTCGAGGTGATGGAGGATGCCCTCCTCCTGCGTGCGGTCGAGGTTCACCCGGCGCACGGCGACGGTGACCACGTCCGCCCCGGAGGCCTCGATCGCCGCGACCATCTCGGCGTTGCTGCGGTACTTGCCCGTGCCCACCATGAGCCGCGAGCGGAAGGCGTGCCCGGCGATGGTGAAGGGCGCGTCGTCGGCGAGGCGCGCGGCCTCGAGGGTCCCCGTCATGCGCTGCTCCTTCCGTCTCAGCCGCCGCCGACGAAGTGGACCAGTTCCACCTCGTCGCCGGCCTGCACCGTCGCGGCGCCGAGCGCGGCGCGGCGGACGATGGCGCGGTTGTGCTCGACCACCACGGCGTCGGGGCGGAGGCCCAGCCGCTCGAGGAGGTCCGCGAGGGTGAGGCCCGCGGGGAACGTCTTCGGCTCCCCGTTGACCGTGATGGTGATGGTCGGCGCCGCGGCCGTCACGCCTCCCCCTCCCACGGGGCGAGCAGCGCCCGCGCGGCGAGGGCGGGATCGTCCGCCTGCCAGAGCGCCCGGATCGCCGCGACGCCCCAGGCGCCGGCCGCCCGCACCGCCGCCGCGTTGTCCGCGGTGATGCCGCCGATCGCGACGACCGGCTTCCCGAGGGCCGCGGCCTCGCGCACGAACGCGACGCCGCGCCCCGCCTCGCCCGGGTGCGAGGGCGTCGGGAAGATCGCCCCGGCGAGGAGGTAGTCGGCGCCGTCGGCCACGGCGGCCTCCGCCTCGTCGGGGGTGTGGACCGAGACGCCGATCCACCCCCCGGGGAAGATGCGGCGCGCGTCGGCCACGGTGAGGTCCGCCCAGCCGAGCTGCACGCCGTCCGCGCCGGTGGCCGCGGCGATGTCGGGGCGCGCGTTCACGACGAGCCGCGCCCCGTGGCGCCGGGTGGCCGCGCGGAACGCCTCGGCATGCATCGTGAGCGCCTGCCCGCCGGCGCCACGGTCTCGCGCATGGAGCGCGAGGCGGGGCCCGAGGGTGGCGAGCGCCTCGGCGCGCGCGAGCAGGTCCGCCCGCGCGAGGACCAGCGCGTCGGTGACGGCGTGGAGGCGGGGGAGGCGCATCACAGGAACTGCCGCCCCGTCGCGATGCCGCGGCCGCGGACCCAGTCGCCCACCGGCTGCCGGCGCTTCCCTGCGGGCTGCGCCTCCCGCACGGCGACGACACCCGTCCCGCACGCGACGAGGAGCTCCCGCTCGCCGGCGTCGAGCACCTCGCCCGGCGCACCGACGTGCGCCTCGGCGACGCGGCTCCCGGAGAGCTTCACGTCCTGCTCGCCCAGCGTGGTCCACGCCCCGGGGACGGGGTCAAACGCGCGGATGTGGCGGTCCACGACCTCCGCAGGCTCCGCCCACGGGATGCGCGCCGTCTCCCGGTCCACCTTGGGCGCGTAGGTCGCGAGGGCGGGGTCCTGCGGCGCCTCGTCCGCGCTCCCGTCGAGGATCGCCGGGAGCGCCGCGCCGAGCGCCTCGGCGCCGAGCCGTGCGAGCCGCTCCGTGAGCGAGCCGCCGGTGTCCTCCCGGGAAATCGGGGTGCGCCGCGCGTGGATCATCGGGCCGCTGTCGAGCCCCGCCTCCATGCGCATGATCGTGACGCCGGTCTCGGGGTCGCCGGCGCGGATCGCCCACTGGATGGGGGCGGCGCCGCGATGGCGGGGCAGGAGCGAGGCGTGGACGTTCACCATGCCGAGGCGCGGCGCCGCGAGCACCTCGGGGCGGAGGATGTGCCCGTAGGCCGCGACGACGCCCAGGTCGGCGCGGAGCCCCTCGAGCCACGCGAGGAACGCCTCGCCGCGCGGGCGCTCGGGCTGGAGGACCGGGACGCCCGCCGCCTGCGCCGTCACCTTGACCGGCGGCGGCACGAGCGACGAGTGGTGGCGGCCCTGCGGGCGGTCCGGCTGGGTGACGACGGCGGCCACGTCGTGGCCGGAGGCGAGGAGGACCTCGAGGGACGGGACGGCGAAGGCGGGCGTCCCGAAGAAGACGAGGCGCATGGCGCGCTCAGCCGCGCCCGGCGCGCTCGGGCTCGGCCTCGGAGACGTGCTTGATGTAGCCCTTGCCCTGCTGGTCCTTGCGGTAGCGCTTGAGCAGCATCGCGCGGCGGAGCGGGCTCAGGTGGTCCACGAAGAGGACGCCGTCGAGGTGGTCGAGCTCGTGCTGGATGGCGCGGGCCACGAGCCCCGACGCCTCGAGCCGGAAGGTCGTCCCGTGCTCGTCCTCCGCCTCGAGCGTGACCTTCTCGGGGCGCGTGACGTCGCCGAAGACGTCCGGGATCGAGAGGCAGCCCTCCTCGCCCGTGGCCTTCCCCTCGGTCGCGACGAGGCGCGGGTTCACCATCGCGAAGCGCTGGCCGTCGGCGCCGATCACGGCGACGCGCGTGGCGACCCCCACCTGGTTGGCGGCGAGGCCCACGCCCTTCGCGGCGTCCATGGTCTCGAACATGTCGGCCACGAAGCGCCGGAGCGCGTCGTCGAAGGCGGTCACCTCCGCGCTCCGCTGCCGGAGCACGGGGGAGCCGAGGAGGTGGAGGTCGAGGAGCGCCACCGTCAGCCCTGGCCCTGTGCCACCGTGTCGCCGATGCGCACGATGCGCGAGCGCTCGACGATGACCTGCGCGGTGCCGGTCTCGATGGTGACCCGGACCTCGCCCTTGTCCTTGAGCTCCTTGATGTCCCGCACGGTGCCGCAGAGGCCGCCGACGGTCATGACGTCGTCGCCCTTCTTCAGGTTCTTGAGCATCTCGGCGTGCTTCTTCCGCGCCTGCGACTGCGGGCGGATGAGCAGGAACCAGAAGACCACGCCGATCAGGACCAGCTGGAGGGGAAAGAGCCAGCCGGGCATCGTCGGGGCGGCCTGGAGGGCCAGGGCGTACAGCGCGTTCGTCACTCGGTGCTCCCTTCGTGGCGCGCGAGCCACTCGCGCCGCCACGGGTCGAAGGTGCCGTCCAGGATCCGCCGGCGGGCCTCCTCGCCCAGCCGGATCAGGAACCGGATGTTGTGGAGCGACACCAGCCTCAGTCCCAGGATCTCCTCCACCACGAACAGGTGGCGGAGGTAGCTCCGCGAAAACGTCGTGCAGGTCTCGCAGTCGCACTCCGGGTCGAGCGGGGCATCGCTCGTGCGGAGCGCGGCCGAGCGGACGTTCACCCGCCCGGTCGCGAGCCAGGCCGTGCCGTGCCGCCCGTTCCGGGTGGCCGCCACGCAGTCGAAGAGGTCCACGCCGCGCGCGATCCCCTCGAGCAGGTCGGACGGAAACCCGACGCCCATAAGATAACGCGGCACCTCCGCCGGCATCACCGGCGCGAGGCCGTCCAGCACGCGGTGCATGACCGGCTTGGGCTCCCCCACGGAGAGCCCGCCGATGGCGACGCCGGTCCAGGGCCCCTGCCGCAAGATCCCTTCAAGCGAGCGCCGCCGGAGGTCGTCGTGCGTCCCGCCCTGGACGATGGGCCAGAGCGCCTGCCGCGCGGTCCCGCCCGCGAGCTCGCCGTGGCGGGCGCGGCACCGCGCGAGCCACCGGAGGCTCCGCTCCATCCCCTCCTCGGCGAGTTCCCAGCTCGCCTGCCCCGGCACCACGTGGTCGAACTGCATCGCGATGTCGGCGCCCAGGGCCCACTGGATCTCCATCGCCTTCTCGGGCGTCAGGTGCCGGAGCGAGCCGTCCACGTGGCTCGTGAAGGTGACGCCGTCCTCCGTGATCTTCCGGAGCCCCTCGAGGGAGAAGACCTGGAACCCCCCGGAATCGGTCAGCATCGGGCGGTCCCACGTCGTGAAGCGGTGGAGGCCGCCCATCTGTGCCACCACCTCCTCGCCGGGGCGGAGGTGGAGGTGGTAGGTGTTGCCGAGGATGATCTGCGCGCCGGCGCGGCGCACCTCCGCCGGGTGGAGCCCGCGCACGGCGCCGTGCGTGCCGACCGGCATGAAGGCCGGGGTGCGGACGGTCCCGTGCGGGAGCTCGAGGGTGCCCGCGCGCGCGAGCCCGCTCGTCCCCTCCACGCGGAAGGCGAACGGGGTCGCGGTCACAGGATCACCATCGCGTCGCCGTACGAGTAGAAGCGGTAGCGCGCCGCGACCGCGTGGCGGTAGGCGGCGAGCGCCCGCTCGTGTCCCGCGAAGGCGCTCACGAGCATGAGCAGCGTCGAGCGGGGGAGGTGGAAGTTCGTGAGCAGCCGGTCCACCACGCGGAAGCGGAAGCCCGGGGTGATGTAGAGCCGGGTCTCGGCGGTGCCGGCGCGGGGCAGGCCGTCGTCGCCCGCGGCGCTCTCGAGGGCCCGCACGACCGTGGTCCCCACCGCCCAGACCTTCCCCCCGCGCGCGCGCACCTCGGCGACGGCGCGCACGAGCGCCGCGGGGATCTCGTAGCGCTCGGCGTGCATCGCGTGGCGCGCGATGTCCTCCGCCTCCACCGGCTTGAAGGTGCCCGGCCCCACCTCGAGGTCGAGGTCGGCGATCACGACGCCCTTCGCGTGGAGCGCGCGGAGGATCTCGTCGGTGAAGTGGAGCCCCGCCGTCGGCGCCGCCACGCTCCCCTCGCGCTTCGCGTACACGGTCTGGTAGCGCTCCTCGTCGGCGGCGGTCGGGGCGCGCTCGATGTAGGGCGGGAGGGGCAGGAGCCCGAACCGCGCGATCGCCTCCTCCGCCGTCACGCCGACGAAGCGCACGACGCGGTAGCCCTCGGCGAGCACCTC
>JBAIWX010000116.1:0-5341 GCA_037916975.1 Gemmatimonadales bacterium
TCGGGGACGCCGGCACGTCGGAGCCGGTCACGGATCGGCAACGAGACGGCGACGACCCGGTCCGCGAGGCGGAGCGCGCGGCACTGGAGCCACTCGTACGCACGATTGCGCAGGTCGCCGCCGATGAAGCCATGGGCGGTACTCACGACCGGCACGCCGGCGCGGCGGCCCGCCCAGCCGGCGACGATGTCGGAACGGTAGCCGTGCGTGTGCAGGATCGCGGGACGGACCCGGGCGAGCAGCGCCTCGAGGGCGCGGCGCTCCGCGAAGTAGGCGCGAGGCGGCGGGGCGAGACGGTGCAGCGTGACTCCGGCCGGGTCGAGCGGGTCCAGTACGGCATGCGGCTGGTCGTCCCGGTCGAGGGTCGCCGCCACGTGGACCTCGTGCCCGCGCCCGGCAAGGCCGAGCGCGAGGCCGGCAAGCACGCTCTCGAGCCCGCCAAACGGTGCCGGCGCGCAGGCGAGCACGACGCGGAGGCTTCCGGCCGACCCGCTCACGCGGACCTACGCGTCGCCGGCGACTTCCGGGGCAGCGTCCCCCCTGATAGAATCGGCGGGGTCACCGGCCGATCCTGCGACGGTCGTCCCGACCAGTTGCCGTCCCGTCCGCCCCCGGGCCCGTCATGACCGCACCGATCCGCCGGCCTGCCCTCCCGCAACCCGTCAGCAACGTGCTGGCGAACTGGGGGGCGTTCGCGGTCACGATCGTCATCGGCTTCACCCTCTCCCCGTATATCGTCCACCACCTGGGCGCCACGCTGTACGGTGCGTGGGTGACCGTCGGCTCGATGATCGGCTACCTCGGGCTGCTGGACCTGGGCGTCCGCGGGGCGGTGACGCGCTACATCGCCTACTACGAGGGCCGGCACGACCCCGAGGCACAGGCCCGCATCGCCGCCTCGGCGCTGGCACTGTTCACCGTCGGCGCGGCCCTCGCGCTCGCGCTTGGCGCCGTCCTCGCCGTCGTGATGCCCCGCTACCTCGACATGCCCGCGGCCGACCGCCCCGAGGTCGGGCTCGCCATCGCGATCGCGGCCGCGACGGTCGCCGTGTCCCTCGTCGGCAACGTGTACGGCGGGATGATCAGCGGAATGCAGCGCTTCACGGTGCTGAGTCGCATCGAGCTGCTGGCGGAGGTGGGGCGCGCCGCCGCCGTGGTGCTGGTGCTCTCCCGCGAGCCGAGCCTCCCGCACCTCGCCGCGGTCCAGCTGGCCGTCGCGAGCGTCAAGCTGGTGCTCTGCCACCGCTACAGCCGCCGCCTGCTACCCGCCGTCCACCCGCGCCTCGCGCTCGTGGACCGCGGGGTGATCCGGCAGATCGTCACCTTCAGCGGGATCTCCGTCATCCTGCACGCGGCGACGATGCTCGCGCTCTACTCGGACTCGCTCGTGATCAGCGTGCTGCTCCCGATCAGCGCCGTGACGCCCTTCGCGATCGGCGCGAACCTGACCGACTACGCGCGCTCGATCCTCAACAGCATCTCGTTCACGCTCACGCCGCTCGCGAGCCACGCGCAGGCCCGCGACCCCGGGCAGCTCCCGCTCGTCGCCGCGCGGAGCATCCGCCTCTCGGGGATCGTGATCCTCCCCGTCCTCGCCACCTTCCTCATCCGCGGGCCCACCTTCATCGGCCTCTGGATGGGGCCCGAGTACGCGCGGACGGGCGGCAACGTGCTCAGGATCCTCGCGGCGATGCTCTGCGTCTCCGCGAGCTACCAGATGCTCACCAGCATCCTGATCGGGATGCACCGGCACCGCGTGCTCGTGCGTGCCTTCCTCCTCGAGGCGGTGGCGAACCTGGCCCTGAGCGTGGCGCTCGCCCGGCCGCTCGGGGTCGAGGGTGTCGCCCTGGGCACCCTTTTGCCGCGGCTCGCCGTCGTCCTGGCCTTCGCGCCCGCCGTGGCCCGGCGCGAGCTCGGCATCCGATATCCCGCCTGGGCCGTCGCCGCCTGGCTCCGCCCAGCCGCTGCCATGGCGCCCTTCGCGCTGGGCAGCTGGCTCATCGAGACGCTCTGGCCTGCCCACGACCTTGTCACCTTCCTCCTCCAGGTCGGGGCCGCGCTCCCGCTCGCGATCCTGGGCGGCTGGGTGCTCGGCCTCGCACCGGAGGAGCGCCAGCTCGCACTGGCGACCCTGCAGGGTCTCCCCGCCCGGGCGCAGGAGCCCGGGACCGAACCCTCCCTCTAGCGGCGCCCCTTCACGGCACGAGGACGACCTTCCGCGCGGTGAACGCCTCCGCGAGCCCGCTCGCCGCACGGCACTCCATCCCACGCAGCCGCATGAGGCCGAGGAAGGTGTCCTCGCCGAACCAGTCCTTGCTGCGCTGCGACGCGAACCCCGCCATCAGCAGCCGCACCTTCCGCTGCGCGACCGCCCGGGGCAGCGCGACGTAGCAGTCGGGACGGCCGAGGTCGCCGTCCCACTTCGGGATCTCGTACTCGAGGATCAGCTGGCGCCGGAAGGTGTTCCAGGCCAGGTCGGACACGACCCGGTGGTCCTGGTGCCGGTCGTCGCGCGCATGCGTGAACACCACGTCGGGGACGAACGCGCGCGCCTCCGCCTCGATCGCCTCCTTGATGGCGGCGAACTGCGCCGGGAAGAAGCCGTCGCGGAACTCGTGCAGCCGGAGCGCCGCGTCGGCCTCGCGGCCGAGGAACCGCCGGGCGCTCGCGCGCGCCTCGACGCCACGGACACCGGGCGCGCTCCAGACGATCCAGCGGAACGCAACGCGGCCCGCGGCACGCAGCGTCAGGACGGTGCCGCCGCAGCCGATCTCGATGTCGTCGGAATGAGCCCCCAGGCAGAGCACGCGGAGGGGGCGGCCGCGGGGGCGCGGGAGGGCGAGGGGAAGCAGGACCGACCTCCTAGCGCGCGGCGGACTTGCCGTTGGCCTTCCAGACGTACCAGGGCGGCTTCCCCGACGCCACGAGCTCGTCGAGGCGCTGCTTGTCCTTGGCGGTGTCCATCGCCATCCAGAAGCCGTTGAAGGTGTTGGCCAGCAGGCGGCGCTCGGCGACGAGGCGGAGGAAGGGCTCGACGACCAGCTCCTCCCCCTCGCGGATGTAGTCGAAGATCTCCCGGCGGAAGACGAAGAAGCCGCCGTTCACGCGGAGCTCGGTGTGCGAGACGTCCTGCAGGCCGTTCACCCGACCCCGCTCGTCCACCGACACGAAGTGGTAGCTCAGGTTGGGCCGGACCGACACGAACGTGGCGATCGCATCGCTCGCGAGGAAGGTGGCGACGTGCTCCTCGAGCGGCAGGTCGGTGAGCCCGTCGGCGTAGTTCGCCATGAAGACCGGCTCGTCCTGCACGAAGCGCTTCACCGCCAGCAGGCGCTGGCCGATGTTGCTCGAGAGGCCGGTCTCGACGAAGGTGATGCGCCAGTCCTCGATGTCGCTCGTCAGCAGCTCTCGCCGGCGCCCGCCCTCGGAGAGCACGAAGTCGTTCGAGACCCCTTCCTCGTAGTTGAGGAAGTAGTTCTTGATCATGTCGGCGCGGTACCCGAGCGCCAGGACGAAGTCCCGGTGCCCGAAGTGCGCGTAGTACTTCATCAGGTGCCAGAGGATCGGCCGGTAGCCGAGGGGCACCATCGGCTTCGGCACGTTCTCGGCGTAGTCGCGGAGCCGCATCCCGAGGCCCCCGCAGAAGAGCACGACCTTCATGGCGACCCCCTCAGGCCGTCGCCGGGACGGCGCCACCGACCCAGCGCAGGTCGGCGTCGAGGCGCCCGCGCGCCTGGTGCTGCTGGATCGACTTGATCCGGAAGTAGCGCCCGCCCGTGAACTCCTCCGCGGTCGTGCCCTGCCGGCGGAACGCCTCGTAGAGCTGCTCGACGCCCTTCCGCACGTTCCACTGCGGCCGGAATTCCGGGAGCGTGCGCGCGATCTTCGAGCAGTCCACGCGATAGGAGCGCGGATCCGGCCCGCCCCCCTCGGCGTACGTGATCCGGCAGCCGGGCACGACGTCGGCCACGATGTCGGCGATCTCGCGCACGCGCAGGTTGTCCTCGTTCCGTCCCACGTTGAACGACTGGTTGTGCACGAGCTCGCGCGGCGCGTGGAGCGCGGCCAGGAAGGCCCGGGACATGTCCTCGACGTGCACGAGCGGCCGCCAGGGGGAGCCGTCGCTCTGGATGAGGACGTCGCCCGTGGTCACGGCGTAGCCGACCAGGTTGTTCACCACGATGTCGCCGCGGAGGCGGGGCGAGACGCCGTAGGCGGTGGCGTTCCGCAGGTAGGTCGGGCTGAAGTGCGCGTCGGCGAGCGGCCGCACGCTGTGCTCGGTCATCACCTTCGACTCGCCGTAGGGAGTGATCGGGTTGAACCCCGCCTCCTCGGTGAGCATCGTGTCCCCCTCCGCGAGCCCGTAGAGGCTGCACGAGGAGGCGAAGAGCCACCGCGGCACCCCCGCCGCCTTCGCCGCCTCGGCGAGGCGCACCGAGGCGCGGTGGTTGATGTCGTAGGTCAGGTCGGGGTTCATGTTCCCGAGGGGGTCGTTGCAGAGCGCAGCGAGGTGGATCACCGCGTCGAATCCCTCGAGGTGCCGCGGCTCCACGTCGCGCAGGTCCACCGGCACGCTCGGGACTTCCGGGGGCGCGCTGCCGAACAGGTTGCCGGCGTACCACCCTGCGTCGAGCCCGACGACGTCGTGGCCCGCCTCGAGCAGCATCGGCACCATCACGGAGCCGACGTAGCCCCGGTGTCCCGTCACCAGCACCCGCATGATGTCCTCCCTCGGGTCGTGTCTCGGCGCGCCGTCTGGCCGGCGCGCGGTTCAGGCCGTCGCGTGCGCGGCGCCGGACGCCGACTGCGCCAGGTGCTCGCGGAGCCAGGTCTCGCCCCGGAACCGCTCGTACTGCTCGGCGCGCAGCCGGTCGGCGAGCCGCCCCGCGGGGAGCTCGACGTCGGCGTAGGTCAGCACCTCGTCCTTCGTCACGTCGCGGAGCAGCCTGCACCCCTCGACTAGCCCCTCCGGCAGGTAGCGGCCGGCGCTCATCTCGTCCACGTTCACCGCCTCGCCGTACGTCATGTACATCCCGTAGCTGTCGAGCACCTCGCCCGCCCTGAGGTCGCGCTTGGCCACGGCGCACACCTCGACCACCGGGCCGCCCAGCGGCTTCGCGACGGAGTCGCGGAAGCACACCACCCGCGCGATGGCGTTGGGCACCTCGAAATGGACGAGATGGTACGGGATGAAGAACGAGTACAGGGGCCCGTCACCCATCTTGTAGAGGCTCAGGTACTTCTGCTGCTTCGGGTCGGGGTGCTCCGCGAGGCAGTAGACCTTCGTGAGGGGCGTCCCGACGACGTAGTCGATGGCGCCGCCCATGGCGCGGAGCCGCTC
>JBAIWX010000117.1:0-7613 GCA_037916975.1 Gemmatimonadales bacterium
AGAGGAGGGCGTGCGCGAGCCCGCAGAGGCCCGGGACGTACAGCGGCTCGCGATCGACCAGCGCCGCAAACGTGTCGCGCGAGGCCATGAAGCGATACCGGAAGCGGAGCGCGAGGCCGCGGAGGTACGACGCATAGGCACTCGTGTCGGCGCGGTAGCGCGCCGGCAGCCGCAGCACGGCGCGCTCGGCCGCCGCGGCATCAGGGGCCGGCGCAGGGGCCGGCCGGCGCAGCCGGGAGGCCCCCGCGAGTGCCAGCAGGGCCATCCCGCCCGCCAGCAGGAGGCCCGGCACCCGCCGGCGGCGACGCGGCGCGCCAGCGACGATCGGCCCGGGTTCGGACGGCGCGGCGGCCTGCTCGGCGGCCGGACGTCGCGAGGCTTCCACGGCGTTCGCCACGGGACCCTCAGCCGCCGTGCCCGGCGCAGCGCCCGCGCGTGCGGCGTCTGCCAGCGCGCGGGTCTCCGGGGAGGGCTCGGCGCCGATCTCGTGCGCGAGGTGCGCCGCCAGCTCCTCGCAGGCCCGCACCGCGCCGGCACGATCGCCGGCCGCGACGAGCAGCCGCATGAGGTGCCTGGTCCCCGGTTCGTCGAGCGGATCGAGGCGAACGGCCCGGCGCACCGCCTCGATCTCCTCTTCGCCCCGGCCTTCCAGCTGCCGGGCCCGCCCCCACGCCGCCGCCCGCACCGCCTCGAGCAGCGACCGCCGCTGGCCCTCGAGCCAGCGCTCGAACTCGGGAGCGCCGGAGACGTGGAACCCCGGCACCAGTTCCCCATGCCAGAGGGCCAGCGCCTCCTCGATGCGCCCGGCGGCGAGGTGGGCGCGCAGCTCCCGCACGTCGCAGTTCACCGCCGGCGCGAGGCCCACGAAGGCATCGCCGCTCGTGACCAGCGCCTCGTCGCCCAGCGCCCGGCGGAGGGCGTGCAGGGCATTGCGCAGGGAATGACGCGCTGATGCCTCGTCCGCGTCGGGCCAGAGGAGGGCGATCAGCCGGTCACGCGCGTGGAGGCCACCCGGCTCGGCGATGGCCAGGTACAGGAGCAGGGCCAGCCGGCGCGGCTGCGTGATCGTGTCCTGCGTCGCGGACGGCCGGCCCGTCTGCACGTCGCAGGCGCCGAGGAAGCGGAGCTCGAGCATGGATGGGGGCCTCGGGACGGCCCGGTGACGATTGGGGGACGCCCGGAATGTACCGTGCCCAGGCACGCTCGGCACTCCGAACCCTCCCGAGGATCTCCGCCCATGTTCATTCGTCACTCGCACCTCCCGCTCGTCGCGGCCGCCGGCCTGGCCGCGGCACTCACGCTTGCGGCCTGTTCGCCGGAGAGGACCACCAGCGCCGATGGCCGCCTGGCCGCGGCCGCCTCCGCCGTCGGCAAGGTGGACCTCTGCCACTTCGACGCCGCCACGGGGGCGATCATCTCGGTCGGCAGCCCGGCCCTCGGGGCCCACCTGGCCCACGGGGACTACGTCTCGACGTTGCTGGTGAACCGTGGAGACGTCCAGGCGGGTGACGGGGTGCACTTCACCACGGTGGGCGCCGCCCTCGACGCAGCGCGCGCGGCCCGCCTTGCGCACGGGGAGCTGACCGAGGCCGCCTGCCGCATCACGATCCGCGTCGCTGCCGGCGACTACCCCGGCAGCGCCTCGGCGCCCGCCTCCGCGAAGGCGGAGCACTTCCCGCTCATCGTGGACGTCCCCGACATCTCCCTCCTCGGGGCGCTGGCGATGACGCTCGACGGCAACGGCCGCGCGACGGGCCAGGGGGACGGCTCCGGCGAGACGGCGTTCGTGCCGAGCGAGCCGCTCCCGATCGTGACGGAGGCCTCGACGCCGATCATCGCGGCCAACGGGCACCCGGACGGCTCGGCGGGCCACGGACTCGTCGTGCAGGGTTTCGTCTTCCGGTCCGGGCACAGCGGGGTGGGGACCGACGCCGGCGGGCAGGGCGTGCTCGCGCTGCGCGTCAACGGGCTCACGATCAGGGGCAACCGCTTCGAGCCCGGGTTCACCGAGTCCATCGACCTGCGCGCCTCGAGCGGCGAGGTGCTGGAGAACCACCTCTCGGGGACCGCGGGCACCTGCGACGTCTGCCTCGCGGGGCCGGGCCGCTACCGCGCCGCGGGCAACCGGCTCCTCGCCGGCGGCATTCCGGGTCTCGGCACGTCGGGTGTGGTGGGGCTGCCCGTGCCGGCCGGGGTGGAACCCTTCGCCCTCCCGGCGACGGCGGAGACGTGGGCGGAGATCGTGAACAACTCGGTGCAGGACCACCGCCGGGTGCCGGTGGGCGTGGGGGTGCGGGTGGACGCCGTGGGAGTCCGGGCGCCGAACGTGCAGAACCTGATCCACGCCACGATCCGCGACAACCGCATCGAGAACAACCGGTTCGGCATCATCGTGCACGCCGCCTTCCCCGTGGCGGGGACGCTGCTGCGGAGCGACGTGGACGTGACGCTGGGCGGCAACGAGATCGTGGGGAGCTGCCAGGCCAAGCTGCTCGTCTCGCTCTCGCGGCACACGACGGCCCTGGGGCTCTCGAACAACCCGTGGCTCCGGAACTCGACCTTCCGGCTGGACCTGGCGGGGAACCTCCCCTGGGACGAGGCGTGGTACGGCCATCCGGCCGGGTTCGGCAACACGCTGATCGTGGACGGTGCGGAGATCCCGAACGGCACGCGGCAGTTCTACAGCGAGACCAGCTGCCCGGCGCAGCCGTGAGGCCGTGACCGGAACGCGGACGGGGGCCCGGCGCTGGTCGCGCCGGGCCCCCGTCCCGTCGTGCGTGCCCCGCGCGACCGCTACTGGATCGCGTTCATCATGTCGAAGATCGGGAGGTACATGGCGACCACCATGCCGCCCACGATCACGCCGAGGACCACGATCATGAGGGGCTCCATGAGCGAGAGAAGCGCGCCCACGGCCACGTCCACCTCCTCGTCGTAGAAGTCGGCGATCTTGGAGAGCATCTCGTCGAGGCCGCCGGTCTGCTCACCGACGGAGATCATGCTGATCACCATCGGCGGGAAGACCTTGGACTTCTCGAGCGGGGCGGCGATCGTCTCGCCGCCCGCGATGCTCGCCCGGCTCTCCATCACGGCGTCGTGGATGACGCGGTTGCCCGCGGTCTTGGCCGTGATCTCGAGGCCGTCGAGGATGCTCACGCCCGAGCTGATGAGGGTGCCCAGGGTGCGGGTGAAGCGGCTCACCGCCGACTTCCGGATCACGTCGCCCAGGACGGGGGAGTTGATGAGGAAGGTGTCGATGTTCTTCCGCCCCACCGGCGTCTGGTAGTAGCGCCGGATCGCGAAGACGGCGAAGCCGATCACGAGGATGAGCGCCCACCAGTAGCTGATCAGGAAGTCCGAGAGCCCGATCACGATGCGGGTGGGGAGCGGGAGCTCCATGTTCACCGACGCGAACATCTTCTGGAAGGTCGGGATCACGAAGACGAGGAGCACCGTCACCGCGATCGCGGCGACGCCCATGATGACCGCCGGGTACACCATGGCGCCCTTCACCTTGCGGATGAGGGCGTCGTTCTTCTCGAGGAAGGTGGCGAGGCGCATCAGGATCGTGTCCAGGATGCCGCCCGCCTCGCCGGCGGCGATCATGTTCACGTAGAGGTCGCTGAACGCGGAGGGGTGCTTCCGGAAGGCGTCGGCGAGGGTGTTGCCGGCCTCCACGTCGAAGACGACCGCCTTCACGACCTCCTTGAGCGTCTTGTTCTCCGTCTGCTGGGCGAGGATCGAGAGCGACTGGACGAGCGGGAGGCCCGCGTTGATCATCGTCGCGAACTGCCGCGTGAAGATGACCGTGTCGCGGATGCTCACGCCCTTCTTGCCCAGGCTCAGCTGGATCTGCTTCGGCGCCTCCCGGACGCTCACGAGGATCATCCGGTTCTTCTTGAGGTACGCCGCGACGTCGTCCCGCGACTGGACGTCGATCTGGCCCTTGAGGATCTGGCCCGTCTGCGCGTTCCGCGCCGTGTACTCGAACATCGGCATGCTGGTCCCCCTCCCGGCCTAGCGCCGTCCCGCCGCCGCGGCCTTGCCCGCCGGCGCCGTGCCCATCTCCTCCTCGAGCGGCCGCTCGCCGATCGCCCGGAGGAACTCGTTCGGGTCGGGCGACACCCGGAGGCACTCCTCCTGGGTCACCTCGCGGTTCATGTACAGCTGGTAGAGCGCGTCGTTCATCGTCTGCATGCCGAACTTCTTCCCGGCCTGCATCTGCGAGTAGATCTGGTGGACCTTGTCGTCGCGGATGAGCGCCCGGATGGCCGGCGTGCAGACCATGATCTCGGCGGCCATCACCCGGCCGCGCCCCCGCGCCCGCGGGAGCAGGGTCTGGGTGACCACGCCCTCGAGCACGAAGGCGAGCTGCGCGCGGACCTGGCTCTGCTGGTTCGACGGGAAGACGTCGATGATGCGGTTGATGGACTCCGCCGCCGAGTTCGTGTGCAGCGTGGCGAGCGCGAGGTGGCCCGTCTCCGCGATGGTGAGCGTGGCGGCGATCGTCTCGATGTCGCGCATCTCGCCCACGAGGATCACGTCCGGGTCCTCGCGGAGCGCGTACTTGAGCGCGTTCGCGAAGGTCCTGGTGTCCGTCCCGACCTCGCGCTGGTTGACGATGCACCCCTGGTGGCGGTGGATGAACTCGATCGGATCCTCCACCGTCAGGATGTGCCCCTTGCGCTCCTTGTTGATCTTGTCCACCACGGCGGCAAGCGTGGTGCTCTTGCCCGACCCGGTGGGGCCCGTCACCAGGATGAGGCCGCGCGGCCGCTCCGCCAGCTTGGCGACGACCGGCGGCAGCCCCAGCTCCTGGAACGTTCGCACGTTGAAAGGAATCATGCGGATCGCCATGGAGACGCACCCGCGCTGCTTGAACACGTTGCCGCGGAACCGGGCGAGGTTCTGGATGCCGAACGAGAAGTCGAGCTCGTCCTCGGTCTCGAAGCGCTTCTTCTGGTTCTCGGTGAGGACCGAGTAGGCCAGCTTGAGCGTGTCCGTGGGGCTCAGCACCTCGACGTAGGACTGGGCGTTCGCGATGTCCCCGTCCACGCGGAGCTTGGGGCGCTCGCCGGCGGTGATGTGGAGGTCGGAGGCCTCCTTCTCGATCATCTCCTCCAGCAGCGTGCGGAGGTTGAGCGTCATGCGGCGGTCTCCTTCACCACTTCCTCGAGGGTCGTGATCCCCTTCTCGATCTTCTTGATCCCGTCCATGCGGAGCGTCAGCATCCCCTCGCTGACCGCGAGGTCCCGCAGCTCCGCCGCCGAGTCGCCCCGGAGGATCGCGCGGCGGACCGCCGGCGAGAGCGCCATGACCTCGTACAGCCCCGCGCGGCCCTTGTAGCCGAGCCCGCCGCAGGTGTCGCACCCGCGGCCCTTCATGTAGGGAATCGCCCGCATCCGATCAAGATCCGTGCCCAGCGAGTGCAGGACCTCGTCGGGGTAGGTCGCGGGCTCCTTGCAGTCCTTGCAGATCCGCCGCACGAGCCGCTGCGCCACCACGAGGTTCACCGCGCTCGCCACGTTGAACGCCTCGAGCCCCATGTCGATCATGCGCGTGATGGTGCTCGGCGCGTCGTTCGTGTGGAGCGTCGAGAGCACGAGGTGGCCGGTGAGCGCGGCCTTGATGGCGATGGACCCCGTCTCGAGGTCGCGGATCTCGCCGATCATGATGATGTTCGGGTCCTGCCGCAGGAACGCCTTGAGCGCCGCGGCGAAGGTGAGCCCGATCTCCGTCCGCACCAGGACCTGGTTGATCCCCATCAGGTTGTACTCGACGGGGTCCTCCGCGGTCATGATGTTCGTCTCCATCGTGTTCACGCGCTGGAGGCAGGAGTAGAGCGTCGTCGTCTTCCCGGAGCCGGTCGGGCCGGTGACGAGCACCATCCCGTACGGGTTGAGGATCGCCTTCATCAGGTCCTGCTCCGCCTTCGCCTCGAACCCGAACTTGGTCAGGTCGAGCGTCAGGTTCCCCTTGTCGAGGATCCGGAGCACGATCTTCTCGCCGAAGAGCACCGGGAGCGTCGAGACGCGGAAGTCGATGACCCGGTTGCCCATCTTGAGCTTGAGCCGGCCGTCCTGCGGCACGCGCCGCTCGGCGATGTTGAGCTGGCTGAGGATCTTCACCCGGCTCGTGAGCGCCGCCTTGAGCTTCATCGGCGGGCGCATCACCTCCACCAGCGCGCCGTCGATGCGGTAGCGCACCCGCATCTCGTGCTCGAAGGGCTCGATGTGGATGTCGCTCGCGCCGCGCCGCACCGCCTCGGTCAGGATGCCGTTGATGAGCTTGACCACCGGCGCGTCGTCGACGTTCGCCGTGCCCTCGTCCTCGGTCTCCTCGACGACCTCGACGTCCTCGTCCTCCAGCCCCTCCATGTCCTTGAGGAGGTCCTGCAGCTGCTGCTCGCTCCCCGAGTCGTAGTGCTTCTCGATGAGGGCCCGCAGCGTGAACTCCCCCGCGATCACGGGGAAGAGGTCGTAGCGGGTGATGAACTTGAGGTCGTCGAGGAGGCCGTGGTCGGAGGGGTCCGCGAGCGCCACCGTGAGGGTGCGGCCCTCGCGCTTGAGCGGCAGCACGCAGTGCTTCGCCGCCACCTCGGCCGGGATGAGCTTGAGGATCCGGGCGTCCACCTCGAAGCGCGAGAGGTCCACCGCCGGCATCCGGTACTGCCGGCCGAGGATCTTGGTGACCTCGATCTCGGGCACGAACCCGAGCTTCACGACCAGGAAGCCCAGGCGTGCCTTGGTCGAGCGCTGCTCCGCGAGCGCCGACTGCAGCTGCTCGCGCGTGATCAGCCCTTCCTGGAGCAGGATCTCGCCGAGTCGGTCACCGCCGGCAGGCACCGAGGCCATGGCCATCCGCGTCCGAGAGTGAAACTACTTGTCATTCAAGGGGATACGCTCAAGCTAGGCACGCCCCATGACGTGTCAAGACTTGCGCGCCACCCCGTCCAGCTTCGACAGCAGCGCCCGGGTCAGCCCCCGAACGCGCGTTGCATCCTGAACCGTGCGAAAGCCCGAGGCGCTATCGCGATACGCCACGATCCGGCGCGCCAGCACCACCCCGATCCCCGGCAGCGCCTCCAGCTCCGCGACGCTGCCCGACTCGAGGAGCCGGCGCAGCGCCGACCCCAGAGTATCGGCCGGTGCGCCCCGTTCCGCAGGTCCCGCGAGTGCGGCCGATTGCACTGCCGCACTTGGGGATAGGGGCGCCGGCAGGGCCGGTCGCGCCGCGGAGAAGGTGACGTGCGGGCCGATCCGGGCGAGGAGCCCCGGTCCCACGCCGGGGACCCGGTCGAGCGCCTCGAGGCTGCCCAGCGCGCCCGTCCTGGCACGCTCCGCCTCGATCCGCTTTGCGAGGGCCATGCCGACGCCCGGCAGCCGGGCGATCTCCCCGGCCGGGGCCCGGTCGAGGTCCACCCGCTCCCCCGGACCGAGGGGACGGGCGAGGCGGCGGAGACTGTCCCGCCGGGCGAGAAGGGCCTCCCCCGAGGCGACGCCGGGGAGGACGGTGAGGCCGCCCGGGGGGGCGTCCTGACGGGCGAGGAGCCAGCGGGCGGCGTGGCCCAGAAGGGCCAGCGCGAGTAGCAGGAGGACGGCACGGCGCTCGGG
>JBAIWX010000118.1:0-18091 GCA_037916975.1 Gemmatimonadales bacterium
GTCTGGGCCGTGTCTCAGTCCCAATGTGGCTGGCCATCCTCTCAGACCAGCTACCCGTCGTCGCCTTGGTGAGCCGTGACCTCACCAACTAGCTGATAGGCCGCGAGGTGCTTCTCCGCCGCATTGCTGCTTTCCTCGCCAAGGGATGCCCCTCGACGAGCGTACGCGGTATTACCCGGCCGTTGGGCCGGCTATCCCCCAGCGGAACTGACATTCCTCACGTGTTACGCACCCGTTCGCCACTGGGCATTGCTGCCCCGTGCGACTTGCATGTGTTAGGCACGCCGCCAGCGTTCGTCCTGAGCCAGGATCAAACTCTCCAAAAGTTTGATATAGCTCGACCGAACAGCTGTGTGTTCTGTCCGGATCTTTGGTTCGGAGTTCAAACCCTACCCGCGCTGCGCTCCGAGGCGCCGCGCGGATCAAACAGGTCCGCACATCCGTCGATCCCGATTCGCATCACTTGTCAAAGAGCTTGGGTCCTGCGTTCGCTCAACCCGTTTCCGGGGAGCCTCGAATGCTAACCTGACGTTCCTGCCGAGTCAAGTCCGCTTCAAGCTTGCCCTTGGCCGTCCAGCGCTGCTCCGGCGAAGGGGCCGCTAATCTATCGCGGCGCCGCGGTGTGTCAAGGACTCGTCACCGCTCCCTCACCGCCCCGGGCATTTGGGTCCGCCCCGGTCCGGAAGGGACGGCAAACCTAGACCCGACCCCCACTTGGCGCAACCCCCCGCCCCGCGCAGGCACGCCACCCCGTACACGACGAAGGGGCGGCGCCACCCGGCACGCCGCCCCCTCGCGACGCCCGCCGGCAGGCGGGCCCCGAACCGCCCCCGAACTAGGGCGTCAGCTCCTGCCGCCGGGGCTCGATCCGCACGATCCAGAGGCCGTTGAACATGTCGTTGACGTAGGCGAACCCGTCCTTCACGACCACGCCCCAGGTCATCGCGGTGTTCTTGGTCTGGCCGTCCATGTCGGCGGTGTTCACGTGCACCATCTCGCGTCCCTGCGCGCGGAGGTCCCCCCGCAGCTCGCCCGAGATGTCGAAGGCCCGGAAGCCGGCGTTGTAGGCCCCCATGTACAGCGTGTCGCCCGCGACCCAGATGTTGTGCACGCCGCCGTACTCGGGCTCGTACCACGCCACCGACCGCGGGTGCTCGAGGTCGCTCACGTCCACCACCTGAAGCCGGCCGTAGGCGCGGAACGCCGCCGCGTCCTTCGCCCCCTTGACCGGCCCCGCCGGGAAGACCTCATCGGCGATGAAGACGTACTTGCCGTGCCGCCAGGCGGTGTGCGTGCCGCGGATGAAGCCCGGGCCCGCCGTCGCCTCGACGTCGCGGTAGAGTGCGTTCAGGTCGTACTTGTACTGCGCCACCAGCTGCGGGTTGTCCGGCCGCCCGCCCTTGATCCCCTTCCCGATGTCGAGGATCACGAGCCCGTCGTTCCAGTAGCTCAGGTACGCGAGGCCGTCCTGCACGTCGATGTCGTGGAGCGTGCGCCCCGCGTCCGGCCTCGGCGTGCGCCACTGCGCCACTTCCTTCGGGTGGTACGGGTCGTTGATGTCGATCACGTGCATCGCGCCCGTGCCGTCGTTCGTGAGGTACACGTGCGTGCCGTACGGCTCCTGCCGGAAGATGAACGCCGAGTGGACGCCGGCGTTCACGCCGTCGGTGAACTCCGCGATCGGCTTCGGGTGCGCCGGGTCCTCGATCGAGCAGATGACGATGCCGTTCTTCCGGTCGCTCGCCCCCTCGCGCGTGAAGACGAGGAACTTCCCGTCCGGCGTGGTCATGACGTCGTTGACGCGCCGGGTGTTCGCCACGACGGAGTCGGTGACGACCGGCTTCGACGGGTCGCTGATGTCGATCGCGTACATCACGTCGCCGCCCGAGCCGCTGCCGAGGTAGGCGTGCTTCCCGTCGGGATGGACCCAGACCTCCTCGGTGGTGAAGCGGGTCCGCGGGAGGCGGCCCACCACCGTTGCGGGACGGCGGACGTCGCGCGCGGCGAGCGTCACCGCCGCGTCCACGCTCCGGCTCCCGATGCTCGCCGTGACGTAGTACGCGCCCGGCACGTAACCCACGAAGGCGCCGTCGGGATCGATGGCACCCTGGCCGGGCGAGAAGGTCCAGGTGGGCGTGAGGCCCTTGATCACTGCCCCGCTCCGGTCCCGCGCGGTGACGGTGAACCGGATCACGTCGCCCGTCTTCCCTTCCGCGCGTCCCGGGGTGAGCTCGAGCGAGGCGATCGTCGCCGCGACCACCTGCACCGCGACCTTCTGCTCGGCCGAGCCGGCCCGCGCCGTGAGGACCGCGCGCCCGGGGGCGACGGCGGAGACGACGCCGTCCTCGGAGACGCGGGCCACGGCCGGGGCCGAGCTCTTCCACTGGACGCGGTCGGCCCGTTCGTCGCCCCCCGCCGAGTAGGGCGTGGCGACGAGCCGGAGGCGCTGGCCCGCCACGAGCTTCTGGACCGCCGGCGCCACCCGGATGGTGGCTGCGGGGCCCGCGACCATCTTGACCTCGACGCGCTCGATCACCGGCCGGGTGTTGGGCACCGACGCGACGACCGCGACCGCGATGGTGCCGGTCGAGCCCGACTGCACGAGCCCGGTCGAATCCACGCTCCCCTCGAAGCGCCCGCCCTGCGAGAAGAACCGGAACGTGACGTTCTCGACGGGCTTCCCCGCCGAGTCGAGCGCCTGCGGCCGGAGGCGCAGCGAGTCGCCGGCGGTGAGCGTGAGGCGGGTCCCCGGGGCGACCGCCACCTTCGCGATGGGTGACGGGGCGAGGCCGGCGGGCCGGGCGGGCGGCGCGGGCTGCTGTTGCAGCGCCGCGAGCAGGACAAGCGCGGAAGCGACCATGGGCTGTCGGGTGTCCGGTGTGTTGGGGGAAGGAACGGGCCGCCGGCGCGCGGCGGCCTGAGGGCGATACGCCGCCCGAGCCCGGATTGTTTCCCCTCCGGCGGGGCGCCGTCAAGCGTAGCGGGCGCCCCCCTCGCGGCCCGGGAGCCGGCGGTCGGCCGGGTACGGGAAGAAGTCGATGACCTCCCCGGCGCGCTGCCGGGCCTGCATCGCCTCCCAGAACGCCGGTTCGAAGAGCTCCGCGTGGTGGCGGAGGAACACCTCGCCCAGCGGCCCCGGGAGGGTGAGGAAGTGGCGGAACTCCTCGGGGAAGACGTCGCCCTCGCGCACGGCGAACCACACCTCGGCGCTCAGCTCGTCGTCGTCGCTCGGGGGCGGCGGGAGCCGCCGGATGCGGCACTCGGTGAGGAGGCAGAGCTCGTCGTAGTCGTAGAAGATCACCCGGCCGTGCCGCGTCACGCCGAAGTTCTTGAGGAGCATGTCGCCGGGGAAGATGTTCGCCGCGGCGAGGTCGCGGACGGCGGTGCCGTAGTCCACGATCACCTGGGCCGCCTGCTCCGGCGTGGCCTGGCGCAGGTAGAGGTTGAGCGGGACGACGCGCCGCTCGGCATAGACGTGGCCGACGACCACGCGGTCGCCCTCGACCGTCACGGTGCGCGCCGCGGTGAGGGCCAGCTCCTCGAGGAGCGCGGGCTCGAAGTGCGCCGCGCGCAGCTCGAGGTGGTCGAACTCCTGCGCGTCGGCGAGGCGCCCCACGCGGTCGTGGCGGAAGACGAGGTTGTACTTCTCCATCACCTGCTCGCGCGTCGTGCTCTTGGGCGGGTCGAAGCGGTCCTTGATGACCTTGAAGACGACGTTGAGCGAGGGGAGCGTGAACACCGCCATCACCATCCCGCGGTCCCCCTCGCTCGCGGTGAAGCGCGCGCCCGGCTCGGCAAGGTGGCGCATCAGCGTGCGGTAGAGCTCCGTCTTCCCGTGCTTGTGATAGCCGATCGCGGTCCAGAGCTCGTCGGGCCGCTTGACCGGCATGATGCCGGCGAGGAAGTCCACCACCGCGGCCGGGTGCTCGACGTCGGCGTGGAAGTAGGAGCGGGTGAACCCGAAGACGGCGCTCGCATCGCCCGGGTCGGTCAGGACGGCGTCCACGACGGCCCCGCCCTCCTCGTGCACGAGGGCGAGGACGAGCGGGCGCACGCCCCGGGCGCCGCGGAGGCGCGCCACGAGGTAGGCGCCCTTGTTCCGGTAGAAGACCGCGGGGAGGATGTCCACGCCGACGAGCCCCGTCGCCGCCCCCTGCGCGGCGACCGCCCCGGCGACGAGGTGGGCGTCGCGGTCGAGGTCGGCGAACGGGACGCCGAGGGGGGCCTCCGCGAGGAGACGGCCGGCGAGCGCGGGATCGAACCGGTCGGTCGGGATCGAGCCGAAGGTCGGGAGGAGGGCACGCCCGCTCGGCGGGGGCTCGTCGCCGGTGAACTCCGAGCGCGGGTCCACGCCGACGGTGCCGAGGAGCCGCCGGGTGACCGAGTTGAAGAAGGTCCGCGCGAGCTCCGCGTCGGGCCAGTGGTCGGTGCGCGCCATGTAGGCGTCGCGGATCGCGGGCCACGGGGCGGCGGCGGGGGCGCCGAAGGCGGCGAGGTCCGCGAGGAGCCGGTCCACGTGCCGCCCGTGGAGGGCGAGCCGGTCGGCGGCGTCCTGCATGGCGGCGCGCCATTCCCGGCGCGCGAAGCGGCCCCGCGCGCGGCGGGTGACGCCCCGGAACTCGCCATGCCAGCGGGCGAACCCGTCGGCGATGGCGCCAGCCCAGGCGGCGGCGTCACTCACCGGCCGCCCCGCCGATGGACGCGGTTCGTCGCGCGGTGGTATGTTGCCCGGGACGGCGCGCGGTGCGCCGGCCCTCCGTGAGGAACCCTTCCATGTCCGCTCCGACGTACGCTTCGCTCGTGCCGCCCGCCGAGGGCGACTCCATCCAGCTGCGTGACGGCCGCCTCGAGGTGCCCGACCAGCCCATCATCCCCTTCATCGAGGGCGACGGCACCGGCCCCGACATCTGGCGGGCGTCGCAGTACGTCCTCGACCAGGCGGTGGCGAAGGCCTACGGCGGGCGCCGCCGGTTCGCCTGGTTCGAGGTCTTCGCCGGGGAGAAGGCGAAGAACCGCCTCGACAGCTGGCTCCCGGAGGATACCCTGAAGGCCATCGCGCATCACCTGGTGGCGATCAAGGGCCCGCTCACGACGCCGGTGGGGGGCGGGTTCCGCTCGCTCAACGTGGCGCTCCGGCAGCAGCTCGACCTCTACGCGTGCGTGCGCCCGGTGCGGTGGTTCGCCGGGGTGCCGTCGCCGGTGAAGCACCCGGAGCTCGTGGACATGGTCATCTTCCGCGAGAACACCGAGGACATCTACGCCGGCATCGAGTACAAGGCGGGCAGCGAGCAGGTGAAGAAGCTGCTGCGCTTCCTGCAGGAAGAGCTCAACGTCGGCTCGATCCGCTTCCCGGCGACGAGCGCGCTCGGCATCAAGCCGATCTCGGAGGAGGGGACGAAGCGCCTCGTCCGCTCGGCGTTCGACTACGCCATCCGGCACGGCAAGAAGAGCGTGACGCTGGTCCACAAGGGCAACATCATGAAGTTCACCGAGGGCGGCTTCCGCGACTGGGGCTACGAGCTGGCCCGGCAGGAGTACGGCGCCGTCGAGGTGGACGGCGGGCCCTGGTGCCGGATGCCGAACGGCACCGTGGTCAAGGACGTGATCGCCGACGCCTTCCTGCAGCAGATCCTGACGCGGCCGGCGGAGTACGAGGTGATCGCGACGATGAACCTGAACGGCGACTACATCTCGGACGCGCTCGCGGCCCAGGTGGGCGGGATCGGGATCGCGCCGGGGGCGAACATCAACTACGTCACGGGGCACGCCGTCTTCGAGGCGACGCACGGCACGGCGCCGCGGTATGCCAACCAGGACAAGGTGAACCCCGGCTCGGTGATCCTCTCGGGCGAGATGATGCTCCGCTACCTGGGCTGGAACGAGGCGGCGGACCTCGTGATCCGCGGGCTCGAGGGGGCGATCGGGCAGAAGCGCGTCACGTACGATTTCGAGCGGCTGATGGAGGGCGCCACGCTGGTGAGCTGCTCGGGCTTCGGGAAGGCGATCGTCGAGAACATGTAGGGCCGCCGGGTCACTCCCGCGCGCCCTCGCGGGGGCGCGCGAGGAGCCGCTCGGCGAAGTCCAGGCGCTCGGCGAGCTCGGTGACCTCCGCGCGGAGGGCGGCGAGCTCGTCCAACACCTCGGGGGGCAGCTGCCCCTCCCACGGCTCCGGCACGTCGGCGTCCCAGCGCGAGATCCGCCTCCCGTCCGCATCGGTGAACTGCCCCGCCCCGACCAGGATGACGTCGTAGAGGTACCAGAGGCCGGCACCGCCGAGGGTGCAGAGCTGGAGGATGCCGGTGCCGGTCTTGCCGGCGTAGAAGCGGTGGGCGCCGAAGACGCCGAGGACGACGGCGAGGGCGAGGGCGACGCCGCGGGACTTGTCGGAAGGGCCCTTGGCCATGCGGGGCTGGTCCGTGGTGGAGGGAACGGGATGATGCGGGCGGGGGGCGGGCGGCGCAACCGGGGGCGGATGCCGTGGCCTTGCCCGGGCCCCGAGCGCCCGCCCACAATTGAGAGGCCGGCGGCCCCCTCGAGGGGAATCGCCGGCCTTCCGCGCGCCCGTAGCTCAGCTGGATAGAGCAACAGCCTTCTAAGCTGTGGGTCGGTGGTTCGAGTCCACCCGGGCGCACTGCCGCGCACCACACCGCAGGGACCGGGGCACGCGACGGCCCGCCCCGGTCTCGCCCACGCCGCTCAGTGCCAGGTCAGGTCCACCTCGTCCCGCACCGTCGTCGGATACGCGCCGCTCGGCGCGAGGTAGCCTTCCGCCGGCACGTCCCGGCCGTACTCGGTCGCCGTCACCCGTCCGTCCTTCCAGACCGTCACCACCGTGAACCCGAAGAAGCGGGTCGCGGGGTTCGCCTGCGCGAAGTCCTCGAGCGGGCTCCCGCCGTTCCCGGAGATGACCTGCCACGTCCCGCCGGCATGCGGCTGCTGGCGGAGGTAAACGTGGTTGTGCGCCGAGATCATCGCCTCGGCGTGGTGCTCCTCGAGGGCGCCCCAGAACTCGTCACGCAGCGCATCGTAGTTCACCGTCGCCGTCACGCCGTGACCCAGGCCGTCGGTCGCCACCTGCGGCGCCGCGAAGGCCGGCTTGTGCCCGATGGCGATGATGTGCTTCGCCTGGCGCTTCGCCGCACGGTCGAGGTCGCTCGCGATCCACTTGACCGGCACCGTCCAGTCCCGGCCGACCGGGTCGGTGTCGAGCAGGAGGAAGTGGGTGTTCTTGTAGTCGAAGGAGTAGGTGAGCGAGCCCTGGTCGGTGGCGAGGCCGTCGGCGCCGCCGGCCGCCGGGCCGTTGCCGGCGTAGGGCGCCAGGTCCGGGCCCATGACGCGGAGCCAGGTGCGCTCCGCCGCCGCGTAGGCGATCTTCTTCGCGTTCTGGACCTCGTGGTTGCCCGGGACGGGGATGAGGACGGTGCCGCTCCCGGCGAGCGGCGAGCGATCGTACTCGGCGCGCCACGCCCGGAGCTGCGACTCGAGGCTCGCCGTGTCCGGGGTGTAGCCGAAGACCAGGTCGCCGGCGAAGAAGAAGAACTTCGGGCGCACCGGGAGTGCCGCGACCTCGGCATAGGTGCGGCGCAGCTGCTCGAGGTTGGCGGTGCTCGGGTTCACGGCCGAGTTGGTGTCGGCCTTGTCCTCCCGGTTGCAGCCGACCACGACGAACGAGAAGCGGATGCGGTCGGTCGAGAAGCGGCCGCCATCCGCTTCGTCATCATCGCGCTCGGCGGCGGCAGTGCGCGCCGAGGCGGGCGCGGCGGCGTCGGTGGGCGCACTGGCGGACTGGCAGGCGGCGAGGACGAGCAGCGAGGCGGCTGCGAGGATCCACGATCGAGGCATGATCACTCCGGACGGACGGGCGTGGAGGCGTGCTGCGGGGATGCACGACCACGATCGCGTGCCCTCGTCACGCGCGAGTCACCGGGACGACTCGATCGCGTCGGCACGCGCCGCGGAAACCCGCCGCCGCCGCGTCCCGTAGGACGAACTGTCACGTTTCGCGCGCCCGCGCGCGACATTCTGACCCAGTGGAGGATTCCGTGCTCGCTGCCCTGACGGCCGCCGTGCTGCTCGCCGCCCACCCGACCGCCACGCCCACCGACCCCCCGAAGGATGGCACCGAACTCATCCAGCGGATGCACGCCGCCTACGACGGGAAGTGGTACCGCTCGCTCCGCTTCGTGCAGAAGACGAGCTTCCCCGACGGGCGCGTAGAGACCTGGTACGAGACGGCGACGATGCCGGGCCGGCTCCGCATCGACATCGCCCCGCTCGAGGAGCAGCACGCGATCCTCTTCCGGAGCGACTCGGTGTACCGGATCGAGCAGGGCGCGGTGAAGGCCGCGCAGGCGATGGTCCACCCCCTCATGGTGCTCGGCTTCGACGTGTACGTGCAGGCCCCGTCGGTCACCGCGGCCAAGCTCGCCGGGCTCGGCTTCGACCTGGGGAAGCTGCGCGAGGACACCTGGCAGGGACGGAAGGCCTGGGTGGTCGGGACCGCGATGGGCGACTCGGTGGCGCGCGAGTTCTGGATCGACCAGGAGCGGCTCGTCTTCGTGCGGATGATCCAGTCGGCGCCCAGGAAGGACGCCCCCGGGAAGCGGGACGTAGCCGAGATCCTGTTCAACCGCTACGAGAAGATCGGGAAGGGCTGGATCGCGCCGGAGGTGGTGTTCTACCGGAACGGCGAGAAGATGCAGATGGAGGAATACTCGGAGATGCAGGTGGACGTGCCGGTCGAGGAGGCAAGCTTCGACCCGGCGGCGTTCACGCGGCCCGGCTGGATCCGCTGAGCGCAGGAACCCGGTGAGTGCGGGGGCGCGGGGCGGCGATCGCCTCGCGCCCCCGTGGCATTCAGGCCTCCTCGTCCCTCGGCAGGGCCCGCCACCCCAGGGCGAAGGCGGCGGCGAGGAGCCACGCACCCGCGACGTCGGTGGGCCAGTGCACGCCCAGCGCGACGCGCGACCAGCCCACCATCGCCGCGAGCATGAGGCCGGCGAAGGCGACGAGCCGCCCGCGGCGGCCGCCGACGACCTCGCCCAGCAGGATCCCCCCGAGCCCGAAGACGAGCATGGACGTCGCGGAGTGCCCGCTCGGGTAGGAAGGATTCCCCGCCCCGGCGAGCCGGGCCACGACATCGGGGCGCGGCCGGCCGATCGGCCACTTCACGAGGTTGCTCGCGACGCTCCCCAGCAGCGCGACGAGGAAGTAGCCGATCGCCTCCGCGCGGCCGCGCCGCCGCCAGAGCACCCAGGCGATCGCGAGGCCGAAGGGAACGACGACGTCGCCGCGGCCGAGGTCGGTGAGGACGAGGGCGACACGGAGGCGCCCCGGCTCGCCACCGACGTAGGCGCCGCGGAGGAGCGGCACGTCGGCGATGAGCGTGAGGCCCCGCCCCGCCAGCACGGCGAGCGCCGCGAAGCAGAGCGCGACGAGGAGGACGAGCAGCCAGCGATCGCGGGCTGCCCGGGTGGCGGCGGTCAGAGGCCGAGGCGCCGGAGGATGGCCCGGAAGGCGTCCCACACCTTCCAGCGTGCCCAACTCGTCGGGCTCCGGATGGCGCCCTCGACGTCGCTCGCGTTGACGAGCCCGCCCATCGCGCCGCTCCCGCCGCCCACCTTCACCCCGCCGAGGAGGGCGCCCTTCACCTCGATGACGAGCGCGTGCGTCACGCCCGCGGCCGTGGCGGTGACGCGGACCTTCCCCGGTGCGCGCCCCTCGATGGTCCCGTCGGTGCCGACGTAGAGCACGCCGGGATCGGTGGTGGTCCACTCCACCGGGACGCCGACGGAGATGCCGTCGGCGTCCACGACCTTGAGCTGGAGCCGCTCGCGCGCGCCCACGCGGATCGACTTGGGCCCGTCCAGCGTGACGGTGAGTCCACCGGGTCCGGTCGCGGACGCCGCCGCTGCCGGTGCAGCCACGGGCGGGGGCGGCGCGGCCGGCGGCACGTTGACCCGCGGCGCCGCCGGCGCTGCCGGCGGCTGTGCCGCGCGCTGCTCGCGTGGCGGCGTGACCGAGATCTTGGGCCTGGGCGGTGCCGGCGGAGCAGCGGCCGGGGGCGCCGCGCCGGCGAGGCGCACCTTGATCTTCCCGCCGGCCGCGGGAGGCGCGGCGGGGACGGGCGTCGGGGGCACCGCGGGCGCAGGAGGTGCCGGCGCCTCGGCCTCGACCACCTCGACGGTGATCGTCTCCTGCAGTTCGCCCGCCATCGCGAGGACGCGCACCGAGCCCGGCGCGAGCGCGGTGAGCTCCCCGCCGATCGTGACGGAGCCGGTGGGGTCCATCGCGCTCCAGATCACGTCCGCCTGGACGGCGCGCCCGTGCCGGTCCACGGCGACGGCGCTCAGCTGGCGCTGCTCGCCCACGACCATCGCGTCCACCGGCGCGATGCGCAGCGCGGACGGCCGCGGCGCACTCACGGCGAAGCTCACCGACGCGCTCCGGCCCTCCGCCTCGGCCACGATGCGCACGGTGCCCGCCGCCACGGCGGTGACGACGCCGGTGCCACCCTCGACGGTGGCGACCCCCGGCGCCTCGGAGGTCCAGCGCACGGCGGTACCGGGCGGGATGGCGGCGCCGCCCGCCCCGGACACCGTGAGCCCGAAGCGGTCGCCCACCTCGACCGCCGCGGGGGGCGTCGAGACGACGATCTGCGCGGGCATCGCCGCGGGCTGCGAGGCCTGAAAGGCGGAGAAGACGACGGTGCGTCCCTGCGCGTCCACCGGCTCGGCCGCCGGCGGCGGCGATTCCGCCGCGGGCGCGAGTTCCTCGGGCTCGGGCGCCGGCGGCGGAGGCGGCGGGCTCGCCGCGGACAGCACGACGGTCTTCTCCGCAGCGCCGGCGGGCCCAGGCGGCGGCGCCGGGGCAACCTGCTCGGGCGGGGGCGGCGGCGGTTCCGGTGCCAGCGTGACGGCGGGCTGCGGGCGCGGCGTCGGGACGCCCGAGCGCACGGTGCCCGGCGGCGGCCCGCCGGCGAGCTGGGCGAAGCGCTGGCGCAGCGGATCGGCCATGCCGAGCTCGTGCGCGCCACAGGCCTCGAGGGCCTCGTGCAGCGTCGGCCAGCGCTCCGCCGGGTTCTTCGCGAGCATCCGCAGCACCGCGAGGTTCAGCACCGACGGGCAGTCGGGGCGGAACGCGGTGACGGGCGGCACCGGCGCCGAGGTGTGCTGGCGCAGGATGTCGAGCTGCGAGCCCTCGAAGGGGAGCCGCCCGGCGAGCATCTCGTAGACGATCACGCCGAGCGAGTACTGGTCGGAGGCGGCGGTGATCTTCTTCGGGTCCCAGCTCTCGGGGCAGGCGTACATCGGGGTGCCGAGGAACATCCCCGTCTTCGTCTGGCTCGTGGCGTCCGCGATCTTGGCGATGCCGAAGTCGGTGACGCGGCAGGCGCCGGTCACGTCCACGATGATGTTCGCGGGCTTCACGTCGCGGTGGACGACCCCGTTCTCGTGCGCGTAGGCGAGGGCGCTCCCCACCTCGGCCAGCACGTGCAGGACGATGGGCAGCGGGCAGGGCTTGAGCTCGCGCAGCACGTGGTGGAGCGGCTTCCCCTCCACGTACTGCATCACGAAGTAGTGGAGCCGGCGTTCCGGGAGGTGCCGGACGGCGTGCACGGCGACGATGTTGCTGTGCTGCAGGTTCGCGGCCGTGATCGCCTCCTGCCCGAAGCGCCGCATCATGTCGGGATCGGAGGCGAGCTGCGGCGCCGCGACCTTGATCGCCACCCGCCGCGCGAGCGCCTTGTCGCGCGCGACGAAGACGGCGGCGGTGCCGCCCCGGCCGATCTCCCGCTCCACCTCGTACTCGTCCGCGGTGGCCTCCCGCAGCCGCGCGAGCGTGGCCTCCCAGCTGTCGGGCGGGGGCGGCGGCGGCGCGCTCCCGAGCGGGGCGCCGCAATTCCGGCAGAAGCGGTCGCCGCCGCCGCTGGTCGCGCCGCAGCGGGCGCAGGTCACGTCCGTCATCACGCCTTCCCTCGCCGCTCGAGTTCCGCCTTCGCCTCCGCGTGGCCCTGCGCCGCCGCCTTCCGCAGCAGGTCGAGGCCGGCCGCCTCGTCGCGGGTGACGCCCTGCCCCGCGAGCAGCAGCCGCGCCGCCTGGAACTGGCCGTCGGCGTTGCCGGCGTCCGCCGCCGAGCGGAACGCCTTGTACGCGAGCGCGGGATCCTTCCTGCCGAGGTCGCCGGCGAGGTAGGACTGGCCGAGCGTGAGCATCGCGCGCACGAGCCCGCGGTTCGCGGCGCGGTTGTACCAGTCGAGGGCGATGTTGGGGTCCTTCCGCACGCCGCGCCCGTCGCGGTAGAGGCCGCCCAGGGCGAACTGGGCCTCGGCGTCGCCGTCCTGGCCCGCCTTGAGGTACCAGTCCGCGGCCTGCCGCACGTCGGGATCCACGCCGAGCCCCTTCTCGTACATCTGGCCCAGCCGCCGCATGGCGGGGAGCGAGCCGGCCTTGGCCTCCGCCTCGCAGGCCGGCTTCGCCTTGCCCCACGCGAGCTGGTCGGCGAAGGTGGCGCAGGGCGAGCCCGGCGTCGCCTTCTTCCCGCCCCCCTTCGACGGGGGCGGCGGCGGCGGCGCGAGCGCCACCAGTGTCGGCGTCCAGACGACGCGCTGCCCGGACGTCACCGCGACGCGCTCGCTCGCGGGCTCCTTGCCCTTCGCCTCGACGCGGAGGACGTACACCCCCGGCGGCAGCGAGAGCGTCGGCGGCTCGGCCTTCTTCCCGTCCACCAGCAGCACGGCGCCCTCGGGGAGCGTCCCGCCGATGATGACGGTGCCCGGCACCACGGGCGGCGGCGTGGCCTCGCGGCGGCCCTTCACGACGAGGACCACCACCGCGGCGAGCAGCGCGATCACCGCGAGGAGCGCCGCGACCAGCGGCCACCGGGACTTCGCCGGCTCGCTCGCGGCCACCGGCGCCTCGACGTCCGGCGTCGCGACGGGAGTGAAGCCCACCTCGGGCGCACGCTGCGGCGCGGGTGCCGCCTTCGCGCGCTCCTGCGAGGCGCGGAACTTCGCGACCTCGTCCGCGAGCTGGCCGGCAGTGCGGTCGAGCGCCGTGGTCGGCGTGAGGACGTAGGCGCCGTCGCCCTTCCGGCTCGGGCGGAGTGCCACGAACCGGCCGCTCGCGAGCTCCCGCGCCACGAAGACCACGCCGCGCCCCCCGCTCCGTTCCATCGTGCCCAGCACGTCGTACTGGGCGCCGACGCGGAGGCGCAACTCGCGCAGCAGGTCGGCGGTCACCTGTGCGGCGGGGAGGGCCCGCAGGTCGGCGCCGCACCGCGCGCAGAAGTTCGCGTTCGCCGGGAGGGCCGTGCGGCACTGCGGACAGCTCGTGTCGGCCTCGGCGAAGGCCGTCTCCTGCAGCGGCCGCACCTTCACGCGGAGCCGGCCCTCGGCACGCGCCGGTGCGTCGGTGCCGTCCACCTCGAGGGCGATCAGCTCGCCGGTGGCGCGGTCGCGCGCGAGGAGGAGCGCGCCGAACGGGGTGGACGCCGCGAGGGCGCCGAAGACTTCGTGCGTCCGGGCCAGTGCGGCCTGGAGCGGGGCGACCGCCAGCGGCGCGCCGACCGGGAGGGCCGACGTGCCGACGGTGATCCAGAGACCGGAAGCGGATGAGCTCATCGTCGGCGGGTCAGCGCCAGTACTGGAGGGTGTATTCGCGCCGGTCGGGGCGCTTGTTGTTCTTCCCGATGAAGCACATGCTGGTGTAGTTGACCGCCTCCTGCCAGATGCGCTTCGCATCCTTCTCGTTGTCGGCCCAGAGCAGCACCTTCTTGCCCTCCATGAGGCCGACGCCGTCCGGCTCCTTCGCCTGGATGGTGAGCTTCTTCTGGTCGTAGTCCACGCAGTCCTGCTTCTTGAGCGCCGTGGTCGCCCCGGTGCCGCCCTGCCAGAACTCGATGAGGAACTGGCTCGGGCTCGGCCGCTTGCTCTTCCGGCCGAGGGTGCAGTAGCGGGTGAACTGGCGCGCGACGAGGCGCGCCGCCTCCGCGTCGTCCTTGTTGTCGAGGCGCTTGAGCTCGACGCCGCCGTTCATGAGGAGCGACCAGCCGCTCTTCCCCTTCTTGATGGCGAGGGCGGCCGCGTCGTAGTCGATGCACTCCTCGGGCGGCGGCTCGGGCGGCGGGCCGGCGACCTTGATGCTGTCCACGGCGACGGCGACCGTGGCCATCGCCTCGTCGGCCTGGGCCGAGATGACGGTCTTGCCCGGGCCCTTGGCGACGAGGCTCCCGTCGGGGCCGATCGTGGCCACCGAGGCGTCGCTCGAGCTCCACTGGATCTTGCGGGCGACGACCTGGCCGTCCTTGTCCTTCGCCGTGGCGCGGAGCAGCCGCGTGTCCCCCGGCTTGAGGCGCATCGGCGCCGAGGGCGCGAGGGCCACCGTCTGGACGCGCGCCGAGACGATCGTGACCTGGATCTCCTGGGTCTTCCGGCCGACGATCGCGGAGATGACGACCTGCCCTTCGCGCGCCGCCTCCACGGTGCCGGAGTCGCTCACGACGGCGGTGGAGGAATCGCTCGAGGTCCACCGCACCGGCACCCCGGGCACGACGTCCTTGAAGCCGTCGAGCACGCGGGCCTCGAAGGTGAAGTCGTCGCCCACGGTCATGGTGGCCGTCTTCTTCACGATCTCGACGTTCCGCTGGCGCTTCATGGTGACGTACCAGCCGCCGAGCGCCGCGAGGATGAGGAGGATCGGGAGGATCCACGCGGGGATGATCGGCCGCTGGACGAATTGCGCCTGCTGCGCCGGCTGGTCCGTGGCGCGGCCCCCCTGGGTGGCCGCCGACTCCGACTTCGCGCGGACGCTCAAGCCCCACGTGGACGACATCCCGAAGGCCTTGAGCGGGGCGTCCACCTGCAGGGCGACGGTGGTCCCCTGCCCGGGCTCGAGCTGGAGCGCCGCGGGGGTGAACCGGTGCAGGAGCCGCCGCTCCTCGTCGGCCGCCGAGAGCGTGACCGCGGTGCCGCAGTTGCCGTCGTTCCGGACCGACACCTGGTACTTGCCCCGGCGCCATCCGCGGGTGCGCCCCGGGGCCACCTCGAGCCGGGTCGCCGAGAACGGGAGCACCGTCCAGCGGCAGGTGACCATGCCCGCCTCGCCGGGGGTGTCGCGGGAGCTCGCGGTGAGGTTCACGACGTAGTCGCCGGCGCGTGCCTCCGGCGTCCGCGGCACGGCGATCGTGAGCGGGACGGTGGCCCGCTCGCCGGGGTTGAGTCGCGTCGGCGCCGGCGGCAGGCGGAGCCAGCTCGCCGGGATGCCGTCGATGCCCAGCGTGTAGTGGTCCACGGTGCGGCCGGCATTCATCAGCGTGACGACGACGATCGCGTCCTGGCCCGGCATCACCTGCAGCACCTCGCGATCCACCGTCACGCGGATGCGCTTGCTCTGGAACGCCGCGGCGGGCTTCCGCTCGGGCGGGCGCTCCTCCGGCGGCCGCTCGCGGCGCACGACGACGGTCTCGCCGAAGCCGAGCTCCTCCTCGCGGATCGGCGGTGGGGACGCCGCGGGAGGCGTGGGCGGCGGGGCGGCGGGCGTGGGCGCCTTCGCCGCAGGGGCCGCCGGCGTGCCCGGCGCGTTGAGGTGGACCTTGATCGGACCGCCGGCCGGCTTCGGCGGCGCCTGCCCGCCGGCGCCCGGCACCTTCACGCGGATGCCGCCCGCGGGCCGGGCCGGCGCGATCTCGATCTCGGGCGTGGCCGGCTCGGCGGCGCGGAGCTGCGGGATGAGCCCCGCGAGGGCCGTCGCGAGTTCCTCGGCGGACTGGAAGCGCTGGCCGGGATCCTTCTGCAGGCACTTGAGGGCGATCGCCTCGAGCGCCGGCGGCACGCGGCGCGCCACCTGGCTCGGCGCCGGCGGCTGGACGTTCAGGTGCTTGGCGACCGCGTCGCCCAGGGTGGTCGCCTGGAAGGGCGGATAGCCGGTGGCGAGCTCGTAGAGCACCACGCCGAGCGAATAGAGGTCGCTCCGCCCGTCGGGCGTCTGGCCCCGGCACTGCTCGGGCGAGAGGTAGGCGAGCGACCCGCCCGAGATCATGGCGCCGACGGTCATGTCGCTCTCGAGGAGGGCGCTGAAGCCCGCGTCGTTGAGCTTCACCTGCTGCTCGTCCCGCTCGGCCAGCTCGCGGGCGAGGAGCAGGTTCTCGGGCTTCACGTCCCGGTGCACCAGCTGCCGCGCGTGGAGCGCCGCGAGCCCCTCGGCGGCCTGGCGCACGATCTCCGCGCCGAGCGCGAGCGGCACCTCGTCGCGCCGTGCCTCGAGCAGGTCGCGCACCGAGCCGCCCTGCACCCATTCCGAGACGACGTAGGGGCGCTGGCCCAGCCCGAAGCTCTCGAGCGCCGCGACCCGCTCGTGCCGCACGGCGGCGGCGCGCGCGATGGTCCGCTGGAAGCGCTGCGCGAACCCGGGATCGGCGGCGAGGCGGGCGTGGATCAGCTTGACGGCGACCTGCTTCCCGGTCGTGCGGTGCCGGTAGACCCAGGTCTCGCCGAGGTTCCCGGTGCCGAGGAGGCGGACCGGCTCGAGATCGCCGATCTGCTCGGCGCGGCCGTCGGTCATGGGCGCACCTCGAGGACGTAGCCGACGTGCGCCGGCTTGTTGGCCCGGACGAGGTCCTCGATCGCCTCCTTGCGCACGTCGCTGCCGGCGGGGAGGTCCACGCGGATCCGGAAGACGTAGGGCTGCGCCGGGTCCTCGGTGATGGTGGGCGTGATGCCGGTGACGACCTCGATCATCCGCGTGAGGCCATACGCGGTCCCGCGCCAGCGGTAGAGGTCCATCGCCTCCGTGAGGAGCCGGCGGCGGCGGTCCTCCGGGGCGAGCGGGTTCACCGCCAGGTCGAGCCACGCCCCGAGGAACGGCAGCATCCGCGCGGGCGCGGTGCGCGGATGGAAGTACATGTGGATGTGGTCCTGCCGGCGCTCGAGCGGCTCCCAGATCGTCTCCTGGATGAGCAGCATGCGCCCGAGGAAGTCCGCCTCGTGGAAGATCGAGGGCAGGAAGCGCAGGTACCGGCTCCGGTCGTGCGGCGGGCGCCACGCCGGGAAGGTCGGGCGCGGCCGCAGGTCGGGGAGCTGGTCGTCGGGCGGCGGCCCCGGCGGGCCCGGCTCGCTCGGCTCCAGCTCGCGCAGCTCGAGCGGCGGCGGCTGCCGCGGCCCGAAGTCGAACGCGCCCTGCCCCCCGCTAGGGGGCTTTCTCGAGGACGCCACGGACCGCCTCTCCCGCCTCGCGCGTCGTCAGCGTCCCGCCGAGATCGCGCGTCACCTGCCCGCGCCGCACCACGTCCTCGACCACCCGCTCGACCGTCGCCGCCGCCGCGTCCTCGCCGAGGTGGCGCAGCATCATCGCCATCGACGAGATCGCCCCCAGCGGGTTGGCCACGCCCTGCCCGGCGATGTCGGGCGCCGAGCCGTGCACCGGCTCGAACAGCGAGCAGCGGCCGGGGTGGATGTTCCCCGAGGCCGCCAGCCCCAGCCCGCCGACGATCGCCGCGCCGAGGTCGGTGAGGATGTCGCCGAACATGTTCGAGGTGACGATCACGTCGAAGCGCTCGGGCGCGCGCACCAGCTCCATCGCAGCGACGTCGACGTAGAGGTGGCTCGACTCGACGTCGGGGTACTCGCGCGCGAGCTCCTTCCAGGTGCGCTGCCACAGGCCGTGCGCGTAGGTGAGCGCGTTGGCCTTGTCGGACATGCACAGCTTGCTGCGCCGCCCGCGCGCGGCCTCGTAGGCGGCGCGCAGGATGCGCTCGACGCCCTTGCGGGTGTTGACGTCCTCGTTGATCGCGACCTCGTCGGCGGTGCCCTTCTTGAAGTTGCCGCCCACGCCGGCGTACAGGCCCTCGGTGTTCTCGCGGAACACCAGCAGGTCGACGTCGCCGGGGCGCTTGCCCTTGAGCGGGGTCAGCCGCTCGTCGAGGAGTCGGACCGGGCGCAGGTTGATGTACAGGTCGAGCTGCATGCGCAGCCCGAGCAGGATGTCGCGCGCGTGCACCAGCTCGGGCACGCGCGGATCACCGACCGCCCCGAACCGGATCGCGTGGAAGTTCTTCGCCAGATCCACGGCGGCCCCGGCGGGCCGGGTGGTGCGGT
>JBAIWX010000119.1:0-8448 GCA_037916975.1 Gemmatimonadales bacterium
TTCCTCGCGGTCCGGAGCACCGGCCGGCCGCACCTCACGCTCCCGACCCAGGTCACCCGCGCCGACACCGCCCCATTCCGCTTCGCCTTCCGCGACCTCGAGGGGCGGCTCGTGACGAGCGAGGCGCCGCGCTGGCGGGGCAAGGTGCTCCTGGTGGACATCTTCGGGACCTGGTGCCCGACCTGCCACGAGGCGGCCCCGGACCTCGTGCGGCTCTGGACGACCCGGCACGACCGCGGCCTCGAGATCGTCGGCCTCGCCTACGAGGTCTCGGGTGACAGCACGGTGGACGCGCCGCTCGTCCGGCGCTTCCGCGACAAGTTCCGGATCCCGTGGCCCCTCCTCCTCGCGGGCACCAACGACGTCGCGGCCGCCGCCGCAACGCTCCCCCAGCTCTCGGGGTTCGTCGCCTTCCCGACGACCCTCTTCATCGGCCGGGATGGACGGGTTCGGCGGGTCCACGCGGGCTTCTACGGCCCCGCGACGGGCGCGGCGCACGACGCCCTGGCCCGCGAGTTCGAGGCGGTGGTGGACTCCCTGCTCGCCGAGCCCGCGCCGCGGCCCTGACGCCGCCCGCTGGCCGCCCGGGGGACCGCGCCTTACTTTGACCGATCCGTCGCCGACCCCCGGCGACGCCGACTCCCCGATCGCGCGCGGCGCGCCCGCCCGGGCGCCGGCCCCGCGCTCCCGACCCCGCTCACCGTCGAGGAGCACCCGCATGGCTGGACTCTTGTCCAGGGAACGCACGATCGCGCCGCCCGGCTTCAACCGCTGGCTGGTCCCGCCGGCGGCGCTCGCGATCCACCTCTCGATCGGCATGGCCTACGGCCTCAGCGTCTTCTGGCTGCCGCTCAGCAAGGCCATCGGCGTCACCCAGTCAGCCCCCGACGACTGGAAGGTGACCCAGCTCAACTTCACCTTCTCCGTCGCGATCTTCTTCCTCGGCAGCTCGGCCGCCGCCTTCGGCGCGTGGCTCGAGAAGGTCGGGCCCCGCCGTGCCGGCGTGACGGCGGCCTTCTGCTGGGCCGGCGGCTTCCTCGTCTCGGCGATCGGGATCAAGCTGCACCAGATCGCGCTCCTCTGGCTCGGCCTCGGCGTGATCGGGGGCTGCGGCCTCGGCCTCGGCTACATCTCGCCCGTCTCGACCCTCATCAAGTGGTTCCCCGACCGCCGCGGGCTCGCCACCGGGCTCGCCATCATGGGGTTCGGCGGGGGCGCCATGATCGGCGCGCCGCTCGCCGACCGGCTCATGAAGCACTTCGCGACGCCGACCTCGGTGGGGGTCTACGAGACCTTCCTCGTCCTGGCCGGCGTGTACTTCGTCGCGATGCTGGCGGGCGCGTTCGGCTACCGGGTCCCCGCCCCGGGATGGAAGCCGGCGGGCTGGACGCCCCCGGCGACGGCCGCGAGCGCCATGGTCACCACGCGCAACGTGCACGTGGCCACCGCCTGGAAGACGCCCCAGTTCTGGGCGCTGTGGGGGGTGCTGCTCCTCAACGTGAGCGCCGGGATCGGCGTGCTGTCGCTCGCCTCCCCGATGATCCAGGAGATCTTCGGCGGGCGCCTGATCGGCCTCGACCTCCCGCTGGCGCAGCTCTCCGAGGCGCAGAAGAAGGACGTGGCGAGCATCGCGGCCGGCTTCACCGGGCTCCTGAGCCTGGCGAACATCTTCGGCCGCCTCGGGTGGGCGTCGCTCTCCGACCGGCTGGGCCGCCGCCGGACCTACATGATCTTCTTCGTGCTCGGGGCCATCCTCTACGCGCTGGTGCCGACGGCAGGCCATCTCGGGAGCACGGTCCTGTTCGTGGGGATCTTCGTCCTGATCCTCACGATGTACGGGGGCGGCTTTTCCACGATCCCGGCCTACCTCGCCGACATGTTCGGGACATCCTTCGTGGGAGCGATCCACGGGCGGCTGCTCACCAGCTGGTCGGTGGCGGGCCTCCTCGGCCCGTTCGTGATCACCAACATCCGGCAGTTCCAGCTGGATCGCGGCGTTCCTGCCGCCGAAGCGTACGGCACGACGATGTACATCCTGGCGGGGTTCCTCGTGCTCGGCTTCTGCTGCAACCTGATGGTGCGCCCGGTGAGCGAAGATCGGTTCATGCGGGAGGAGGCGCCCGCGGCCGGCGCGGCGGGCGGCAGGTGAGCACCGCGCTGCAACTTCTTACATCGGGGAGTGACCGCGATGTCCGATGAAGGGTCTCGCCCGAGCACGGGGAGCTGGCTGGTTGTGGCCGCGGCGTGGGTCGCCGTCGGGGTGCCACTGGGCTGGGGACTCTGGAACACGCTGCTCAAGGCGGCGGTGCTCTTCCGGTAACCCCAACTCCGGCAGCGGCTTGCCGCCGGGGTCGTGAAGGCCGGGGGTCTTGACGTTGCCGGACACCGTGCCATTTTGAAAGACGGTCAAACCCAGCAGAGGTCCGGCTGTTCCGTCGGCCTGACGGCTATTGGTGTAACAGGGACTGGTCAGCTCCGGGCTGCCAGCCCCGTCGGTGGGCAGGTGAGCGTCCCGGAATCGTCGGCGGGCCGCGACCAGGGAACGGTCGCGCGAGGGCCCGCGGGCCCGGCCGGCTTCCTCGGTGAAGGAAGCGGCCGTACCACGGAACGAGGCGCGACGAGATGGGTGGAGCCAATCGGGGTACCCTGACGGCGAACGGGACGGACTGGGCCATCGCCCAGTCCGCTCCGGCGAGTGCCGGCAATCCCGGGCGAAATCGGCCCCGGCCCGCGTGCTCCGGCGCGCGCATCCGTGCCCTTCCGCATTTCGACGTCACCGCCGGCCCCGGCGCCTCCCCCTACAGTGCTGCATCCTTCGTCGCCCGGCCGGGCACCCTTTGGCGCCGGGCGGCACATGCGCGCCATCCCTCACCGGTGGAGGTCGCCTCGCGGTAAGCGCTGGTTGGACCCGGCGGATCGCGGTCCGCCCTGAAGCTGGTCTCGTCGCAGGACAGCATGCAGGACGCAGTTCACCCCTGTAATGGAGAAGGAAGCTATGAAGCGTCTCGGATTGGTCGTTGCGGGACTCGCCCTCGTGGCGAATACCGCCTCCGCCCAGCTCACGATGCAGATGAGCAACGGCTGGAACTTCACGTTCTCGGGCAACGTGAATGCGTTCCTGACGTATGAGAGCCTCAACAAGAACGGCAACACCGACTTCCCGGGCGGCCTGGTGCCCGAGGGCGCCGGGACGGTCAGCCTGCAGGAGACCCGGATCCGCACCGGCCTCCTCCCGGCCTTCGCGGTGTTCGATGCGAAGGGCAAGGAGGGCAACACCGACCTCGGCGTGCACTTCGGCTTCGCCCCGCAGATCAACTGCGGCGCCGGCGTGAACGACTGCTTCGGCGCCCAGATCGACATGCGTCAGGTCTACCTGACCGTCGGCGGCAGCTGGGGCCAGATCCTCGCCGGTCGTGAGCTCGGCCTCTTCAGCCGGCAGAACATCCTCACCGACCAGACCCTCTTCGGCATCGGTGGCACCGGCTCGAGCTTCCAGACCGGCGCCGGCGGCGGCACCACGCTCGGCCGCATCGGCTACGGCTACATCTATCCGCAGTTCCGCGCGCAGATGACGTACTCGACCGTCGCGGGCAAGCCGGCGCAGTTCAGCATCGGCCTCTTCGAGGCGGCCGCGCTCGGCAACTACGACGACATCAAGCTCCCGCGTGTCGAGGCGGAGTTCACCTACTCGCAGAGCGGCTTCACCGGCTGGCTCGGCGGCACCGCCCAGAGCGTGAAGACCCGCGGCGCCACCACCAAGACCGCGTCGTCGTTCGGCGCGTCGGGCGGCCTCAAGTACGCCAAGTCGGGCTTCTCGATCGTCGCGTCGGGCTACGCGGGCAAGGGCCTGGGCACCACCCTGTTCGGCAACGAGGCCGTGGGCTTCGTGAGCGCGACGAGCGGCGGCGATGAGCTCCGCAAGTCGTTCGGCTTCATCGGGCAGCTCGGCTACACCCCCGAGGGCAGCAAGGTCACGATCGCCGGCAGCTACGGCGCCAGCATCCTGAAGGCCTCCACCGCCGAGAAGGCGGATGGCGAGGACTTCAAGACCACCAACAGCCTCATCTCGGGCGGCATCTACTACCAGGCGACCAAGTCGCTCAAGGTGGTGGGCGAGTTCAACTACGCCGAGACCAAGGGCAAGCTGAACGGCGCCACGCCGACCGGCCAGAACAAGAACAAGTCGATCGCCCCGGCGGTTGGCCTGATGCTGTTCTTCTAAGCCCTCACCGGCTGGAAGCACGAAGGGCGGCCCCTCGGGGCCGCCCTTCCTGTTTTCCGCCCGGCCCTGCGCCCGGGGCGCCCGACCGGTCCCTTCCCCTCAGTTCGGCGCCGGGAAGCAGGCCTGCCGGACGGCCGCGAGGTCCTGCTTCCCCTGCTCCGTCGGCTCGACCTGGTCGGTCCGGGGGCCGGCGTAGGTCCGCCGGTCCTGCAGCCCGATGACGCTCAGGTCCACGCTCGTGGCGCCGGCAGCATTCGGGACGGCCTTCATGGTGATGAGGTGCCCGCGCTTCACCGTCTGCACGTCGGCCTCGACGACCTGCTGGAGCTTCGTGCCCTCGATGAAGCCCTCGCCCGGGTTCATCCGGCCGATGCGGTAGCCGAGCTTCTCGAGGTTCTGCCTGACACAGGTGACGGCGTCCGCCGGCCCCACGCCGGCGTCGAACCGGGAGGCCGAGGCGAAGGACTTGTTGGCGGCGCAGCCGGCGCCCGAGAGCGCCAGCGCAAGGAGGAGGGACGAGCGCCCACGCGACATGAAGGACTCCCGCTCGAGGTCTGGAAGTGACGGAACCGCCGTAAGATAATGGCCGGCCGGCGGGGCGCACGGTGGCCCCGTCACGAGGGTGCATGTACCTTTAGGCGCCTTCAGCCCGCCGGCCACCCCGGCGGAAGGAGATGCGTCGTGGCAGTGCCGCTCGTCCAGTTGACCCGCCAGCCCTCGAACCCCTCCGAGGGCGCCCCCGTCCCCCTCGCCGTCGCCCGGAAGCCGTCGTGGCTCAAGGTGAAGGCCCCGGGGGGCCCCAGCTACCTCCAGATCAAGTCCATGATGCGCGAGCTGGGCCTCCACACGGTGTGCGAGGAGGCCCGCTGCCCGAACATCGGGGAGTGCTGGGAGCACAAGGCGGCGACCTTCATGATCCTGGGCGACGTCTGCACCCGGAACTGCACCTACTGCGCCGTGGCCCACGGGACGCCCCAGCCCTACGACCCTGTCGAGCCGGTCCGGCTCGCGGAGGCGGTGGCGCGGATGGGGCTCGAGCACGTGGTCATCACCTCCGTGGACCGGGACGACCTCGAGAACGGGGGCGCGGAGGCATTCGCGGGCTGCATCACCGAGATCCGGGCCCGGATGCCCGGGACGTCGGTGGAAGTGCTGATCCCCGACTTCAAGGGCTCCGAGCGGGCGCTCCGGATCGTGATGGAGGCCCGGCCCGACATCCTCAACCACAATCTCGAGACGGCGGAGCGGCTCTATCGCCTCGCACGGCCGGGCGGCCGGTACGACCGGGCGCTCCAGCTGCTCGCGGCCGCGCGCCGGCTGGGGGGCCCGGACGCCCTCACCAAGTCGGGGATCATCCTCGGCATGGGCGAGGAGTGGGACGAGGTGGTGACCTGCATGCGGGACCTGCGCCGGAGCGACGTGAACATCCTCACGCTCGGCCAGTACCTGCGCCCGTCGGACGCGCACCTGCCGATCGTGCGCTACTACACGCCGGAGGAGTTCGCGGAGCTGCGCGAGCTCGGCCTCCGGATGGGTTTCGCCCACGTCGAGGCGAGCCCCCTCACGCGGTCGAGCTACCACGCCTGGGAGCAGGTGGACAAGGCCCGGGCGGCCACCCCTTCCTGACGATCATGGCCCGTACAGCAGCCTCGAAGGCCGCGCCCCCCGCCATCGACGCCGCGACCGCCGAGTCGTGGCGCCAGTGGCTCCGCCAGATGCTCCTCATCCGCCGCTTCGAGGAAAAGGCAGGCGAGGCGTACAGCCTCGGCAAGATCGGCGGCTTCTGCCACCTCTACATCGGGCAGGAGGCGGTGGCGGTGGGTTCGATCGCCGCGCTCGGCCCGCAGGACTACCTCGTCACGAGCTACCGGGAGCACGGCCACGCGCTCGCCCGCGGGCTCTCCGCGCGCGCCTGCATGGCGGAACTCTTCGGCAAGGCGGCGGGGTGCTCGGGCGGGAAGGGCGGCTCGATGCACCTCTTCGACGCCTCGCTGGGCTTCCTGGGCGGCCATGGCATCGTCGGCGGGCACATCCCGCTCGCGACGGGGCTCGCCTTCGCGAGCAAGTACCGCGACGAGGACCGCGTGGCGGTCTGCTGGTTCGGCGAGGCGGCCGTGAACAACGGGGCCTTCCACGAGGCGCTCAACATGGCGGCGCTCTGGAAGCTCCCGGCGATCTACATCTGCGAGAACAACCGCTACGGCATGGGGACGGCGCTCGAGCGCGCGAGCGCGATCTACGACATCTCCGAGCGGGCCTGCTCCTACGACATGGCGAACGAGGTGGTGGACGGGCAGGACGTGCTCGAGGTCTACCGCGCCACGGCGCGCGCGGTGGAGCGGGCGCGCACGGAGAAGCACCCGACGCTCCTCGAGATCCGGACCTACCGCTTCATGGGCCACTCGATGTCCGACCCGATCCACGGCCACTACCGGACGCGCGAGGAGGTCGAGGAGCACCGGAAGCGCGACCCCATCACCGTCTGGGCGAAGCGCCTCGCGGACGACGGCGTGCTCGACGACGAGGGGGTCAAGGCGCTCGACGCGGACGTCATCACCGAGGTGGAGGACGCCTACCGGTTCGCCGACGCGGCGCCCGACCCGGCGCCCGAGGCGCTCTGGGCCGACGTCTACGCCCCCCTGGGCGGGGAGGCGTGATGGCGGTCCTCACCTACCGAGACGCGCTCAACCAGGCGCTCCGCGAGGAGATGGCGCGGGACGGCGGCGTGTTCCTCATGGGCGAGGAGGTCGGCGTCTACCAGGGCGCCTACAAGGTGAGCCGCGGGCTGCTCGACGAGTTCGGGCCGATGCGCGTGGTGGACACGCCGATCACCGAGCTCGGCTTCGCCGGCCTCGGCGTCGGCGCGGCGATGGCGGGGCTCCGCCCCGTGATCGAGTTCATGACCTGGAACTTCGCGCTCCTCGCCATCGACCAGGTGGTGAACGCCGCCGCCAAGCTCCGCTACATGTCCGGCGGGCAGGTGGCGTGCCCGATCGTCTTCCGCGGCCCGGGCGGTGCCGCGCTCCAGCTCGCGTCGCAGCACTCGCAGGCGTTCGAGTCGTGGTATGCGCACGTGCCGGGGCTCAAGGTCGTGATGCCCGCGACGCCGGCGGACGCGAAGGGGCTCCTCAAGAGCGCGATCCGCGACGAGGACCCGATCGTGTTCATCGAGGGCGAGATGCTCTACAACACCAAGGGCGAGGTGCCCGAGGGCGAGCACCTCGTGCCGATCGGCAAGGCGGACGTGAAGCGCGCCGGCACCGACCTCACCCTGGTCTGCCACTCCAAGTCGGTGCAGGTGGCGCTCAAGGCCGCCGAGCAGCTGGCGCAGGAGGGGATCAGCGCCGAGGTGCTCGACCTGCGCACCATCCGGCCGCTCGACGTCCCGGCGATCCTCGAGTCGGTGGCGCGGACGCACCGCTGCGTCGTGGTGGAGGAGGGATGGGCGTTCGCCGGGGTCGGCGCGCAGGTGGTGGACGAGATCCAGCGCGAGATCTTCGACGAGCTCGACGCCCCGGTGCTCCGGGTGACAGGCGCCGACGTGCCGATGCCCTACAACAAGCACCTCGAGAAGGCCGCCAAGGCGGACCCGCCGAAGGTGATCGCGGCCGCCAAGCGCGTGCTCTACCTGGAGTAGCCCGATGGCGACGACGGTGGTGATGGAGGCGCTCTCGCCCACGATGGAGGAGGGGCGCCTGGTCGAGTGGAAGAAGCAGCCCGGCGACGCGGTCGCCGTGGGCGACGTCCTCGCCGAGGTGGAGACCGACAAGGCGGTGATGGAGCTCGTCGCGCGCGCGGCGGGGACGCTGCTGGCGCACGCGATCCAGCCCGGCACCACGTGCGCGAGCAGCGTCCCTGCCGCCCGCGCGAGCAGTTCCATCACCGCCTTGTCGGTCTCCACTTCGGCGATTACGTCGCCCATCTGGACGGGTTCCCCAATGGTTTTGCGCCATTTCACCAATGTCCCCTCGGTCATGGTGTCACTCAGCTTCGGCATTTCGATGAAAGAAGGCATACGGCGGCTTAGCAGATGTCCAGCACTTTGCTCACGATCCTTTCGGGTGTCGGCAATTGGACTTTTTCCAAAGGTGGGCTGTAGATGGAGGGTGCATCTAACGTGCAGACCTGCTGCACAGGCGCATCGAGGTCATCGAATGCTTTTTCCAGTATCAGAGCAGCGATTTGTGAACTCACGGAGCAAAAAGGCCTATTCTCGTCCACCATCA
>JBAIWX010000120.1:0-16418 GCA_037916975.1 Gemmatimonadales bacterium
AGCTCGATGTGGCCCATGCGCTCGCGCCGGACCTTCGAGAGCGTGACCTCCACGCCGCAGCGGTCGCAGATGACCCCGCGGTAGCGGATGCGCTTGTACTTGCCGCAGTGGCACTCCCAGTCCTTGACCGGGCCGAAGATCCGCTCGCAGAAGAGGCCGTCCTTCTCCGGCTTGAACGAGCGGTAGTTGATGGTCTCGGGCTTCGTCACCTCGCCCCAGGACCACCAGTAGCGCTGCCCCTGCAACTCGGCGCGCTCCCGCTCCTTCGGATCCTTCGGGCCCCGGATCTCGTCGGGGCTCGCGATGCGGATGCTGATGTAGTCGAACGCGGAGCTCTTCTGCTCCCGCCCGCTGCGGAAATCGATCATGGGTCCCTCTTACTCGTCGCCGCTGTCGGTGGTGCCGAGCGTGACCTTGAGCCCCAGGGCCTGGAGCTCCTTCACCAGCACGTTGAACGACTCCGGGATGCCCGGCTCGGGCAGGTTCTGTCCCTTGACGATCGCCTCGTACACGCGGCTGCGGCCCGTGACGTCGTCCGACTTGACCGTGAGCATCTCCTGCAGGGTGTGGGAGGCGCCGTAGGCCTCCAGCGCCCACACCTCCATCTCGCCGAACCGCTGGCCGCCGAACTGCGCCTTGCCGGCGAGCGGCTGCTGCGTGACCAGCGAGTACGGCCCGATCGAGCGCGCGTGGATCTTGTCGTCCACGAGGTGGCTCAGCTTCAGCATGTAGATCGAGCCCACCGTGACGTCGCTCCCGAACACCTGCCCGGAGCGCCCGTCCCGCAGCCGCGCCTTGCCCGCGGGGGTGAGCCCCGCGACCCGGAGCAGCTCGTCCGCGGCCGCGTCGAGCGCCGCGTCCTTCCCGCCGGCGAGCAGGGCGCCCAGCTTCGGCTTCCCGGCCGCCGCGAGGGCCTCGGCCGGCGCCGCCTTGGCCGCCGCCTCGAGCTCCTTGAGGAGCTTCGCGTCCGCGCCGAGGGCCCGGTGGTGCTCGGCCTCGACCGCGCGCTGCGCCAGCTCGCGCGCCGCCAGCTCCCCGGCCGCCGCGCGCACGAAGGCCGCGAAGCCCTCGCCGAGCGCCCGGGTGCCGGCGTGCATCTTCGCGCCGGCGAGGACGCTCACCCCCGCCAGCTCGAGCCGGACGGCGTCCTGGCTCTTGAGGTCCTCGACGATCTGCTCGATCAGCTCGGCGTCGAGCGCCGGGGCCGGCGCCGCCAGGTGCAGCGCCTGCGCCGCCCAGCGGAGGCCCGCCAGCCGGAGCAGGAGCCCGATCTCGCCCTCGTCGGCGCCGCGGAACACGGGGGTCTTCGCCTCGAAGCCCAGGATCCGCGCGCACCACCCGAGGTGGGTCTCGAGGATCTGGCCCACGTTCATGCGGCTCGGCACGCCGAGCGGGTTGAGGACGATGTCCACCGGGGTGCCGTCCGGCAGGAACGGCATGTCCTCCTCGGGGACGATGCGGGCCACGATGCCCTTGTTGCCGTGGCGGCCCGCCATCTTGTCGCCCACCGAGATCTTCCGCTTCTCGGCGATGTACACCTTCACCAGCTGGATGACGCCCGGGGGCAGCTCGTCCGGCTGGAGGATCTTGTCGATCTGGTCCTCGGCCTTCTCCTCGACCTTGGCGCGCTCGCGCGCCGCGGCGTCGATCGTGGCCCGGATCCGCTCGTTCGCGGCCTTGTTGGCCACGCGCAGCGTCTTGAGGTCCACGTCGGCGAGGTCCACGTCGGCGAGGAGGGCCTTCGTGAGCTTCGTGCCCGCCGGCCGGTACTCCTCCACCGTCCCGGCCTTGAGCATGAGCGCCACCTCCTGCCCGTCGAGCAGCTCGGCGAGCTCCTCGAACATGACCGAGGAGATCCGCGCCTTCTCCTCCGACTCCACCCGGCGCACCTCGCCGATCCGCTCGCCGCGGTCCTTCTCGACCACCTGGTCCTCGACGCGGCTGAAGATCTTCACGTCGATGACCACGCCGGCCATCCCCGGCGGGACCTTGAGCGAGGAGTCCTTCACGTCCTTCGCCTTCTCGCCGAAGATCGCCGTGAGGAGCTTCTCCTCGGGGGAGAGCTCGGTCTCGCCCTTCGGCGTGATCTTGCCGACGAGGATGTCGCCCGGCTTCACGTGCGCGCCGATGCGCACGATGCCGCGCTCGTCGAGGTCCACGACCGCCTCGTCGGAGACGTTCGGGATCTCGCGCGTGATCTCCTCCTGGCCGCGCTTGGTGTCGCGGACGTGGAGCTCGAGCTCCTGGATGTGGATGGACGAGTAGACGTCGTCCTTCACCAGGCGCTCGGAGAGGACGATCGCGTCCTCGAAGTTGTGCCCGTACCACGGCATGAACGCGACCAGCACGTTGCTGCCGAGGGCGAGCTCGCCGTGGTCGGTCGCCGGGCCGTCGGCGATGATCTGGCCGGCGGTCACCTGCTGGTGCAGCGCCACGAGCGGCCGCTGGTTGATCGCGGTGTCCTGGTTGGTGCGCCAGAACTTCCGCACGCGGTAGCGGTCGTACTGGTGGAGCCGCGCGAGCGGCTGGTCGCCGCCGCGGAGCCCCTCGAGGCCCGCGTCCACGATGATCTCGTCGGCGGTGACGCGCACCACCGTGCCGCCGCGCCGCGCGATGATCACCGCGCCCGAGTCCCGCGCCACCTTCTCCTCGAGGCCCGTGCCCACCACCGGCGCCTGCGGGAAGAGGAGCGGCACCGCCTGGCGCTGCATGTTCGAGCCCATGAGCGCGCGGTTCGCGTCGTCGTGCTCGAGGAACGGGATGAGCGCCGCGGCGATGGAGACGAGCTGCTCCGGCGCCACGTCCATGAAGTCGATCCGCTCCGGCACGAGCAGCGGGTAGTCGTCACCCTTGCGGCAGAGCACGAGCTGGTCGGTGAACCGGCCCGTCGCGTCCACCGAGGCGTTCGCCTGCGCGACGGCGTAGCCCTCCTCCTCGCTCGCCGAGAGCCAGCGCAGCTCGTCGGTGACGCGGCCGCCCTTCACCACGCGGTACGGCGTCTCGATGAAGCCGAGGTCGTTGATCCGCGCGTACGTCGAGAGGCTCGTGATGAGGCCGATGTTCGGGCCTTCCGGCGTCTCGATCGGGCACATGCGCCCGTACTGCGAGTAGTGCACGTCGCGGACCTCGAAGCCCGCGCGCTCGCGCGTGAGGCCGCCCGGGCCCAGCGCCGAGAGGCGGCGCTTGTTCGTCAGCTCCGCCAGCGGGTTCGTCTGGTCCATGAACTGCGAGAGCTGCGAGCTCCCGAAGAACGCCTGGATCACCGCCGAGACGGTGCGCGCGTTCACGAGGTCGTCGAGCGAGATCTTCTCGGGGTCCGAGTTGATGCTCATCCGCTCCTTGACGAGCCGCGCCATGCGCGAGAGGCCGACCGAGAACTGGTTCGCGATGAGCTCGCCCACCGACCGGATGCGCCGGTTGCCGAGGTGGTCGATGTCGTCGGTGTACCCGCGGCCGTCGTGCAGGTCGATCAGGTACCGGACGATCGCGACGAAGTCCTCCTCGGTGAGGACGGTGTGGTTCGGGTCGATCTTGAGCCCGAGCCGCTGGTTGATCTTGTACCGCCCCACGCGCCCGAGGTCGTAGCGCTTCGGGTTGAAGAAGAGCTTCTGGATCTGCTGCCGCGCCGTCTCCAGGTTCGGCGCGTCGCCGGGCCGGAGGAGGGCGTAGATCTGCTCGAGCGCCTCGGACTCCGAGTGGGTCGGGTCCTTGGCCAGGGTGTTCTTGATGAGCGGCGACTCGCCCCGGCCCGCCGGGAGGAGCACCTCGACCTTGTGCACGCCGGCCGAGAGGATCTTCTCCCGGAGCGCCTCGGTGAGCTCCGCCCCCGCCTCGGCGAGGACCTCGCCGTCGGGATCGGCCACCGCGAAGGCGAGCACCGGGTTGGCCCGCTCGCGCGTGGTGGTCGGCTGCTCGTCCTCGCGGAGGTCGAGCTGGGTGTAGCCGGCGAAGACCCGCACCGCCTTGACCCCGACGTGGCGCATCGCGTTCACCCGTTCCGGGGTGAGCTCCTCGCCCATCCGGCCCAGCGGGTCGCCCGACGGGTCCTCGGGGTTCGGCACGTCCTCGGCGAGGAGCGCCCCGAGGAGCTCGCGCTTCTCCTGCCGCGACTCGGCCTTGCCGACGATCGAGAGCTCCTTCGTGGCGAAGAAGAGCTTCAGGATGTCGGCGTTCTGGCCGTAGCCGAAGGCGCGCAGGAGCGCCGTGGCGGGGAACTTCTTCTTCTTGTCGATGTGGACGTAGATCACGTCGTGGATGTCGATCGTGAACTCGACCCACGAGCCCCGGAAGGGGATGATCCGTGCCGAGAAGAGCCGCTGCCCGTTGGGGTGGGTGTCCTCCTCGAACACCACGCCCGGGGAGCGGTGCAGCTGCGACACGACCACGCGCTCGGCCCCGTTGATCACGAACGTCCCGAGGGGGGTCATGATCGGCAGCTCGCCGAGGTAGACCTCCTTCTCGATGATGTTCTTCGGGCGGCGGTCGCCCTCGACCTCCTCGAAGACCACGAGCTGCAGCGTGGCCTTGAGGGGCGCGGCGTAGGTCATGTCGCGCTCGATGCACTCCTCGACCGAGTACTTCGGCTCCCCCAGGGAGTACCGGAGGAAGTCGAGGCTGTACTTCCCGTTCACGTCGGTGATCGGGAACAGATCGCGGAACACCCGCTCCAGCGAGACGTCCTGGCGGTTCCCCTGGGCATCCTCCGGCACCAGGAGCGACCGGAACGCCTGCGTCTGGATGTCCAGCAGGTGCGGCATCGGCATGGCGGTGCCGCGCTTGCTGAACGTGATGACGGGACGGGTCTCGGACATGGGCCTCACTCGACTCTCACGCGACTATCGGGCAACACGAACGGCCCCAGCACGGAACCCCCGCACCGGGCGGGGATTCCTGGGGCTTGAGCGGACACTCAGGACTGACTGATCGCTTCGCGCACGCGCGTCTCGCTGAAGTAGGGCCGCCGGGGCCCGCCCGGCCAGGTGCGGCCGGGCGGGGACTCGGGGGCTACTTCAGCTCGACCGTGGCGCCCTGCTCCTCGAGCTTCTTCTTGATCTCCTCGGCCTCCTGCTTGGAGATCCCCTCCTTCAGCGTGGACGGGGTGTTGTCCACCGCGTCCTTCGCCTCCTTGAGGCCCAGGCTGGTGATCTCGCGGACCACCTTGATGACCTGGATCTTCTTCGCGCCCGCGTCCTTGAGGACGACCGCGAACTCGGTCTTCTCCTCGACCGCGGCGGCGCCGCCGCCCGCGCCGCCCGCCGGGGCGGCCGCGACCGCGGCGACGGTGACGTTGAACTTCGCCTTGAAGGCGTCGATGAGCTCCGCGAGCTCGACGACGGTCTTGCTGCCGATGGCCTCGAGGATCTGCTCGTTGCTCAGCGTGGTCGACATGCTGGACTCTCCGTGCCTGACTTAATTGCCCTGGGACTGACGCTGGTCGCGAAGCGCCTCGAGCGCAGCAACCACCTGGTAGAGAACGCCGTTGAAGCAGCCGAGCACCTGGCCGAGGAGCTCGTCGCGCGAGGGAAGCTCGCCGAGCCGCTTGACGAACGCGGGCTCGACCGCCTTGCCGTCGACGAACCCGGCCTTCACCGCCGGCCGGTTCTCCGACTCCTTCGCGAACTCGCCGAGCACCTTGGCGGCCGGCAGCGGGTCCGTCCCCGCGAGGACGATGCCCACCGGGCCCTTGAGGTGCGCGTCGAACGAGGTGATCTCGTTCGTGTGCAGCGCCCGCTTCGCGAGCGTGTTCTTGACCACCACGTACCGGGCCCCCGCCTGGCGGAGCCGGCGGCGGAGGTCGGTCATCTTCGCCACGTTGAGCCCGCTGAAGTCGGTCACGTACAGCGTGGGCGACCCCTTCAGCTGCTCGGCCAGCCGCTCGACGACGGCGGTGCGCTCGTTCTTGGCCTGGCTCATCACCGGTACCCCGCCGTGTCCAGCCGCACGCCCGGCCCCATCGTGCTCGAGACCGTCGCCGACCGGATGTAGGTGCCCTTCGCCGCCGCCGGCTTGGCGCGCGCGATGGTGTCCATGAACGCCTGCACGTTCTCCGCGAGCTGCGTCGCGCCGAACGAGACCTTGCCGACCGGCGCGTGCACGTTCCCCGTCTTGTCGACGCGGAACTCGATCTTGCCGGCCTTGATCTCCCGGACCGCCCGGGCGACGTCCATCGTCACCGTGCCGGCCTTCGGGTTCGGCATGAGGCCGCGGGGGCCGAGGATCCGGCCCAGCGCGCCCAGCTGGCCCATCATGTCGGGCGTGGCGACGATCACGTCGCACTCGAGCCAGCCGTCCTTCAGCTTCTGGATGAACTCGGGCCCCACGAAGTCGGCGCCCGCCGCCTCCGCGTCCTTGGCCCGGTCGCCCTGCGCGATGACCAGCACGCGCACCGACTTGCCGGTGCCGTGCGGCAGCACGCAGGTCCCGCGCACCACCTGGTCGGCGTGCCGCGGGTCCACCCCGAGGTTCACCGCCACGTCCACGGTCTCGTCGAACTTGGCGTACGCCAGCTGCTTCACCAGCGCCACCGCCTCGGCGACCGTGTAGGTGCGGGTGCGGTCGACCTTGGCCGTCGCCGCGCGGAACTTCTTCCCCGTGGCCGGCATCAGTCGATCACCTCGAGGCCCATCGAACGCGCCGTGCCCGCGATCATGCGCATCGCGCTGTCGAGGTCCGACGCGTTGAGGTCCACCATCTTGAGTTCCGCGATCTTCTTCACCTGCGCCTTCGTCACCTTGCCCACCTTCTGCCGGTTGGGCGTCGCGCTCCCCTTCTCGAGCCCCGCCTCCTTGAGCAGGAGGTTCGGCGCCGGGGGCGTCTTGGTGACGAAGGTGAAGGTGCGGTCGGCGTAGATGGTCACCAGCACCGGGATGACCATGCCCGCCTGGCTCTGCGTCCGGGCGTTGAACTGCTTGCAGAACTCCATGATGTTCACGCCATGCGGACCCAGGGCCGTGCCCACGGGCGGCGCCGGGTTGGCGGCCCCCGCCGGGCACTGCAGCTTCACGACTGCCTGGATCTTCTTCGCCATACGGCTCCCTGTGCGTGGCCCGGCACCTGCCCGGGCGACTGCCGCGATGACCCGCGCGGTCGCGGGGGCGGCGCTGGAGGGGCGCGCCGCCGGGCCCCGCGGGTCAGTGCCCGCGCAACTGGAGGTAGTCGAGCTCGACCGAGGTCGGCCGCCCGAACAGGCTCACCGACACCTTCACCTTCCCCTTGTCCGGCAGCACCTCTTCCACGGTGCCGCTGAAGTCCGAGAAGGGCCCCTCGGTGATCTCCACCACCTGGCCGACGAGTAAGGGAATCTCCTCCTTCGGCTCCGCCTCGCTCACCGCCTCGGCGATGCCGAGGAGGCGGTTCACCTCGTCCTGCCGGAGCGGCTGCGGCGCCTTGCCGCTCCCGACGAACTTGATCACGCCCTGGATGCTGTTCACCACGTGCAGCGCCTCCTGGCCCATCTGCATCTCGACCAGGACGTAGCCGGGGTACAGCTTCCGCTCGACCGTGACCTTCTTGCCGTTCTTGATCTCGATCACTTCCTGCACGGGCACGAGCGCCTGCCGGATGAGCTTCTGCTCCACCGGCCGCGGGTCGTCCTCGATCCGCTTCTGGATGAGGCTCCGGACCTTGTTCTCGTGCCCCGCCGTGGTCTGGATCGCATACCAGCGGTACTCGGGCATCGTCGCCACCGTCACCGGGCCAGCGCCGCCACGCCGTCGACCAGGAGCTTCTGCAGCGTCCAGTCGAGCAGGCCGATCGCCACGCCGAGGACGAGCGAGAGCACGATGATCATGCGCGTCGCGCGCACGAGCTCCGCGCGGCTCGGCCAGGACACCTTCCCCAGCTCCGCCCGCACCGCCTCCAGGAACGCGCGCACCTGCGCGACCTTCCCGCCGGGCGCCGCCCCCGCCGGCTGCACCGCGTCCACTTACTTCGTCTCCTTGTGCGCCTTGTGGGCGTTGCAGCGCGGGCAGTACTTCCGCTGCTCCACCCGCTCCGGGTGCTTCCGCTTGTTCTTCGTCTGGAAGAAGTTGCGGTTCCGGCACTCGGTGCACTCGAGGATGATCTTGTCGCGCATCGTGCGTCCCGTTCCCTTCCGTTCAACCGGGGCCGGCGCCGTGCCGGGCCCCCAGAGCTCGCGACCGGGATTGAACCGGTGACCTCATCCTTACCAAGGATGCGCTCTACCGACTGAGCTACGCGAGCGAACCCTGTGCTGCCGTTCCTGTCCTGCGGCCGCCCCGGCGGCCAAGCGGGCGACGGGACTCGAACCCGCGACCCTCAGCTTGGAAGGCTGATGCTCTACCAACTGAGCTACACCCGCGAGCGCCTCGCATCCCGACCATGGTGGGGGTAGGATTCGAACCTACGTAGGGCGTGAACCCGGCAGATTTACAGTCTGCTGCCATTAGCCACTCGGCCACCCCACCGTATCGTGCCTCGCCGGCGCCCCCGGCGCCGCCCTCCCGACCGAAGCTGACGGAGGGAATCGAACCCTCAACCGCCGGTTTACAAAACCGGTGCTCTGCCAGTTGAGCTACGTCAGCGGCTCGTTGCCGGGCCGAAAGACACAGACTCGCATGATAACCCCCGGCCAGCCCTAGGTCAATCCGCCAGCGGCCCACGGGGTTACACCCCCGACGACCGCGCCCGGACCCCTCGGGGGCCCGGGCGCCGAAAGTGCCCGACTTCCGGTCACTCCCCGCCAGCTAACTGCCCGTCCGCACCAGCTCCGAGCCGTCCTTCGTGTCCCGGAGCTCGAACCCCGCCGCCTTGAGCCGGTCCCGGATCCGGTCCGCGAGCGCGAAGTCCCGCGCCCGCTTGGCCGCGACCCGGCGCGCCGCCCAGGCCTGCGCCCACGGCACCAGCGCCCGGGCGTCGGCGGGCGGCGTCTCGGCGAGCTCGCCCCCCTCCGCCGGCCCGGCCTCGGTCGGGAGCATCAGGCGCTCCGCCCCCGCCCCCGCCACGTCCAGTACCCCGTCCACCCACCCCCACGCCTCGCGCAGCGCCGGCCCCGCCCCGCCCCCCTGGTCGAGCAGCCGGTTCGCCTCGCGCACGAAGTCGAAGAGCGCCGCCACCGCCCGGGGGGCATTGAGGTCGTCGTCGAGCGCCGCCGAGACGTCCGTCCGGAGGCGCGCCGCCGCCTCGCGCGCCGCGGCCGGCTCGGCCTCGGCCCCCACGGTCGCCGCCCGGCCGAGCCGGTCCTTGAACTCGCCCAGCCGGCGGGCCCCCTCGCGCGCCGCCGCGAGCGCCTCGTCGGTGAGGTCCAGCTTCTGGCGGTAGTGCACCTGGTAGACGAGGAGCCGCACCGCGCCGGGATCGACCCCGTCCTCCCGCAGGTCGCGGGCGGTCGTGATGTTCCCGAAGCGCTTCGACATCTTCTCGCCCCGGACCTGCAGGAACTCCCCGTGCAGCCAGTAGCGCGCGAAGTCGCGCTCGCCGGTGTAGGCGCAGCTCTGCGCGATCTCGTCCTCGTGGTGCGGGAAGACCAGGTCCACGCCGCCGGCGTGGAGGTCGAGCACCTGCCGGCCGAAGCGCGACCCCACGAGGTCGAGCGCCATCGCCGAGCACTCGAGGTGCCAGCCCGGCCGGCCGCGGCCGAAGGGCGCGTCCCACGCCGCCCCCACCTGCTCGTCCACCGGCTGCGCCGCCTTCCAGAGGACGAAGTCGCGGGCGTCCTCCTTCGCGTACTCGTCCGCGCTCACGCGCCCGCTCGCCCCGGTGCGCAGCTCGCGCCGGTCGAGCTGCGAGAGCCGCCCGTACGCGGGGAAGCGGTCGATGGCGAAGTAGACCGACCCGTCCTCGCCGCGGTAGGCGACGCCCTTCGCGAGGAGCCCCTCCACCAGCCGGATCATCGGCGCGATGAACTCCGTCGCCCGCGGGTAGGCGTGCGCCGGCCGGATGCGGAGCCAGCGGCAGTCCTCCTCGAAGGCCCGGATGAACGGGACCACGTGCGCCGCGAGGGGACGCCCCGCCTCGGCGGCGCCCCGGATCGTCTTGTCGTCCACGTCGGTGAGGTTCATGACGTGGAAGACCTCGTAGCCCGACGCCTCGAGCCACCGCCGCAGCAGGTCCTCGAAGAGGAAGGTCCGGAAGTTCCCGACGTGGGCGTAGTTGTAGACGGTGGGCCCGCACGTGTAGAGCGAGACCCGCGGCGGGTCGAGCGGCACGAACGGCTCGACGCGCCGGGTGAGCGTGTTGAAGAGGGCGAGCGTCATGCGCGGCCGGGGTCGAGGTGCGGGGGAAGCGCGGTGCCCGCGGGCGCGCGGACGTGCACGGTCTGCTGCGGGTAGGGGATCTCGATCCGCTCGCGGTCGAGCCGGGCCTTGATGCGCCGGCGGAACTCGCGCCCCACCTCCCACTGCTTGCCGGGCTGCGTCCGGAGGAGGACGCGGACCGTGATCCCCGAGTCGCCGAGGGCCTGCACGCCCTGCACCTCGGGAGCGCCGTCGAGCCGCGGGGCCCAGTCGGCGTCGTGCGCGAAGCGCGCCGCCTCGTCGCGGAAGACGGCCAGCGCGTGCTCGAGGTCGGCGTCGTAGGCGACGCCCACGTCCACCACGGCGCGGGACCAGCCGCGGGTCATGTTGCTCACCACGGCGATCTGCCCGTTCGGGATGATGTGCAGGGCGCCGTTGACGTCCCGGAGCTGCACGACGCGGAGCCCGACCTTCTCCACCGACCCCGACTTCCCGGCCACCTCCACCACGTCGCCCACCGCGATCGAGTTCTCCACGAGCAGGAAGAACCCGGTGATCACGTCCTTGACGAGGCTCTGCGCCCCGAACGAGACGGCGAGCCCCAGGATGCCCGCGCCGGCGAGCAGGGGGGCGATGTTGATGAACTGGTTCAGCGTGAGGAGGAGCGCGAGCACCGCGATCACGACGCGCCCGACGCTCCGAAGGAGCTGCGCGACGGTGTGCCCGCGCTTCTCGGCGGCGGTCATGGTGCTGTCGTCGCCGTCGTCCACGGCGGCGATGATGCGCCGCGCGAGGAGGTGCACGACGCGCATCGCGAGCCAGGCGCCGACCCAGATGAGCGCCACGACGATCGCCTTGCGGACGAGCTCGCCCGCGTCCACGCGCAGGAGGTGCGCGAGGTGCTCGACGAAGCGCGGGAGCTCGGACTCTTGCCAGGCCATGGGGCGGGTAACCTAGGCCGCCGATGGCGGGGCCGTCAACGTGCGCGGCGGGCCCCGGAACGCGAAGGCGCCCGCCGTGCCGGCGGGCGCCTCGTCTCCCGAAGGGTCCCCTGTCGGGGCCCCCGTCCCATGGGACCGGCGGCTCCCCGGCCGTCCGGTCCCTCACGACCGAGCCGCTACTTGATCGTGATCCTGCTCTTGGGCGCCACGACCTCCTTCGGGAGGCGGACCGTGAGCACGCCATGGTCCACCAGGGCGGTGATCTTGTCCTCGATCACCGGCACCGGCAGCCGCAGCGTCCGGACGAACTTCCCGGTCTCACGCTCGTTGACGATGTAGTTCTCCTGCTCCGTCTCCTTCACGAACTCCCGGTGACCCGAAATGGTGAGGAGCGTCCCCTCGAGGTTGATGTCGAGGTTCTCCTTCGGGATCCCCGGCACTTCGAGGCGCACGACGAACTCCTTGTCGTTCTCGGCGTAGTCGAGCGCCGGCACCCACATCGACTCGAGCGGCGGCATCGGCGGCGCCGGCAGGTTGAAGAACCTGTCGAACAGGCGGTCGATGTCCCGGAGCGCGAACGGCGTGGGCGCCATCGGGGTGCGAGTGATGAGTTTCATACGGCCCTCCGGCCTCTATCGCGGACGTCCGCCGCACGCTGGCGGCGGGGGAACGTCGCAACTGGGTGCCGCCGGCGCCTTCCCGACGGCCCGAGCAATATGTGAGGGAGGGGCTGAAGGGAACCTGAAGCCGGGGGGAACCGCGGCTCAGACCGCGCGGCCGAAGGCGGCGATGGCGCCGCCCAGCGCGGCGAGCTCGACGACGAGTCCGGTTAGGACGCGCCGCCGGTAGGCGGGCGCGCCCGTGGCGGCGGCGATCCCCGCCTTGAGGAGCGGGTCGGCTGCGATGCCGCAGGCGATGCCGAGCGCCGCGAGCGCCGCCTGCGCCGGGTCGGCACCCACCTTCGCCATCGCCGCGGTGAGCGCGTCCATGTCCACGAGGCCCAGGAGCACGGCGCCGGCGAGCAGGCTCCCGGTGCCGAGGTGGGTCCGGATGGCCCCGATGAGCCAGAGCCCGAGCTGGAAGACGAGCGTGAGCCGGATCGCCATCGCGAGGCGGAGCGGGCTCCCCTCGTCGGCCGGCGCCGGCGCCGGCGCCGACGCCGCCGGCGCGCCCCGGCGGGCGAGGACCCCGAAGAAGAGGAGGCCCGCGGCGACCGGCGCGACCACGTAGGGGACGAGTGCCCCCGCCACCCGTGGCTGCAGGAGGAACGAGACGAGCAGAACCCGCATCGGCATCACCGTACTCGCGGCCACCGCGCCGGCGCCGAGGGCCGCGGCGTCGTCCGGGGCGCGCCGGCTCTCGCGGGCGCAGGTGAGGGTGGTGAGCGTCGAGGAGAGGAGCCCGCCGAGCGCCCCCGCCACGAGCGCGCCGCGCGTCCGGCCCACGAGGCGCCGGGCGACGTAGGCGGTGAAGTTGAGCCCTGAGATGAGGAGGACGAGGATCCACAGCGCCCGGGGCTCGAGGCCGCCCAGCCGCTCGATGGGGCCCGCCGGCAGGAGCGGCAGGACGACGAGTGCGAGGACCGCGAACTGGAGCGCCGCCTCGAACTCGCGCGCCCCGAACCGCTGCACGAGGCCCTGGATGCGGGTCTTCTCGCCGAGCGCGAACACGACGAGCGCCCCGGCGCCCGCGGCGAGCGACAGCTCGCCGAAGCCGGCGAGCGCCGACAGCGCGAGGACGGTGAGGGCGGCGGTCTCGGTGGTGCCGTCGAGGGCGGGATGCGCGGCGTCGCCCTCGCCCTGGCGGCGCGTGGCGGTGAAGTACGCCGTGACCGCGAGCGCGGCGCCGCCGGCGAGGAGCGCGGTGGCGGCGGCGGCGTAGCCCGCGCGCGCGAACGCGCCGCCGATGCCGCCGAGCAGGCCGTAGAGGAAGAAGGTGCGCACGCCGGCGAACCGGGCCCCGGGGCCGGTGGCGTGGCCCGAGCGCTCGCGCTCGATGCCCACCGCGAGCCCGACGAGGGCGGCGACGGCGAGGCGGGCGGCGAGCAGGACCTGGTCGTCCATGGGCAGGTGTCCCCCGGCACGGAGGCCGGGCTCGGCGGCTACTCCGACACGTGGTGGCGGCGCGCCGCGAGCCAGCGCGCGCGGTCGGCGAGGAGCGCGTCCACGAGGGGCGCGGGGTCGACGCGGACCGGGTCGGTGCACGGGAGGCCGGTCTCGCGCGCGGCGGCCTCGCAGGCGGCGCGGGCCCCCGCGTCGTCCAGGTCGTACGTGTTCATCGCGACGCCGACGACCCGCGCGGGATGCACCGCGCCGGCGACGTGCTCGTAGAGCGCCACGTACTGCGAGAGCGGCGGGATCCGCAGCCACGCCGCGTTCCGGTAGTCGCCGATGTACTCGCGCGTCGCCTGGTGGCAGAGGATCATCCCCGACGGGCACGACCCGTGGAGGAGGCCGAGGGTGACGCCGCTGTAGCCGGGGTGGTTGAGGCTCCCCTGCCCCTCGACCAGCACGACGTCGGCGTCCCGCGCGCCCTGCACGGTGATCCGCTCCGCAGCGCCGGCGATGAAGTCCGCCACGACCGCGTCCACCGCGATGCCCCACCCCTCGATCATGATCCCCGTCTGGCCGGTGGCGACGAAGCTCGTGCGCAGGCCGCGCGCGCGCAGCTGGTCCACGAGCTGGAGCTGCGCCGTCATCTTGCCGACGTTGCAGTCGGTGCCGACCGTGAGGACGACGTAGGCGTCCACGTCCCGCGCGAGGCCCGAGGCGACCGGCAGGTCGGCCGGCGGGCGGCGGCAGTCGGTGATCGTGCGGCCGAGGGCCCGCGCCCGGTCCGCGAGCAGCGGATCGTCCGACAGGAAGGTGTGGAGCCCGCTCACGAGGTCGCAGCCGCCGTCGAGCGCCTCGGCGAGCCACCCTCGCCACTCCTCCGGCAGGCGCCCGCCCTGCGGCGCGATGCCGACCAGCACCGCGGTGGCGCCGAGGGCGAGTCCCTCGCGCACGCTCGCGACGACCGGGATCGCGCCGCCGAAGCCGAGCACGTCCTGCGCGGTCCGGCCGGCGAGGCGCCGGTCCAGCACGGCGACGACCTGCCCGGGCCGGTAGCGGATGATGGAGTTGGCGGTCTTCGAGGTCATGGGCCCGAAGTCGCCGTCGGCGAGGATCAGGTAGCGGTGTGCGGCCATGCGGGGCGGAGGAGTCGGGGGAGTGGGTCGCGAGGGTGCGGGCGACGTGCCCGCGCCGGGCGGGAATATCGCCGTCCCGGCGGCGGGGCGCCATGCAAACGGGGACCCCGGGGTGGACGCCCCGGGGTCCCCGTGGCACGCTCCGGACGGTCAGCGCGTCGGCGCGCCGCCCTCGGTGCCGCCCTCCTCGAGGAGCTCGGCGTCGTGCACGTCGTCAGCGGCCGCGCCCGCCCCGAGCTGCTTCGCGGGCGCGCTCCCGCCCGGCGCGAGCAGGCCCATCTTCTTCTTGAGCTCGAGGAGCTGCTGGTCGGAGCTCCCGTGGTACTCGAGCTGCTCGAACTGCTGCACCAGGCTGTCGCCGCTGAACTCCTGCTGGAGCTCCGCCGAGGCGATCGCCTTGCGCTCCTGCTCCTCGATCTTCTCGGCCATCCGCTCGAACGACTCGAAGGCGCTCTTGTCCGACATGCCCGAGAGCGTCTCCTGGATGCGCTGCTGCGCCTCGGCGCGCTTGGCGCGCGCGACGAGGATGTTCTTCTTGCGCTTCGCCTCCTCGATCTTGTCGTTCAGCTGGCGGAGCGACAGCTTGAGCTGCTCGGTCTCGGCCTTGTGCTTGAGCCAGGTCTCGTGCAGCTGCTGGGCGCCCTGCAGCGCCTCGTTGTAGCGCAGCAGCGCCTGCTTCGCGAGGTCGTCCCGGCCCTCCTGCACCGCGAGCATGGCGCGGCGCTCCCAGTCCTCGGCCTGCTTGCGCAGGGCCGCGGCGTCCGCCTCGAGCTTCTTCTCGTCGGCGATGGCGGAGGCGACCTGCTGCTTCGCCTTGGCCAGCTGGCTCTTCATGTCGATGATCAGCTGGTTCAGCATCTTCTCGGGATTCTCGGCCTTGCTGATCAGGTCGTTGATGTTCGACCGCAGCATGGTCGAGAACCGGTCCCAGATACCCATGGGCGTCAGGCCTCCCGGTAGGGCGCGAGCGCCGCGAGGTGCGACGCGAGGGCGAGGGTGAGCGAATCGAAGCTCGCCTCGAATTCGCCGTAGTCGAGGTTCTCGAGCTCGAGGGTGTCGGTGAGCACCACGTGGTCGTCCTCGAGCCCGTAGGAGCCGTGCACGAGCTCGCGGGCGTTGTACTGGAGCAGCTGGCGGAACAGGTCGGTGCGGGCCGGCTCGCGCGCGGGCAGCTCCATCACCCGCACGCGCAGCACCACCACGGGCGGCGCATGCGTGACCACGACCTCCGCCCCCTCGGGCGTCCGGGCGATCCAGAGCCCCGGCTGCACCTCGTTCACGTCGAGGCCGCCGCCGTCGAGGCGGTCGAGCCACGCCTGGATGTCCTCGCGCGTCACCATCGTCGCTCCTCCCGTGCCGGGGGCCCTCCCCGGGGAATCTAACGGCCGCCGGCGCCCGTCAGGCGCCGGGCTCGACCCGCTGGGGTTCCTCGCGCCGGGTGCTCGCGAGGAGGCGCTCGGCGAAGTCGAGGCGCTCCTCGAGCTCGAGCATGCGCGCGCGGAGCTCGTCCACCTCGGCGAGCACCTCGGGGGCCGTATCGGCCGCGCCTCCCTCGATCCGGCGCGCGAGGGCCCGGCCAACCTGACCCTTGAGGGCGAAGACGGCGACCACCCCGCCCACCAACAGCGCCGGGATCGCGAAGTCCTCGCCGATCTTGAGGCTCAGGACGGTGAAGGCCGCCAGCACGGCGAGCCCGCCGATCCCGGCGCTCGCCCAGACGCTCCTGGGCAGCGGTCGCTCGCGCATCAGCGCCTCACCGCGGCGGCAGCGGCTCGGCCTCGCGCCGCTGCGCGAGGAGCCGTTCCGCGAAGTCCACCCGTTCCTCGAGCTCCGCCACGCGGAGCTGGGCACCCTCCAGCTCGTCCACCCGGGCGCGGAGCCGGGCCACCTCGTCCTGCAGCGCGGGGTCGTGGGCGCGCCCCTCGATGCGCCGGCCGATCGCGCGCATGAGCGGCCACAGCACGACCGCCGCCGCCGCGCAGATCGCGAGCGCGACGAGGACGATCGCCGCCGGCGGCAGGGTGACCCACGGCGGGGGGGCCGGCACCTGGGCGAGCTCCGCGGCCTGCCGCGCGAGCTCCGCCGCCTGCCGGGCCG
>JBAIWX010000121.1:0-13771 GCA_037916975.1 Gemmatimonadales bacterium
ATCCGCATCCGCCTCTGGGGCCGGCAGGCGATCTACGGCTACCTCTGGTACCACTCGCCCCGGTACCTCGGCACCGGCATCCAGTCGGTGGACGCCCGCGAGTTCACCGGCGACTTCGGCTGGATCGGCCGCTCGAAGGGCGGGCGCGAGTGGCGCGTGGGGCTGGGCGAGGACTTCGCGCCGAACGACCTCGCCGGCGACCTGGTCCTCAAGGCGAGCTGGACGTTCTAGGTCGGGTCAGCGCACGATCGTCACCGGCTGCTCGCGCCGCACGCGGCGCCCGGTGGCGGGGTCGTGCAGCTCGACCTCGAGGATCCACGCGCCGGGCTGCGCCGCCGCGAGCGACACCTGGCGCAGGAACCGGAGCGAGGGTCCCGTCGCGCGATCGGTGAACGTGAGCGCGACCGCCGGTGGTGCGCGGCGGGCCACGTCCCGCCGCAGCGAGACCGTCGCCTCGTACGTGCGGCCCGCCTCGAGCCCGTAGGCCTCGTAGTAAAGGGTCAGGTTGTCGCTGGTGCGGTATCGCCCGGTGGCCTCGAGCGGCACCGTGATCCCGTCACTGCGCCACGTGAGGCCCGTCCCCTCCCGCCCCAGCACCACGTCGCTCAGCGCGAGCACCCGGCCGTCGGCCACCGGATGCACCCGCCCGCCGACGAGCAGGCCGCGCTCGCCCCCGCCCTGGCTCACGGCCACCCGCACCTCCGCCGTCCCCCCGCCGATCGGCAGCGCGAAGGCGGCGCCCACGAGCCCGCTCCGCGCGTCACCCGGGCGGCGCGGGACCTCGAGCGGCTCGCGCGTGCGGCGCACCGCGCCGCTCGCGCTGTCCACCACCGCGACCTCCGCGTCGAGCGTCGCCACGGGCACCTCGCCCGCGCCGACCTGCGTCGCCTCGAGGGTACGCGCGTCGAGGCCGACCACGACGAGGAGCCGGGCGGTGCCGGCGGCGGCGTCGCCCAGCGCGTGCAGGCGGACCGCGCCACGGAGCGGCGCCGCGAAGGTGCGCGCGTGGGTGTCGGTCGCGAGGGCCTCCGCGGACGATGCGAGCAGGGCGCGCTGCACCGCGACCGCCTCGCGCCGGCAGGAGAAGGGCACCCCGGCCCTGCCGGGCAGCTGCTGCAGCAGCGCCGCGTAGCGCGCCATGTCGGCGTCGAGGCCGGCGAGCGCGAGCGCCACGCCGAGCCCGGGCAGCTCGCTCGTGACCAGGGTGCCCGCCGCGGCGCGCCCCAGGGTGGCGCTGCCGGCGAAGCGGAGGAGGTGGAGCTGCCCGCCCCAGCGGTACACCCAGGTCGTGCCCCACTCGCCGAGCGAGTCCGGTCCGCCGGTCCACGGCCCGGCCAGCGAGTCGCCGCCGCCGCTACCGGAGCCGCCCGGTCCGTCCGGGATGACGAGGTCCGGCTCGCCGTGGCGCATGTAGGCGAGCGCGCGATGGTCGAGGATGCGCTCGCGGGCGCGCCAGCCGCCGGTGCTGTCGGGGTCGAGCCGGTCCACGCCGTCCCAGGTGCGGGGCCCGTCGGGGAGGCACGGCTGCAGCGCGGGCAGCACCACCGTGCGGAACCAGACTCGGCGCCACGGGTCCGGGACGCGGAACCGCCGGTGCACCACCACCCATCGGCGCAGGTGCTCCTCGAGTCGCTCACCGGGGCGGCGCAGCTCGAGGGCGTCGCGCCGCGCCCAGAAGCGCTCGGCCCACGCTCCCAGGCTGTCCGCCGGCACGGCGTCCCACGCGGCGAGTTCCTGCGGCGTCGCGATCCAGGCGAGGTCGCGGCGGTACAGCGCCCGTGCCGCACTGCTCGCGCCGTCGAGGCCCGCTCGCCAGTCGAGGGCGGCCTGCGCCAGGTCGCCCTGCTGCGCGCGGATCCGTGCGCGCTCGAGGAGCGCGGTGCCGCGGTCGCCGCCGTCCGCGAGGTAGCGTTCGATCCAGGTGCGCGCCGCGTCGGCGCTGTCGTGGAGCCGTGCCGCCCGGGCGAGCGCCAGCGCCGCCCGCGGATCGGCGCCGGGGCGGCGGGCCGCGGGCGGCAGCACGTCGAGCAGTCCCGGCGGCGGCTCGCGGTCGCCGCCCTCGTCGAGGAGGGTGAGCGTGAAGTCGAGGCCCGGGCGGAAGTCGGGGGCGCGCGCGAGCATCGCGCGGAGCGCCTCGGCGGCGGCGAGGAAGTGGTCGCCGCCCCCGCGGTTGCCGTACAGTGCCGGTACCGGCACGCGGCGACGGTAGGTCTCGAGCGCGGCTTCCGCGAGGCCGAGGCGGGCCCACGGCCAGGCGGGCCGCTCGAGGACGAGGCGGTCGAAGGCGTCGCGTGCGCGCGCGAGCGCGCCCAAGTCGCCCGAGGCGCGCAGCTCGGCGAGGTCGAGGAAGGCGATGGCGAGCGTGCGGAGCGCGCCGTCACGCTCCCGGGTCCACGCGCGGCGGAGCCCGGGGTCGGGCGAAGTGCCGCGCGCCGAGTCGAGCGCCGCGACGAGTGCCTCGATGCGCGCTCCCGGCGCGCCGTCCTGCGCGGTGGCGCGGCGCGGCGCGGCCACGACCGCCGCGAACGCGAGCAGCAGGCTCGGGAGTGCGTACCGCCATCGGGCCATGGCGATTCTCCACCTCGTGCTGCGCCGTCCCCGGGAGCAAACCGGCGGGCGCACGCCGGGCTCCCCCGGGCGGGCGGAAACGCGACGCGCCCCCCGAGGCGGAGGGCGCGTGACCTGCGACCGGTGCCGGCGGGCGCTCAGCCCAGCGGCATCCCGCCGCCGCTGAAGAGGAACTGCTCCATGTTCCGGAACAGGAACTGTCGCGCGTTCTGCTCGCGGACGTTGAGCCCATAGTGGTTGATGAGCTGCTGCTGGGCCTTGAGCCACTCGCCCCAGCAGACGCCGCAGACCTGCTCGAAGACGCGCTTGCCGACCTCGTTCTGGAAGGGCTGGAAGGCCATGCCGTCCCGGGTCTCGCCGCAGCGCGCGCAGTGCACCTGTGCCATGCGCCAAAGATAGGGCGGTGGAAGGCTCGCCACCACGCCCGGCGCGGCGGGCCGGTTCAGGGGTACAATTGCCCGCGGGAGGACTCCGCGCGCCCCACGGAGCGGGCGCCGCTCGCGGTGCCGAGCCCGGCACAGACGCCCACGGTGATCGCGGTGCCCATGCTCACGAGCGGCAGCGCGGCGAGCGGCCACGCGAGGGCGAAGGCGGCGACGCCCGCAATGAGCGGCGCGAACGGCGAGCGCACGGCGTCCACGAAGCGCAGGCGATGGCGAACGAAGTTCCGCGCGAAGAGGAAGCTCGCCAGTCCTGCCGAGACGAGGATGGAGAGCTTCGCGAGCGCGAGCAGCGTGTGCAGCATGACCGGTGTCCCAGGTAACGGCTTCGTGTTCCACTACGCAACGAGACCCCGAAAGATTCAGCGGGACCGATGCAGCGACATCCCACCATCTCCGTGCCCGACCAGGGGCTCATGGACCACGCCTGGGACCTCCTCGGTCCGTGGCCGGCCGTCGTCGAGGGGGCCGACCTCCTCGTCCCGGTGACGGGACACGTCGAGTTCGCGTCGTGGGATGAGGGCACCTTCATGCTCGAGGCGGCGGGCGCCTCGGCGCTCGGGCTCGGGGCGCTCCTCCCGCTCGTGCGGACCGGCGCGGTGCACCGCACGCAGGCGGGCGGGGGCGCGCTCGAGTGGGACCTCTCGACCGAGGATCCCGCGCTCACCGTGCGCGCCGTGCTCTGGCCGGGCGAGCTCCTCCTGATCGTGCGGCGCGTGGAGGACGAGCGCGAGGTCTGCCGGGCGCGCGCGCGGCGCACGGCGGCCTACTACGCGGCCAAGTATCCGTGAGCGCCGCGCCCGCGCCGTGGGGCACCGACGCGCTGGTGGCGTCGGTGCCGTGGTGGGCGGGGTCGGTGCTCGGGGGCACCTTCGGCGCCGCCGGGGCGGCGGCGGGACAGGTGGCGGGCGCGCTGCTCGGCGCGTGGCTGGGCGGGGCGCTCGCGCGGCGGACCGGGCGTCCGCTCGCCGTCGCGAGCGCGATCGGCGGGGCCGTGGCCCTGCCGCTCCTCGCCGGCGACCTGGCCGGGCGCCTCGCGCAGTCGCTGGGGACGGGCCTGCCGGTGCTCACCGCGGGAGTCGGCCTGCGCCTCGCCACGGAGGCGCTCGGCCGGGCGGTCGTCGCCACCCTCGGGACGCTCGCCGCGTGGGCGGCGGCCCGCGCGGTCACCAGCGCAGCGCGACGCTCCCCCACATGAAGCCCGACCCGAACGCGGTGAAGACGAGCAGGTCGCCCGGCGTCACGCGCCCGGCGCGCACGCACTCGTCCAGCGCGATCGGGATCGTCGCCGCGGTGGTGTTGCCGTAGCGCTGGATGTTGTTGTACACCTGGTCGTCGCGCAGGCCGAAGTCCTTCTGCATCGCCTCGCAGATGCGCAGGTTCGCCTGGTGCGCCACGAGCAGCCGCAGGTCGTCGAGCGTGGCCCCCACCTTCCCGAGCACCGCCCGCACCGATTCCGGCATGCGCACCACGGCATGACGGAAGACCTCCCGACCGTCCATCTGCAGGAACTGGCGCCCGGCCGCCAGCGCGTCCGGCGTGATGCGCGGATGGTCGCTCGAGGCGGGCGCATCCACCCAGAGCTTCTCGGCGAACGCGCCGTCGGTGTGCAGGTCGAAGGCGAGGAGGCCGCGCGCGGGGTCGTCGGTGGGCCCGAGCACCGCGGCGCCGGCACCGTCGGCGAAGATGACGGCGGTGTTGCGCCCGCGCGTGGTGACGTCCATCCCGGTGGACTGCACCTCCTGCCCGACCACGAGCACGTGCCGGAAGAGGCCGCTGCGGATCCAGCCGTCGGCCGTCGCGAGCGCGAAGATGAAGCCGCTGCACTGGGCCCGCACGTCGAGCGCGGGAATGGGCCCCACGCCGAGCTTTCGCTGCAGGAAGCAGCCGTTGCCCGGCGCAAAGTGGTCGGGGGTGGACGTGGCGTAGACGATCGCGTCGACGTCTCCCGGGGCGAGCCCGGCCGCCTCGAGCGCGCGCAGGGCGGCGGCGTGGCCCAGGTCCACGCCGGTCTCCCCCTCCCGGATCCAGCGCCGTTCGCGGATCCCCGTGCGGGCGGTGATCCACTCGTCGCTCGTGTCCATGAGCCGGGAGAGGTCGTCGTTCGTCACGACACGGTCGGGCACGGCCATGCCGGTCCCGAGTATCAGGCTGCGGGTCATGCGGGGCGCCGGGTGCGGGGTCGGGGGTAGTGACAGCGGGCGGGACGATGCAGGCCGGGCCGCGGGTGCGCAAGGGGCCGAGCGGAGGGATGCATGGCGGACGATCGGTGGGACCACGAAGCGGATGACGTGCCGGACGAACCCAATGGCGACGGGAGCGACGAGGATGCGGCCATCCCCGAGGCGGCCGAGGTGGCGTGCCCGCATTGCGGGGAGTGGTGCACGATCCCGCTCGACGCCGGCGGCGGCGCCCGGCAGGACTACGTCGAGGACTGCCAGGTCTGCTGTCGGCCGTGGGTGGTGCACGTCCGGCTCGACGGGCTGGGTGGGGCGGAGGTCTGGGCGGACGCGGCGGACGAGTAATCACCGCGCCGGATTGTCCGTAGGGAGGGGACAGGACTGTCCTCCCGGATCGGTGGGCGGCGCATCTCTTGACGCCGGCGTGGTGGCATCCGCCGGGATATGTGCCAGTCAAGTTGCTGTCTTGCAATGACTTGAGGCGTTGGCGCCCGGGTGGGCCTGCGGGTGTACGAAAACGAATCCGACGGCGTGGATCGTGCGTCGGTCCCTTGCACCTCCCCATTCCGAGGGGAGGCCCAGAGACGGATGGAGGCAGGCGTGTCGCAGCTCTACATGATGGTCGGCGCCATCGAGCGCCCGGCGACGCTCGGCGTCTTCGACATCCTCGGCCAGCGCGCCGGGGGCCGGCTCGCCCTCTTCGAGGACGGCAGCATGGTCGCCGTGCATCGGCGCGAGGCGATGGAGGTGACGCCGCTCATGTGGCTCGCCGAGACGGGGCTCGTGGAGTCGGGGCTGCAGGCCGGCCGGCCGCTCCTCGAAGTGCGCAGCGCCTGCGGCAAGCGCTTCGTGCTCGGCGGGGACGTCGCGGAACTCGAGCGCGTCGCCAGCTGGAGCCAGGAGCTGGGCGTCCCGGGCTGGTAGCCCCGGCGCGTCAGCGCCGGAAGAGGTAGGAGAGCTTCAGGAAGAACCCGTCGCTGGTGCGCGCGAGCCGGCCAAGGTCGAACGGCTCGTCGGTCGTGAGGCTCGCCCCGTACCCGAGGTAGCCCACGGTGCCGGGCGACGGCACGAAGCTCACCAGCCAGTCCATCCGCAGCCCGTCGAACGTGGTGGCGCCGATCGGCGCGCCGTCGCGGAAGAACGGGGCCCCCGACCGCGGGTCCTCCAGCGCCGCCTGGCGCTGGGAGCGGTACTCCCCGATGAACCGGAAGAAGAGCTGCCGCCTCGGCTGGTACTCGGCCTGGAGGCGGGGGAGGATCGTGCGCCCGAACTCCGCGCCGGTCCGCGCGCGCGTCAGGCGCTGGTAGGTCAGGGTGCCGGTCACGCGGATCGAGGGAGTGGGCCTGAGCCCGACGCCGCCGCTCAGCCGCAATTCGCGCCCCGCGGACGCCTCCGGGAAGATGGCGACGCGGCCGTAGTCCCACCGGAGGTTCGCGTCGAACCCGCGCCAGGTGGGGGTGGCGGCGCGCGCGCTCACGCCGACGAGCCCGTCGAGCCGCCCGGGCACGTCGAACGCCGGCCCCGCCGGGTCACCCACGGTGATGCCGGCGAAGGCGGCGGGATCGAAGGTGTAGAAGTTCCGCCGCGCGCTGGCCGTGGCCGTCCAGCCGCCGCGGAAGCGGAACTGGAAGTCGGCGCTCTCGCCCCCCTCGATGGGACGGGAGCCGATCGGGTCGGTGTAGCGCCAGATGCGCTGCGGGTTGAGGAAGACCTGGAACTGCTCGATCGCGGCGCCGCGCGCGCCGTACCAGGTGACGCGGTTGAAGGCGCGGCCCGTGATGATCCCGGTCCGGTTCACGAACCCCGAGCGCGTCGCGAAGCCGTCCGCGACGCCGACGAGCGCCACGTTGAAGCCCCACTGCCGCCCGGTCCGGTCGGTCTCCAGCTGCCAGAGCGCGCCGCGCCGGTCGCCCTGCGCGTCCCGCGTCCAGGCGTAGCCCATCTGGCCCTGCCAGTAGTACAGCTTCCCGAAGACGAGGCGCGCGTCGGCCGCCGCGACGCGGTTCCACGCCCCGCCGGCGCTCCGGTCGGTGAGGGTGAGGCCGGCGAGCGAGTTGGCGCCCAGGTCGCGGCGCACGCGCGCGAGGTTGACGAGGGCGTCGGGGGCGTCGGCGACGTGGTCCACGGCCCCGATCCAGGCGACGCCCCAGCGCCCGAACTTCCCCGTCAGCTTCGCGCCGCCGGCGGGGTCGGCGACCTGGCGGGTGTAGATGAGCTGGTTGGGCGTGGCGAAGAGGTCGATCCCCTCGAGGAAGAACGGCCGCCGCTCGGGGAAGAAGAGCGCGAAGCGCTCGTTCACGGTGACGAGGCCGACGTCCGACTCGACCTGGCTGAAGTCGGGGTTCACCGTGGCGTCGAGCGCGAGGCTCGTGCGGCTGAGCCGCAGGTTGAGCCCGGCGTCGGGGTGGACGCGGTCGCGTCCGAAGGTTCCATCCTCGGCGCGGAGCCCCGTCGCGGTCGCGGTGACGAACGGCTGCACCTCGGTGACGAGCCCGCTCCGGAGGTCGTGGAGGCCCTCGAGCGTCCCCGACTGCGCGAGGAAGCTCGCGTTGGCGCGGCGGACGTCGGTCCAGGTGTCCACGTAGCCGGTCCGCTTGACGGTGCGCTCGACGTTGAGCCCCCAGTCCTGCGTCCCGCTCCCCTGGTAGCGGAGGCTCTTGAAGGGGATGCGCACCTCCACGACGTAGCCGTCCTCGACGAGGCGCCCCTTCGACTGGAAGATGAAGTCGGGGCTCCGGTCGAGGTTGCCGCCGTTCAGGTTCCCCGCGGCGCCGCCCGAGCCTTCGCTCCGGATCCCGTCCTCCTGGATGCCGAGGGGGTTCACGCCGAAGACGAAGGCGCGGCGGCGGTCGTTGAAGGTGTCGAGGTAGAAGACCACCTTGTCGTCGTTGCCGATCTTGTCGCGGTCGGCGACGGTGGCCAGCACGCCGCCGGGCTGGGCGTCGTGCGCGACGATGCCGAAGTGGATGGCCGTGGGGCTGTACCAGACGAGGACCTCGGTGCGCTGCTCGGCGGGGCGCCCGTCCACCGGCTGGTACTGCCGGAAGCCGTCGAGGCGCGCGGCCTGCGCCCAGGCCGGCTCGTCGAGGCGGCCGTCCACGACGACCTCCGCCTCGATCCGCGGCGGGCGGACGCGGGGCGGGGGATCCGGCGAGGGCGCCTGCCGCAGCGCGGCGAGGAGCGCGACGAGGAGGAGCATGCGGGGTGGCGCGCGGGGGCCGGGCGGGCGCCCGTCCCCCGCGCGGGTCACTCGTAGCGGAGTGCCACGATCGGGTCGAGCCGGGCGGCCTTCCGCGCGGGCCAGATCCCGAAGAAGAGCCCCACCGCGGCGCTGAACGCGAAGGCGATCGCGATCGAGGCCGGCGAGATGAGCGTGTTCCACTGCATCACCTTCGACAGCACGATGGCCGCCGTGCAGCCGAGGAGCACGCCGATCGCGCCGCCGCTGATGCAGAGCACGAGGGCCTCGATGAGGAACTGGAGCAGGATGTTGACCCGCGTGGCGCCGAGGGCCTTGCGCACGCCGATCTCGCGGGTGCGCTCGGTGACCGAGACGAGCATGATGTTCATGATCCCGATGCCGCCCACCACGAGCGAGACCGCCGCGATGCTCGCGAGGAGGGCGGTGAAGATCTGGGTCGCGGCCTGCTGGGTGGCGAGGAAGTCCCGCTGGTTCCGGATCATGAAGTCGTTGTCGCCGCCCGGCCGGATCTTGTGCTGGAGGCGGAGGACCCGCTCGAGGTCCACCATGCCGGCGTCGAGCGAGGTGCCCTCGGCCACCTGCACGGCGATCGTGCGGAGCCGGTCGGTGCCGAAGACGCGGAAGCGCGCGGTGCCGAGCGGGATCAGGATCTGCTCGTCGGGGTTCTGCCAGCCGACGGCGCCCTTCTCGCTCAGCACGCCGATGATCTCGAAGGCGATCCCGCGGACGAGCAGCGTCTGGCCGATCATCGCCGCCGCGTTGCTGTTGAGCAGCGTGGGCACGCTCGCGCCGATGACGGCGTAGCGCTCGCGCGCCTGGTCGTCGCCGGCGGTGAACATCCGCCCGTAGGTGAGGGTGTAGTTGTGCGCCGCGACGTAGTTGGGCGTCGTCCCCACCACGCTCGTGTTGATGTTCTGGTTCCCGTACTTGACCTGCAGGTTGCCGCTCAGCTCGGGGACGACCGCCTTGAGCAGCGTCGCCTTCTCCTCGAGCGCCTTCGCGTCGTCGAGGGTCAGGCTCACGCGGTTCATGCTCGCGACCCCGCCGACGTTCATCTGCCCGGGGTAGACGTTGAGGAGGTCGGCGCCCAGGGCGTTGATGCGCTGCTCGACGGCCTTCTGGGCGCCGGCGCCCAGCGCGACCATGGTGATCACCGCGCCGACGCCGATCACGATGCCGAGCATCGTGAGGAGCGCGCGCAGCTTGTTCGCGCGGATCGAGGAGAAGGCGACCGCGATCGTCTCGCCGAGGAGCATGCCGCGCATGGTCACCGCCCCCCGCCGCCGGCGCGGCCCGCCGCGCCGCCCTGGCCGCCCGACTGCGAGCGCATGCCGGGCACGGCGCCGCCGCCGGTCATGCGGTTGATCCGGTTCTTCATGTCCTGCTGCGACTGGATGAGGCTCGCGCTCGGGAGGATGAGCACCGAGTCGCCGGCCTTGAGCCCGCCGAGGACCTCGCTGTAGTCGAGGTCGGTGAGGCCGGTGCGCACCGGGACCGCGCGCGGCCCGTCGGCGGCCTTCACGAAGACCACGTAGTTCCCGCCCTGCGTGGGGTCGAACGACTGCTGCCGGCCGCCGTTCGGGTTCATCTGGCGGATCTTCTGCAGGAGCGCGCGCTCCTCCGGGGTGGGGGCCTCGCCGCTGCGGAACTTGGCGAAGATCGCCCGCACCTGCGCCTCGGAGACCCCCTCGGGGAGGGTCATGGTGCGCCCGTCGGGGGTCGTCATCGTGTTGCCCTTCGGCGCCTCGCCGCCCTTCGCGCCGAGGGAGGCGCGGGCGGCGGTGTCGCCGGCGGGGGCCGCGGCCTGGCGCGCCGCGGCGAGCTCCTGCTGGACCCGGTCCATCGGCACGCCGAGCACGCCGGCGGCGGACTCGACGTCCTTCGTGGTGCGGAGCGCGGCGTTCGGCACGGCCAGCACGCCGTCCCGGCGGCCGACGTGGAACTGCACCTCCGCGTTCATGCCGGGGCGGAGCAGGCCCTCGCGGTTGTCGATGCGCACCTTGACCGGGAACATCGTCACGTTCTGCTGCACCTGGGCGAGCGGCTCGACCTTGAGCACGGTGCCCTGGAACGGGCGGTTCGGGTAGGCGTCCACGGTCACCGTGGTGGGGAGGCCGGGCCGGATCTTCCCGATGTCCGTCTCGTCCACGAGCGTGTTCACCTGCACGAGGCCCAGGTCGGCCATCTGCATGAGGACGGTGCCGCCGCCGGCGTTGAACGTCGCGGAGGCGACGACGTTGCCGCGCTCGACGTTCCGCTGGATGATCACGCCGTTGATCGGCGCCTTCACGTCGGTGTCCTCGAGCGAGATCTCGTTGTTCTCGACGTCGATCTGCGCGCGGACCACCGCCGCCTTCGCGTTGGCGTACGCGAGCTCGGCGCTCTCGTACTCCTGCTGCGTGATCGTCTGCGCCTTGAGGAGCTCCTTCGAGCGGTCGAGCTGCGCCTTCGCGATGTCGAGCTGCACCTTCGCCACGTCGAGCGCCGCCTTCGACTGGTTGACGGCGTTCCGCGGCTGGCGCGGGTCGATCCGGATGAGGAGCTGGCCGCGCTTCACCTGCTGGCCGGTCTCGGCGAGGATCTCGAGCACCTCGCCGGAGGCGCGGGTCTTCACGTCCACCGTGGTGTCGGGCTGGATGGTGCCGGTCGCCTGCACCGACACGACGATGTCGCGCTGCTCCACGGCCAGCGCCTGGTACACCGGCGGCGGCGCCGGCTTGCTGCACGCGGCCGAGAGGAGGACGGCCCCCACGATCACTCGATTGCGCATCACCTGGTCTCCGTCTCCGTCAGGAAGTCCGCCGCGATCCGCCCGTCCTTCAGGTGGACCTGGCGCCGCGCGTGCGCGGCGATGTCGTGCTCGTGCGTCACCAGCACGATGGTCTGGCCCTCGCCGTGGAGGGCGTCGAAGAGCGCCATGATCTCGGACGACGTCGCCGAGTCGAGGTTGCCGGTCGGCTCGTCGGCGAGCAGGATGCTCGGCCGGTTCACGAGCGCCCGCGCGATCGCGACGCGCTGCCGCTGGCCGCCCGAGAGCTCGTTGGGCTTGTGGTGCGCCCGGTCCGCGAGGCCCACCCGGCGGAGCGCCTCCGCGGCCAGCTGGTGCCGCTCCTTCGCCCCGGTGCCCGCGTAGACGAGGGGCAGCTCCACGTTCGCGAGCGCCGAGGCCCGGGGGAGCAGGTTGAAGGTCTGGAACACGAAGCCGATCTCCTTGTTCCGGATCCGCGCGAGCTCGTCGTCGGCGAGCTCGGAGACCCGGTGGCCGTTGAGCCAGTACTCCCCGGCCGTCGGCGTGTCGAGGCAGCCGATCATGTTCATCATGGTGGACTTGCCCGAGCCTGACGGGCCCATGATCGCCACGTACTCGTTGCGGCGGATCAGGAGGTCCACGCCCCGGAGCGCGCGCACCGTCTCGCTCCCCATGACGTACTCGCGCTGCAGGTTCTGCGTCACGATGACGGCGTCCGGCGGCGTCCCCGCGGGGAGGCCCTCGGCGCGCGGTGCGGTCGCGGTGGTCACAGCGTCCTCCCGATGAGCGCCTCGATGCTGGCGCGCGTCTGCAGGTAGGTGATCCGGGCGGTGACGGCGTCCACCTCCGCCTGGGTGAGCGCTTCCTGCGAGGTGAGCACGTCCACGTAGGTGGCGGCGCCGAGGCGGTAGCGCTCCTGCTGCACCCGGAGGTCCTCCTGCGACGCGGCGAGGTTCGACCGGGTGATCTGCACGCGGAGCGCCGCGGCGTCGAGCGCGGCGAGCTGCGCGGTGAGCGCCGCGTCCACCTGCCGCACCGCGTCGGCGGCGGTCGCCTCCGCGGCCTCGAGGTTCGAGACCTGGGTCGCGATGTTCCGCTCGCGGATGAACCGGTTGAACAGGGGCCAGGAGAGCGAGAGGCTCAGCTGCCGCTGGTTGAAGAGCTGGTAGTCGTTCACCCGGCTCGACCCGTTGTAGGTCCAGCTCCCGCCGAGGCTCAGCGTGGGCCAGTAGGCCGACTTCGCGCTCGTGAGCTGCGCCCGCGCCTGGGCGGCCTGCGCCGCGGTGCTCTGCACCTGCGGCGAGGCGCGCCGGGCGTCCTCGCGGAGGGCCGCGGTGTCGAACGGCGCGACCGGGGCGTGGAAGAGCGAGTCGTCCGCGGCCCGGAGGCGGCCCTCGGTGCCGACGAGCCGGGCGAGCCCGGCCTCGGCGCCGGCGAGGTCGCTGAGCGCGCTCGCGAGCGCCACCTGCGCGTTCCCCACGCCCACCGAGGCGCGGAGCGAGTCGGACCGCGTCGCCGTCCCCGCGCGGACGCGCGCCACCGACTGCTTGAACTGCTCCTCGGCGCGCCGCAGGCTCGCCTGCCGCACGTCCACGAGCTGCGCCGACTGCAGCGCGCTGAGGAACTGGCTCGTCACCGTGAGGCGCGCCTGCCAGCGCGCGTTGAGGAAGCCGGCGTTGGCGGCGTCCTGCCCGGCCCGCGCGGCGCGCGAGTCGGCACCGCGGCGGAAGCCGGTGAAGAGGTCCACGCTCGCGTTCACGCCCATGCTGAGCGTCTTGTTGCTGGTGTTGCCGCCCACGACGACGCCCGTGACCGGGTCCACCCGGCCCTGGCCCTCGGCGTAGAGGTAGCCGCCCGACGAGGTGGCGGTCACGTTCGGCAGGTAGGCGCCGAACGCGGCGCGCTTCTGCGCGTCCGCCGTGCGGATCTGGGCGCGCGCGGCGACCACCGACGGCTGGACCCCCTCGGTGCGCGCCAGCGCCTCGGCGAGCGTGATCGTCGGCGCCGCGGGGAGGGTCACGGCGTCCTGCGCGCGGGCCGTCGCCGGGAGGAGGGCGAGCAGCAGCGCCGCCGGGAGCCCCGCTCGGCGCGGGACGAGGTCAAGTGCCATTCCGGTCCCCATGGTGTTGGCGGCGCATCGCGTCGAAGGCCGCCTTCTGGCGGGCGTCGAGGTGCGCCTCGATCTCCGAACGCATCGCCGCCCGGATGGTTTCAAACTGCGGCCGGACGGCACGCATGAGCGAGTCCATCTGCGGCGTGTAGCGCACCAGCACGGCGCGCACGCTGTCCCGCTGCCCCGCGGAGAGCGCGAGTTCCCGGGTGAGGTGGTCGAGGTACCACTCCATCCGCCGCTCCCGCGACGGCGGCTCGGCCCGCTCCCGCCGCGCGAGGGCGGTGGCCCCCGCTCCCCCCGCGGCCGCCCCGAGCCCGAAGGCGAGCGCCAGCAGCAGGATGGCCTTGCCCGTCGAGCCGGTCATCGACCCTCCGTGATCCCGGCGAGCACGTACTCGCTGCCGGGGGCGGCGTCGGCGGTCAGCAGCTGCACCGCCGAGCCGGTCCGGACGGCGACCTCCGGCCCGGTCCCGAACCAGTCGCGCGCCGCCCAGAGGCCCAGGGCGAGCAGGACCGCCGC
>JBAIWX010000122.1:0-18161 GCA_037916975.1 Gemmatimonadales bacterium
GGCGGCGGCGCCGGACGGCCGGGCGGTCGCGGGGGTCGTGAACAACGCCGCGGGCCAGCAGCTCGCCCTCGGCATGAGCATCTCGCAGGCGGCGGCGGTGCTGGGCAACCCCGACGAGGCGGGCGCCCTCCCGAACGGGAAGAAGGTGCTCCGCTACCGGGGCGCCGGCGTGGCGCTCGTGGTGGCGAACGGCACCGTGGTGCTGGTGGGCATCCAGGCGGGCTCGTCGTTCCGTTTCGACGGCGTCGGGCCCGGCGACCCGGTGAGCGCCACCGGGAAGTGGGGCGCGCCGAGCAACGACGGGAGCGAGCCGGGGCGGTACCTGTTCAACGTGGGGCGGCTCGTGGTCGCCGTCGCGGCCGAGTCGGGGACGATCACGACGGTGCTGGTGACGGCACGGGATGGAGAGTGACGCGATGCGCGGACTGAGGAGTCATGCGGTCGTCGGGGTGTTCCTCCTGTTCCTGTGCGCCGGCCACGCGGGCGCGCAGGACCTGCCGCCCGGATGCGCGATCCTCGACGTGCGCGCGCCCACCGCGGCGGACTCGGCGGCCGAGCGGGAGGATGTCCGTCTGATGTTCGCTCGGCAGGGCAGCACCATCGCGGGCATCTTCGCGCGCGGCGCGCTCGAGGCCGACCTGAAGGAGCATGGCTGTGCGCACGACGCGGCCACGGTGGCGCGGGTGCGCTCACTCCTCGGGCGGCTCGAGCGGATCGCGGGCCAGCTCGACTTCTTCCTCCACTTCGCGATCATCCGGGCCCCGACCATCAACGCCTACGCCCTCCCGGGCGGCTACGTCGGCGTGTACCAGGGGATGATCGCCTTCGCGGACTCGGTGGCGCGCGTGGACGCGAAGGGCAGCCGGCGCCGTCGCGCCGAGCTGCAGGACGCCTACCTCGCCGCGGTGCTCTCGCACGAGCTGGCCCACCTGACCCTCGGCCACGTCACCGACTCCACGGCCCGTGCGTGCCGGGCGCTGGTGAGCGAGCAGGGCTCCTTCGGCCTCGCGGCCGCCCCGCCCGGGGCGGAGCGGGAGCTCGCCGTCGTGAAGACCGCCTCGGCGTGCCTGCAGTTCAGCCAGGAGCAGGAGCTCGCCGCCGACGCCGGCGGGGCGATGTACCTCCTCGCCGGGCGGCGCCAGGGTGAGCCGTGGAGCCTGGGGGCCGCGGAGGCGTTCTGGCGGCACCAGGACCGGGCCGAGCGGCGGGACCCGACCGCCTACGATCCGCGCCGTACGCGGCTCCTCGCGACGCACCCCCGCGCCCTCGCCCGGGTGAATGCGCTCGAGCGGGTGAGGCTCCGCCTCAGCGACCAGCAGGTGCGCTTCGACGACGCGCTCTCGCTCATCTACTCGAACGTCCAGCTCGACGCCGCGGTCGCGATGCTCGACACGGTGCTCGCGGACTTCCCCGACCTCGTCGCCGCGCGGCAGGCGCGCGCCGCCGCCTTCCTCCGGCAGTGGCTCAACACCGCGGCGATCCAGGCGCTGCAGGTGCGGCCGACCGCCGCGCTGGTCGAGGCGCGGTTCGTCGAGGGGGTGAAGGGCGCGGGCGCCGGCGACCGGCGGCTCCTGAGCCGTGCGCGCATCGCGCTCGAGGGGATCCCGGGGCTCGAGCAGCAGCCGACGACGCTCGCCAACCTCGCCGTCCTCGACGCCTACCAGGACCAGCTCGACCTGGCGGAGCAGCGCGCCCGCCGCGCGGTGGCGCTGGCGCCGGCGAACCCGGAGGTGCGGAACGACCTCGGCGTGGTGCTCTTCCTCGGGGAGAAGTACGCCGAGGCGCGCGCCGAGTTCACGCAGGCGATCACCGGCCGCCGTGACGCGCCGGCGCAGGCCGTGGGCGAGGCGTGCAAGGCGCGCGCCTTCACGCTGCGCGTGCTCCCGATGTGCTTCAACGCCGCGCGGGCGCTGCTGGCGGAGGCATCCGCGGCCGGCGACGAGGCGCGCCGCACCGCGGCGCTCGGGCTGCTGCGCGACTACGCGGCGCTCGACTACACCGACTGGCGGTACGAGGCTGCCCGGCTCGCCGGCGTGGACCTCCCCAGGCCCGCGGCGGACAGCGCCGCCGCACCGGCACCGGCGCCGATGGTGGCGCGGAAGGGCGAGCGCGGCCCGGAATTGATGCTCGGCATGGCGGCGAGCGAGGTGCGGCGGGCCCTCGGCGCGCCGGCCGGCGCGGACACGATGCACCTCAACTTCCCTGCGCGGCGCCTGGTACAGTGGATGTACCCCGACTCGGCCGGCGTCGCGCCGAGACTGCTCGAGGGGGCGTCCCTCGAGGCGTTCTTCCTCCGCGGTGAGGGCTGGGCGTACGACGGCGTCGCCGTCGGCGGGACGCTGGCCGACGCGACCGCGCGCTGGGGCCAGCCGAAGAGCGTGCGCGACGACCGGGCGGATTTCCTGGTGTCCGACACCGCGATCGCCGTGGACCTGTCCGGCGGACGCATCGTGGGGATCTTCGTGCGGGCGAAGGACAAGTTTGACCACTGACCGCACGGGTCCCGACCCGATGCCGCCGTCCGAGGCCCGGGCGGTCGCCGTGCTGCGCGCCGCCCTCGCCGGCGAGGGGTCGTGGATCGCCACGGTGGGGAGCGCGGTCGAGTCGCTGCTCCGGCGCCTCCTCGCCGAGGTGCCGCTCGCCCCGCCGATGCCCGAGGTGCTGGGTCTCGCCTCTGCGGCGTACGCGGCGGACCTCGAGCTTGCCGTCGCGGCGGCAGGCGGCAGCGAGGCGGCGTGGCGGACGATCCTCCAGAACTTCCGCCCGACGATCGGCGCGCTGATCTCGCAGTTCGGCTTCGGGCGCGACCGGGAGGACCTGCAGCAGGAGATCGGCCTCCTGCTCGTCCAGAAGCTGCACCTCTACCGCGGCGAGGCGTCACTCCGCACCTGGATCTACCGCGTCGCGCTCAACCACCTCCGGAATTACGCCACCCGCACCCACCGGAAGCGCCTGCGCGAGCTCGACGAGTCGGGGCTCGAGTCGGCTGACGGCGAGCCGCTCACCCTCGAGACGCTCGTCGCGAGCCCGGCGCCCTCGCCGGCCGACGACCTCGACCGCGAGGAGCTCCGCGAGCGGGTGCGCGCGGCGCTGGCGCAGGTGCCGGTCCACTACCGCGAGGCGGTGATCCTGCGCGACCTGCAGGACCTCTCCTATCCCGAGATCGCCCTCGCCCTCGAGGTGCCGGAGGCGACGGTCCGGACCCGCGTGGCGCGCGGCCGGGCGCAGCTCGCCCGGCTCCTCCTCCCCGAACGCGACGCCCTCGCCCCCGGCGCGGACTGAACCCGAGGGCCCGGAAACGAGACGCCCCGGCCGCGACGTCGTCGCGACCGGGGCGCCGTTCGTTCCGGCGGGACGGCTTACTCGCGGAGGTTCCAGGTGTAGTCGCCGCTCACGATGTCGGTCGTCGGGCCCCAGACGTAGCTCGTGCCCGGGGCGTAACAGGCGAAGGCCGCCTGGCCGGGGCTCACGTACACCGAGAGGCTCGCATAGGGCGCCACGGTGCCCGCGAGCTGCCCGCCGTAGAAGCACTTGAGGTAGTAGCGGGTGTAGTTGTCGTAGGTGAAGACGAAGTCCGCGGCGCCCTTGGCGCCCGCCGCCGCCTTCCCCTTGTTCGCGCCCTTGAACACCGCCGGCGGGGTCGCGGCCTTGTTCAGGTCGGCGTCCGACTTCTCGGTGAACGGCATGGCGCCCTTGGCGGTGGCGGCCTTGGCGTCCTTCATGGTCTTCGCGGCGCCCTGGGCGTGGGCGGACGAGGCGGTCGCCACGAGGGCGAGCCCGGCGACGGCGGCGGTCAGCATCGCACGGGACAGCGAGCGCAACATGGGGAGCTCCTGACTGCTTGGGGTGGTGGTGTCCCGATGCCGACGGCGGGGGATCGCCGCCCGGCCGGGTGGTGCGTGATCGTCCATCCTGCCGGTCCCGCCCCGGGACCGGTGCCTTGCCTTCACCGACACGCCGTGCCGGCGCCCCGTTTCAGCGGTGCCGGGTGCGCCAGAACCCGTATGCGGCCACTGCCGCCACCAGGACGACGCGCCAGAGGATGCGCCCGTAGTGCCCGGACGGGTGCAGCCAGAGGAGTTGGCGGTAGTGCCGGTCGCACCAGACGCCGCTCGTGGGCGACGGTCCGGGGAAGTGCCGGAGCGTACCGGGTTGCCCGCATCGCTCGCACGGCACCGGCGACGCCGCCTCGTGGGTGGCGGCAGCTGGCGGGGGCGAGTCCGGCGCGGAGTCGGTCAGGATGGACGTGGGGCTCGGATGCGGCGGGCGCACGAACGGTTCGCGGCTCCGCCGGACGACGTGACGCTACGGAGCGGGCACGGGGTTGTCAAGCAGTCGTCAGGCGTCGCCGTCGAGGAGGAGGTTGGGCGGCGGCGGCGTCGCGATCCTCGGGCTCGACCTCGACGAGCGCCAGCGCCTCCTCGAGCGCGAAGTACTCCTCGAGGTCGAACGTCGCCTCCTCGGTGAGCCGCCCCACGAACGAGCCGTCGTCGACGGCGGGGTTCCCGGGCACGTTGCGCGCGACCGGCGCCCACGCGAAGGTGTCGTCGGACGGGCCGGTCATCGGGTGGGGACGTCGTGCGCGGGCCGGACGTCGTACTCGGCGAAGGTGCGCCAGCGGCCGCTCCCGTTCCCCGATTCGAGGAGGAAGTGCCAGCTGCCGTCCGCGCGGTTCCATGCGAAGGTGTCGCGGAAGGGGCCGTCGCGGTAGGGAATGGTGAAGCGGAGCGTGTCGCCCGTCACGGTACCCTCGCCGTGCGGCACCGAGTACGCCGCGCCGAAGCTGTCGAGCCAGTGCACCAGCACGCGGCCGGGGATCGTGTCCGCGCCGATGAAGACGCGCGCCTCGTACTGCGGCGGGCGCTGGATGTCGAGCATGTGGAGCTCGACCCAGCGGCCGGCGAGGGTCCGGGACGCGTCGAGGGTGTAGGTGACCGGCGCGCCGCGCACCTGTCCGGTCATGTGCCAGTGCCCTTCGAGCCGCGCGAGGAGCGAGTCCACGGGGGCCTGGGCGGGGAGGGTGGACGGCAGCGCGAGCAGCGCCAGCGGGAGAAGGGCGGCGGACGGGCCGCGCACGGGGGGCTCCGGGGCCGGGGGACCGCACAATATGAGGAGAAGGAGGCCGGCGGGCCATGCGCCCTCGCCGGTGTCCCCCGCCGCCCGCCGGCCGCGCATACTATGGTGTCCCCCTCCCGAGGCGGCGATGGACCTGCACACCGACACCCGCGAGATGCTGGTGATCCTGGACGGCACCCGGCTCCACGGCCACGTGACCGGGGCGTCGTGCGGCCGCTGCCGGGGCGCGGTCATCCTGTCGCTCGACTTCGAGGCCACCTTCTGCCCGGCGTGCAACACCTGGCTCGAGCTCCGCTGCCAGGAGCCGGGATGCATCCACTGCCTCTCCCGGCCCGCCCGGCCCCTCGTCCGGGGCGCCTGACCAGAGCTCGGCGGGGGCCCTCCCGGGCGCCCGGCATCCGCTCGTCCCCGCCCCGGCGCTTGGGAGCGCCTCTCCAAAGTCAACCTCCACAACGAGTTGGCCGGCTGATTCTGCGCTGATCCAAGGCTGATGGGCCCGCGCCAAATTCGGTTGCGTCGCTCCATCCGCCCGCTCCGGGCGGGCGCTCAGCCTCCCCCCGAGGTGCATCCTGCGCAGGTCCCTGGTCGTGGCAGCCGCCCTGTCGGGTGCGGCGACGGCGCTTCGCGCGCAGTCGCCGGACTGGTCGTCCGTCATGACCATCCCGGCGTTCCCGAGCCCCTACCTCTCGGACTGGGAGCGGGTACCCTCGACGGGCCTCCTGAGCGTGACCTACTCCGGCGCCGCCGCCACCGACTTCGTGGTGCGGGTCACGCTGACCAGCACCGAGCGCGGGCTCGTCGGGACCACGGAGAGCCCGTCCACCAGCCTCGCCGGCGGGCCGGTCACGCTGCTCTTCAACGCCCGCGACGCGGCGGTCGAGTGGGACACGAAGGCGAAGAACCGGGCGATCACCGACCAGGTCTTCCGCACCGGGCAGATCCCGGAGGGCCGCTACCGCGCCTGTGCCACCGTGCTGCAGGGCACTGCGCGGACGGCGGTGACCGAGGCGTGCGCCGACTTCACGATCCTCCTGCCCGACCCACCCCAGCTCGTGACGCCGGCGCCCGGCGCCGAGATCCGCACGGCGCAGCCGTTCTTCTCGTGGACCCCGGTCAACGCGCCGCCGGATGTCGGGCTCGGCTACCGGCTCCGCATCGTCGAGGTGATCGGCACGCAGGCCCCCGGCGCGGCGCTCGCGGCCAACATCCCGCTCCTCGACCAGGTGGTGCTCGACGCGCCGTTCCTGCTCTATCCGCTCGACGGGGTGCAGTTCGAGCCGGGGAAGCGCTACGCCTGGCAGGTGGTCGCGACGAGCGCGGACGGCCAGCAGCTCTTCCGCGACAAGGTGGCGAGCGAGATCCAGGTCTTCACCATGGCCGGGGACCTCCTCGGCCCGCTGGGCACCGTCGCCGAGCTGGGCGACACGGCCATCGTCCAGCCGGGCGTCGCCGTGCTGCGCGGCCTCCGCGGGGCGCGGGTGCGCGCCGACGTGGCGCTGGGCGCGTACACGGTGGATGGCGCGCTGACACTCGAGTTGCCGGGACTGCCCGGGCGCCCCGCGCTCCCGGTGCAGGTGAGCGGCCTCCAGGTGGCGCGCCGCGGCGAGGACGCGTGGCTCGTGGGCGGGACGGTGCGGGTGTCGAAGCCGCGCGGGCTCCTGCCGCAGGGCGTGGGCGCCCTCGCGAGCATCCGGGAGCTCGTGGCGAACCCGCGGACCGGCGTCACCGCCACGGTGCAGGTCGGCATCCCGGGGCAGGGCACCCTGGCGCTCGACGGGAGCTTCGTGCTCACCGCCCTCGGCTGGTATGGCCGGCGCGAGGGGGCGAGCACCGCCGCCGACGGCTTCGCGCGGGTGGGCCGGGCGCAGTTCCGCCTCGCGCTCAGGCGGGCGCGGCTCGACCTGCCGTCGGGCGCACTCGAGGTCGGCGGGGCGGTGCGGCTCCTCGGCAGTGCCGCCGGATGCGACGACGTGTGGACCCGTGCCGACGATGGCGTGGTGCGCGCCATCCTGACCTGCCGCGGGACGGGCGCCTTTCCGCTCGGCGCGCCGAGCCCGAGCGACTTCCTCGTCGAGATGATGGCGGGCCGGTTCACCGCCGACATCCTCGCCGACACCGTCGGCTACGAACTCGCCGTGGGCGGTCGCGCGCGCCTCTTCGGCCCCAACGGCCCCGCGTGCCACGTGCAGGCCGCGCTGAGGCTCGTGCCCGACTCGGTGACCGTGGTGGGCCAGCAGACCGCCTGCCGCCCCGAGGACGCAGTGCAGAAGGTGGCGCCGTGGCTCGCGTTGCGCTACGAGATCCTCCGCCTCGACTCGCTCGCGGTGCGCCCCGACAGTTCGCTCGCCTTCGTACTCGGCTTCCAGGCCCGCCCGGAGCTCACGCGCAACCCGGCGTTCCCCATGCCGGCGTTCGTGAACGCGTACGCCACGCGCGACAGCATCGTGCTGCCGGCGCTCCCCGACCTGCTCGAGCCCGACGCGCCCGGCGTGCTCGACCAGTTCCGGCTCGTCTGGCGTCGGGCCGCGACCGACCGCATCGCGAAGGGCTGGCGCGACTGGAAGCCGGACGACCCGAGCCCCTACGCCTGGCGCCTCGAGGGCGACGGCTTCTTCGACCCGGACATGACGGGCCTGCAGCCCTGCCTCTCCATGCGCTTCCGGCTCGCGGCGGACACTGCGCGCATCCGCATCGCGGGCGGCCACGTGCGGTGGACCACGAAGCCGGCGAAGTACGACGACGGCTGCGACGTGGGGATCGCGCCGGGGCTCCGGTTCACCGCCTACCGGATGCAGGGGACGGTCGACCTCGACCTCGCCGACCCGACGAAGACGCGGTACCCCGAGGTCGTGGGCGTGCTCGAGGACCCGACGTGGCCCCCGCCGGCCGGGCAGGCCAGCGCGCCGGTGGACACGGTCGCGGCGGGCGGGAACGCCGTGACCCAGTGGTTCGCGGGTGCGTTCGAGACCGTGAAGGACGTCGCGACGGGCGTGGTGGCCACGGTGATGCAGGCGAAGCGGACCGCCTTCGGCGCGTACATCAACTCCGTCACCGACGGAGGGGGCGTGTGCAACGTCATCCGGCTGCCGATCGACGGCCGGGGCCGCCTCATCGGCGAGGCAACGGTCAAGAAGGGCTGCGACGTCACCCTCGGCATCGGGAAGATGACGCCGTACGCAGGGAAGTACGCCTTCGGCGCCGTGACCCCGCACGGCCAGGAGGTGAGGTGGATCGGCGGCGTGCGCATCGGGCTCGACTCCACGCTCAAGGAGTTCGACGACGCGGTGAAGAAGGCGCAGGACTCCACGGCGAAGGCGCTCGTGGCCGACAGCACCGCGAAGGCGAAGGCGGCCGCCGACTCGATCGCCAAGGCGGATGCCGCCGACCCGGCGAAGGCCGCGGCCGCGGCGGTGCAGGACTCGCTCAAGTTCGTCGCCGACTCGATCGTGGAGGCGTTCAAGGACGCGCATCCGCTCACGGCGCAGATGGCGGCGCTCTCCGACAGCTGGACCGCCCTGAACGATTCGGTCAAGGTGCTCCGCGACTCGGCCGGCACGCTCATCCTGGCGGGCAAGGCGAGCGACAGCCCGGAGGTGAAGGCGATCTACGCCATCACCACCGGGCTCGGCGAGCGGCAGCGCGAGGTGGAAGCGCGCAAGGATTCGCTCGAGCGGCGCCGCGATTCGCTGGCGACCGCGTACGCGACCCGCGTGCGGGACAGCCTCGGCATCAAGCCGCCGGCGACGCTCGCCTCCGCCGAGCCCGCGAAGGCTGCGGCCGACACGGCGAAGGCCGCCGTCACCGACTCCACGAAGGCGGCGACGGACTCGACCAAGGGCGGCGTCGCCTCCGCCGCGAGCGCGGCCGGCGACCAGACGACCCAGGACCTCAAGCCGCCCGGCCCGCAGGAGGCCGACAGTCCCGACTCCGAGATCGACTGGCTCACCGGCCGGGTGATACGGGGCAAGTGGACGGTGAAGGGGCCGTTCGTCGTGATGCCGATCCCCGGCCTGGCGTTCCGCCTCAGGAACGCGGTCATCGACTCGCTCGGCCTCAAGGTGGACGGCAGCTTCCCCGTGCTCTACATGAAGAGCGCGGACAGCAGCATGACCCAGTGGGCGGGCGTGCGGCTCAACCTTGGCTCGAAGCGGCTCGACGCCGGTGTCGTGACGTTCTCGCAGGGCTTCGCGATGGAGATGGGGACCGCCGACACCATCAGCGGTGCCGGCGTGGCGAAGGACACCACCTTCTTCGGCAAGCAGGTCGAGATCGTCAAGGTCATCGCGAAGGTCGTGGGCCTCGCGATGCAGGTGAACAAGTGGCAGGTCCGCCCGCTCGGCGCGCCGAAGGCGTTCGTGAACGGCGTCCGCGCCGACGTCGCCCAGGCGCCCATCCTCGACGGCCGCGGCCTCGGCCTCCGCGGGGCGAGCCCGATCGCGTCGGAGCTCTTCGGCTCGTCGGGGCCCGCGGCGACGCTCAGGTACTCGAACGACTTCTTCCTGCGGAACTGGACCACGGTCTCGCAGGGGAGCGCCACGCTCGAGATCGGGGGCACGCCGATCGCCGTGTGGACGCCCGCCGGCTGGCGCCCCGCCGTCGCCGAGCTCGTGGCGGCCCGGCTCCCGAAGCGACTCCCCCTCCCGACGGAAGCCGTGGCGTACGTCCAGCTCCGCGACAGCGTCACCGACGCGCTGCTCGTGAACGTCGCCGAGGAGGGCACCAACTGGCGCCTCTCGACGCCCCTCGGCCCGGCGAAGCTCGTGGTGCCGGGCCTCGCCGCCGCACTCGGCGGCAAGGCGCCGTCGGCGAACGTCTCGTTCGACCTCCTCGTGGACAAGGCGACCTTCGCCCTGCAGTCGGGCTCGATCGTCGCCAGCGTGAAGGGCGTGCCCGGGTTCGACCTCGCCGCCGGCGGCATCCCGTTCGCCCTCGACACCCTCCGCTACGACCGCGACGCCGCGGCTGGCGGTGGCTACCGGCTCTCGTTCGGCGCCGCCCTCGCCCTGATCGGGGAGGGGACCCCGACCGGCCGCGTGCGCTTCAGCATCGATGGGAGCGGGAACGTGTCCGGCACCGCGTCGCTCCCGGTCGCCCGCGCGCTCGACCTCGGCACGCCGCAGGTCCAGCTGCTGGTGGACGGCCTGAGCGGCAGCATTGCAGGAAACGTGGCCACCGGCCTCGACTACCGCATCGACGCCACGGGCGGCCTCCGCCTCGCGCTCGAGGGGCAGCAGCCCTGGACGCTCGGTGCCACCCTCCGCCTCACGCCGGGCAACGCGCAGTTCGTGGACGTCCGGCAGGACATGGCGGGGATGCTCCGCCTCGGCACGCCGGGGGCGGCGCTCCTCTTCGGGAACCCGCGACTCCCCCTCCTCGCGTTCGACCCGGCCACGAAGCGGGTCCGCTTCGACCTGCTCTTCGACCTCGGCGTCGAGGTCCCGGCGCTCGCCGGGGTGAAGATCCCGGCCATCCGGGACATCCACGTGCGCGAGACGGGCATCGACATCCCCGCCTTCGAGATCTCCGACATCTCGTCCCAGATGCTCGCCGACGGCACCTTCGGGGCGCAGCCGCAGCGCATCGAGGCGGCCGGCTTCTCGGTGCGGCCGCTGGCGCTCCGCGTGGGCGCCGTCAACTGGACGTTCGGCGCCGCGCCCAACGTGGACGTGCGGCTCGACGTCGAGCTCGGCCTCACCGCTCCCGCCGGCCCGCCGCCCGACGACCTCTCCTCCTTCAAGGTCCGGGTGCTCGATCTCGGCTGGCGGGACGGCGCCCTCCGCGGCACCGTCGAGCCGGTGCGGTGGGCCTCCGGCCTGCGCACGCCGTTCGGGAGCCTCACCAGCGCGTGGGGCAGCTTCGCGGTGGGCGCGCGCAGCGAGGCGCACATCTACGTCGGGGCCGACGTCCGGCTCCCCGACCTCTTCGGCTGTGGTGCCACCGCCAGCTTCGCGCCGGCGCCGTTCGGCGGGACGGCGCCCAAGGACACGCTCGAGTTCCTGCCCAGTGGGCAGGTGCGGGGCACCATCGCCAACTTCGTGCCCCAGTGCGGCGGTGCCCTCGGGCCGATCGCCTTCGGCATCCTGGACAGCCGGGTCCGCTTCGACGCCGGCCCGAACCAGCGGCCGAGCGTGGTGCTCGACGGGACGGCGCGGGTGGCGGTGGCCACCGGCGTCGCCAACGACAGCGTCCGGGCCGACGGCCGCCTCGCGATCGACCTCGTCACCGGCGAGGTGACGGACGCGAACATCGCGATCACGCAGCCGTTCGTCTGGCAGCCCGACCCGCGGAACCCGATCGTCGCGTTCCGCGTGAACCGCGCACAGCTCACCCGCACCGCGCTGACGTTCACCGGCGGCGGCGACCTCCGACTCGTGGGCGGCGCGACGGCGGGGGTCCAGTTCGACAGCCTCGCCTGGTCGTTCCGCGACCGGAAGCTGGTGAGCGGCTCCGCCACCGTCACCGCGAGCGTCGCGCTCGGCGCCGAGATCGGCGACGCGGGGCTCGTGTGGGGCGCCTTCCCCGCCAACACCCCGCTCTCGGGGAACGCCGGCTTCCGGCTCACCCTCCCCGCCGGCGTGCGGATCGACGCGCAGGGCATCGGGATCAGCGGCACGGCGACGGCGACGCTCGCCTTCGGCGACTCGAGCTTCGCGTCGCTCAGCACGGCGTTCGAGAACGGCTTCCGGCTCGCGACGACGGGGCCCGTCCGGGTGCTCTCGGGCCAGGCGGTGTTTCGCCGCGGCAGCGCCGAGACGATCGCGACGGTGGACAGCACGGGGTTCCGGCCGGGCGACCTCTTCGCGGTGCTCCCGATCCCCGACCGTCTCGGCCTGCCGACGCAGGACGTCGCCTACCTCGTGCTCGGCGACGCGACGCGCCGGTTCGTCGAGCTGGCCCCCGACGCGCAGGGCCGCACGCACCTCCGCACGCCGTCCGGCAAGACCGTGGACCTCTTCCTCCCGGCGCTCGCCTACGGCGGGCCGGTCCCGAAGGTGACCACGGCGTTCGACCTGATCATCGAGCCGCGCACCATGAAGATCGTCGGCGGCCTGCTGCAGGTGGACGCGGCCGCCGGCCAGAGCCTCGTGCCGCTGCCGAACCTCCCCGTGGACCTGACGCGGCTCGGCTTCTCGCTCACGCCCGAGGCGGGGTGGCAGCTGCGGGCAGGCGCCCGGGTGCGCCTGCCGGCGTCGCTCACCCAGGCCCCGATCGAGTTCCGCGACATCATGGTGGACCGCACCGGCCTCGCCGGCACGGTGCAGGTCGGCACGCTGACCGACCGGTACACGCCGGGGCTCGCCCCCGTGCTGGAGGCGAGCCTCCTCGGCGACTCGCTCCGCCTCGGCATCACGGCGGCGAAGCTGGACCTCGCGCCGGGCCGGGCGCCGACGGTGGCGATCGCGGGCATCGTCTCGAGCGCCGTGCTCAGGAACGCGCAGGGCGTGCCGGCGCCGCTCTTCCTCCGGGGCACGGTGGGGCCGCAGTCGTTCGAGGCGAGCGCCGACCTCTCCGGCCTCGGGAGCGACGGCATCCCGCTCGGGGTCGCCACGCTGCGGCCCACCACCCCGAACGGCGGCGCGCCGCTCCGGTTCGTCGCCGACGCGCGCCGCACCGCGCTCGAGTTCGGCGCCAGCGTGGAGCTCACGGGCGTGGCGCCCGGCCTCGTGGTGGCGATCGACACGGTGCACATCGGCAGCGACGGCCTGCGGGTGTCGCCGCTCTCGATCACCGGGGGCAACGCCGTCCAGTTCACGCTGTTCGGCCTCACCTTCGCGCTGCAGGACTCCACGGACGGCGGCACGCGGGTGTATCCCGCGCTCGCGGGCACCTTCGATGGCGCGGCGCTCCGGCTCGAGATGTCCGGCCGCGTGACCATCATGGAGAACACCACGCGGTTCTACGGCCTCAGGGTGGGGACCGACGGCACGCTCGCGCTGGCCGGGGTCTCGCTCATCAGCCGGCCGATCCCGATCGTGCAGGACCGCCTCTCCCTCGACACGCTGCGCATCGACCAGGGCACGCTGCGCGCCTCCGCGAGCGTGATGCTGCCGGCACCCTTCGACGTCGGCGCGGCGCAGCGGGTGGGCCTCGTCGTCTCCCCCGACGGGCGGGTGACCGGCAACGGCACCGTGGTGCTCATTGCCGAGGACGAGGGGCTCGCCACCGCGCAGAAGAAGATCGACCTCAACATCGCCACGTTCCACGTGCGCTACCTCGCGGCGACGCTGGACTTCGAGCGGCCGCGCGAGCGCACGTCGATCGACCTCGTCTCCGACATCTACCTGCAGAACAAGGAGGCGAACCTCGTCCGGCTCGGCAGCGTGAGCGGCAACACGGTGCAGGCGGGGCTCCGGGTGAGCCTGTCGGGGGTGAGCTGGAGCGGCCTCCAGGTCGTGCGGCCGATCGTGGTGGACATCGGCCCGGTGCGGCTCACCCTCTCGAGCCTCACGGCGGTGAACAGCCCGCGGGGCCTCTCGGCCAGCTTCTCCGGCGGCCTCGGGCTCGCGCTCGAGGCGGCGAGCGGCGGCGTCACCTTCCGCGACGTCCTGCTCACCGAGCAGGGGCAGATCTCGCTCGCGCAGGCGCGGTTCGACGGCGGCAGCATCCGCATCACCGACAAGTTCTCGCTCGACGTCCGGAACCTCGGCTTCAGCGACACCGAGACCGTCATCGACGTCCCGGGCGACAACCGCCGCCCGACCAGCGGCACGGCCTCCGTGCCCCCGGTCCAGTCGGTGCGGGTCTCGTCGTACCTGAGCTTCGGCGCGAGCGTCACGATCATGGACGTCTTCAGCGGCGGGGTGAAGCGGATCCTGGTCTACCGCCGGGCCGACGACCAGACGAACCACATCCTCGTGGACTCGCTCTACGCGAAGGTCTCGGACGTCTTCGAGGTGACCGCCTCGATGAAGTTCGACGAGTACACCGACGGCTTCGCCATGCAGGTGGCCGGCCGCGCGCTGCTGATGAAGGACTACGGCGTGGCGCTGGTGGGCGTGCTCTCCAGCCGCGCCAACGTGGTGCGGGCCGGCCTCTTCCTCGCGGCCTACGTGGACATCCCGATCATCCCGGGCGTCTTCGGCCTCACCGGCGTGGGCGGCGGCTTCTTCATCAACCCCGAGCCCGGCGACCTCGACCTGGTCCGCACCACCGCCGGCATCACCGGTGGGCCCGCGCAGCGCATGGGCAGCCCGCCGGCCAGCGCCTTCGCGATCCTGCTCTACGCGCGCGCCGTCGGCTTCGGCCAGGGCGACGCGGCGGCCGTCGCCGGGCAGGTGCTGGTCACCGTCACGGACAAGGCGTTCCGGCTCGACGGCAACATGGTCTTCCTCGGCCGGAAGAACGAGCTCACCGCGGACGTGGCGCTGCAGGTCGGCTGGGCGCCCTCGACGTACCTGCTCGGCGACTTCGAGCTGAACGTGAAGTTCGACTCCGCGGCGACCGGCAAGGTCAACGTCCTCCTCGCGATCGGCGGCAACGCGTTCGCGATCAAGGGGAAGGGCAGCCTGAGCGCCCTCTCGGTGCTCACCGTCGAGGCCGACGTGGTGCTCGTGCCGAGCGGCTTCGCGACGGGCGTGAAGGTGTCGCTCAACCGGACCTTCTGGGTGGTGCAGGTGAACGCCTCGCTCACCGGCCAGATCTGGTTCCGGCCGGCGACCAACGACCTCGGCGCGTACGTCGAGATCCGGGGCGGGGCGGGGATCCCGGGCATCGCGGGGATCGAGGCCTACCTCCGCGGCGCCCTGATCGTCCTGCCCAAGTTCGCGCTCTACGCCGGTGGCGGCGGCCGCGCCTACCTGCTCGGCGAGTCGGTCGAGGTCCAGTTCTGGCTCAGCATCTCGGCCGACGGCTTCGGCGCCGGCCTCGGCGAGAACGCCGAGATGAACGCCGCCATCGAGCGGGCCCGGCAGGTGGCCACGGAGCTCAAGGCGGAGGCGGACAGCATCATCCGGGCGGTGCAGAACGGCGTCTCGAGCCTGAGCGTGAGCCCCGTCGTGGCGAGCCCCGAGGTGCTCGGCCGCGTCTTCGAGAACGCGAAGGGCTGGGCCTCGGGCAACTGGGCCGCCACGGTGATCCTCGGGCTCGCCGTCGCGAACGAGGCCACCGCCGCCGCTGGCGTGGACCGCACCCCGTACTTCGGCACCTACTGGCGGTACCTGACGCAGGCGTCAGCGCCGTCGGACACCGCCGCGATCGCCGCCCTCCGCGCCGAGGCCGAGCAGAAGCTCGCGATCCTGGCCGCGCGGCGCGACGAGATGCTCGCGCGCATCGCCACCCTCCAGGCGAGCGTGGACAGCGTGCGGTCGCTCGTGATGCCGGCGCTCCCGAACCCGGTCCGCCGCTTCGCGGTGGGCGACCCGCAGGTGGCGGCGGCCGCCGGCGGCACCGGCGGCGGTGCCCGGACGCCGGCGACCGTCACCGGGCTCCCGGAGTTCGACCTCGACGATGCGGTCGCCGCGCAGAACAAGGTGACCATGACGGCGCTGCAGCAGCAGGCCGCCGCGCGGCAGGCGGAGGTGGCCCGCGCGCTCGGGCAGGCGCAGGCGGCGCTCGACTCGGTGCGGAGCGCGCTCTCGGCCACGCAGAGCAGCGGGCTGATGGGCTACCTCCGCCTGTGGGCCGACGCGGTCGAGGCCACCGAGCGCCAGCAGGCGACCATGGTGGACTACCAGATGCGCCGCTGGAACTGGGTGCGCCAGGGCCTCACCTTCGTGCGCTCGAACCGGGCGGCCTTCCGCGAGACGGTGACCGGCGTCAGCAACGCGATCGCCTCGAGCGCGATCGGGGCGGGCGCCAAGGTCGCCCGGTTCGACTCGGTCTCGGCGGTGCGCGCCCAGCTCATCGGCGGGTTCGGCCGGGACCCGAACTTCTACCCCTCGTACCAGGCGGCGCGCGCCGCCATCGGCCAGCTCGGCCTCGACCAGCAGGTCGCCGCGATGAAGCTGCAGGCCGACACGCTCGCGATGCAGCTCTACAGCCAGGCGGCCGAGGTCGGCCTCGCGGCGCTCGACACGGTGCTGCCGCGCGAGGTGCAGGCCACCGCCGCCACCGCCACCGCCGCCGTGCAGCGCGTCCGCGCGGCGCACGCCGAGATCACGGGCCGCACGGCGCAGGTGAGCGACGCCCAAGTGGAGCTCTACGGCGCGGTGTACGACCTGTACGACGCGATGCTCCGCGAGCTCCCCGACGGCGACACGCTCGCCGTGCGCATCAAGGCGAGGCGCGACGCCATCGCGCCGCTCCTCACGGCGCCCCAGATCGGCTCGGCGCAGGCGACGGTGCAGGACTTCGGCTTCATGTCGAAGGCCACCATCACCTTCTCCGCCACCCACCCGGCCGGGGTGCCCGAGTACACGATCGTCGAGGGCGACAACCTGACGCGTTCCCTCGGCCCGGCCGGCACGTACACCACCTGGCGCTGGACGACCGAACTCGCCGGCGGCGCCGTCCCGTTCTCGGCGCAGATGGGCGCACGCGCCGCGGGCGGCACGCGCACCACGCGCGGCACCCCGGCGCTCTCCCTCACGTTCGCGCAGGGCACCCCGGCTGCGCCGGCGTCGGCCAGCGTCTCCGCGCTCGCGACCGACGTGACGCTCCCGAGCGTGCCGGCGGTGACGGCCCCGGGCGGCTTCACGACGCTCGCCGGCGACGGCACGCGGATGCTGTGGGTCACGAAGGGCCAGCAGGCGGCGCTCGCGTGGAGCGCCACCGACCTCGAGAGCGGCATCCAGGAGTACCGCTACCGCGTGGTTGAGCGCGACCCGCCCTCGGCGAGCGCGACCCTGGTGCTCTCGCCCCTCCCGCGGACCGCACTCCTCACGGGCCCCGTCGAGCTCGTGCCGTGGACCTCCCTCGGCGGCCGGACCTCGATGCTGCTGACGCCGCCGACGCCGGCGGCCGGGAAGGTGGCGCAGTTCGAGATCGTCGCGCGGAACGGCGCGGGCCTGACCGGCTCCACGGGTTCGCTCGTCCTGGTGCAGGATCCCACCGCGCCCGCGATCCCCGCCGGCACGCAGCTCAGCGTGGCGGGCACGGGTACGCGCGCGGCCGCCGGCGTCGCGGCGGCGGCCGTGGGGCCGCTCTGCGGCATCACGAGCGGCACCGTGCCGGCGAAGGCGCTCCTCACCGTGGCGAGCCCGCTGCCCACCCAGACCGGCGTGCTCTACGCCGCCAAGCCGCCGGTCACGGACGGCGAGAGCGGCATCGCGGGGTGGTATGCGGCGATCGACACCGTGGCCCCGACGACCGTGGACGCGAACGGCTGGGTGCAGCTCACCGACACCGCGGGCACCTCGCTCGCCATCCCGGGCGTGCCGTACGAGCGCGACTTCGTCGTGGCGGTCGCGGCCCGGAACGGCGCCGGCGCCTTCTCGGGACCGGTGGTGACGGCGGGCCGCGTGCGGCTCCTCGACCCGAGCGCGCCCCCCGCCCCGGGCTTCTGCCTCACCGGCGACGCCGGCAGCGTGGCGGTGCGCGTGACCACGACGGTGAGCGACCCGCAGTCCGGCATCCGCGGCTACCAGCTGCGCCTCCGCACCTCGGCGGGCGCGATCCTGCGCGACTGGCCGGCCAACGGCGCGGTGGACGTGCCCGGCACCGTGACCCAGGGCGAGCTCGTGCCCCTCCCGAACGTGCCGCTGCCCACCGGCGGCAGCCTCCTCGCCGACCTTCGCGCGGTGAATGGCGGCGGCACGGGCGGCGACCAGGCGGCGAGCGGTACGCTGCTCGTGGACCTCACGCCCCCGCCGGCGCCGACGATCGTGTCGGTGGGCCGGATCACGACGAACCGGACCGGCGGGTACCAGTTCACCATCACGGTGAGTGCGCAGGCGGATCCCGAATCCGGCTTCGGCGGGATCGACGTGCGCCTGGACGACGTGGCGCCCTTCGGAACCCGGAACGGCACCGTGACCATGGTGCCCTGGAGCGCCGTCGCGAGCCCCGCCACCGGCTCCAAGACCTACGTGATCGGCATCCCGTCGCTGCCGGTCAACACGCCCACGGTGTACGTGCGCACGCGCAACGGCACCGGCATGCCGAGCACCGTCGTCCAGGCGCTGGTGCCCCAGTGAGCGGACCCGCCA
>JBAIWX010000123.1:0-2819 GCA_037916975.1 Gemmatimonadales bacterium
ACGACGGTCTCGCCGGCGCCCGCCGCCTCCTTGAGCGCGATGGCCGCCTCGAGGGCGAACTCGTCGTAGGGGTTCGGGACGAACTTGATCCCGGCTTCGTCGATGGAGGCGCGGTCGGCGCCGATCACGATCTTGGCGGTCGTGTCGGGGACGCGCTTGAGGCAGACGGCGATCTTCAAGACTGGCTCCAGGGTGCGGCGGCCGGGCGGGTCCCGGCCGGGTGCGGGCGCAAAGGTAAGGGGCCGGGGCGGCGGTCGCCAGTAGCGCGGGGAGGCGGTGCAAGTTCTTCGCGGAGTGCGAGTTATCTCTCACCCGCCGAGCCCTCCGCGCCCCTCGGTCACGAGGTGGAGACGGCGCCGATACATCGCGGTCGCAGCATTTGAGGGACCGTTGAGGGGGTCGTGCGGAATGGTGGGAGCACCTTCCTGCCACCCGTCAGCGACCCGGGGTCCCGATGTCCACGCCAGCACGGAGCCGCCGCATGCCGTTCGTCCTCCTCTACGGCGCCTGCGCCCTCGCGGCGCTCGCCTGTCTCGGTGAGGCCACTGCGCCGAGGCGCGAGCCGGCGCGCGGCCCCGGCGAGGCGCCCCCCTCGGCGCGGATCGCGCTGCTCGTCTCGGCGGACGCCGCTCCGGCGGGTGAGCGCGTCAGCGTGGCGCTCGACGCGGCGCTCCCCGACCGGACGCCACTCGCCGGCCTCGACGGCGAGCTGACGTGGGATTCCTCGGCCCTCGAGTACGCCGGCTTCGCCGCCGACAGCGGCGCCGTGGCGGCGACGCGTCCGCTCGCGGCGGGACGGCTGCGGCTCCTCGTCGTGCGGCCGCGCGGCCTCGCCCCCGCGGCGCTGCGCGTGGTGTTCACGGTGCGGCGCGCGGGCTACGCCCCGACGCTCGGGTTCACGCTGGCCAAGGGGGCGGTGGCGGGCGGGGACACGGTCACGGCCGCCCCGGCCGCCGGGGCGCGCACGGCCGCGGCGCTGGGCGTCCCGACGGTCCTCGCGCCGGCGGCCCGGATCGCCGCGGCGACGGGGCCGCTCACGCGCTACGGCGACGTGGACGCGTCGGGGACGGTGGACCTCGTGGACGCGCTGGCCATCGTCAACTGGTCGGTGGGAAACGGCGCGCCGGCGGACACGATGACCTTCAACGCGGCCAACGTCGCACCGGCCAACAGCCCCGGCACCGGCGGCGAGCCGGATGAGGACCCGCCGGGATGGGGTGCGGTGCCGGCGTGCGACCGCACGCTCGACCTGCTGGACGCACTCGCGGTGACGGACAGGGCGGTCGGGAACCCGGCGCCGGTGGCGGGCGAGCCGCTCCCCGACGCCTGGCTCCGGCCGGTGCGGTGCGGGGGGGTGCCGAGCGCGCCTGCGGATACGCTGCTGAGCTCCCTACAGGGAGCAGAGAACTTCATGGAGGACCGCACCTATCTCGCGGGACGATTCAGGAAGGATCTTGTCACGCTGATCTTCGCCAAGGGAACCACGCGATCACAGCGCCAGGCAATCCTCGATCGAGTGCACGGAAAGGTCGTGGGTGGGCTTGAGCTGTATCACCCGGATGGATGGTTCTATATCCAGGTTCCGGCCGGGGGCTCCCCGCGTTCGCTCGCAGAGGTGATCCAACTCCTGAAGTCGACTCCGGGAGTCGAGACCGCGACTCCGGACTATGTGGGCGACATCGTGGGCAAGTATCTCCGACCCAGCGATGGACCCGAATGGCGACAGTGGCAAGTGGAGGCTCTCGCCGCTGATGGTAGCAACTGGGCGCTCGAAGCGATCGCTGCTCCGATGGCCTGGGGCTGCAGCACCGGACGGCCTGACGCGCGGGTCGGCGTCGTGGACGCGGGATTCAAGGCGGTCGCTGATTTGACGCCGAACCTCGGTAGTTCGAGGCCATACGGTTCAGAGCCACTCAACCACGGTACGCTCGTCGCGACGATACTTGCGGCGAAGGGCAACAACGACACGGGGACGACAGGAGTCATGTGGGATGCCTCGCTCGAACTTTACGACTTTGCCCAAGTCAGCAAGGAGACGGGGACGAACGGCATCCTGCGCGCGATCGCAAGCGCCGCGCGAGCTGGAGCCAAGGTGGTGAATCTCTCGATCGGCTACGACTGGCACGGAGCCATACCCTCGGGGCCGAGCGACAGTCTCGTAGTCGAACGGCGCTTTGCCGACTGGCCCGCACAACTCTCGCGGCTGCAGCTTGCGGATAGCCTACCACTCCTGGTGGTGGCGGCAGGAAATGAGGGAGTAGATGCCCACTTCGACCTGCTCCCGTTGCTTCGCCGAGCATTTCCCGACCGCGTCTTGGTCGTCGCCGCTGCCGACCATACGATACAACTGCTGCCGGAATCCAATCGCGGCGCCCTGGTCGAGATCGCCGCGCCGGGTGAGTCAGTGGTGGGACAGACACCGAATGGCCTGGCCACCCTCTCGGGTACCTCGGGCGCAACACCCTTGGTCGCCGGGGCCGCGGGCTTGATCGCGAGTTTCGATCGCACACTCGGCCCGACGGAGCTTCGTCGGCTCGTGCTGCAAGGTGCCCGGTCAAGCGGACGACAGGCGTCAGGTATTCCCCTGCTGGATGCCTATGCGGCGCTCCGGCAGGCGGCGCGACGTTCCGGAGCCCCCCTCTGCGGCAACCGCGTCTGGACCGACGGCCGGCGCGTGCTCGCCGAACGCGGGGAAGGTCCCGCACGCCACGACGAGGTCCTCTTCGACGCCGGCGGTCCCGTCGCCTGGCTGCAGGTCCACCACGGCGGCCGGCGGATCGACGTCCGGACCGGCACCGTCGCCCAGGGGACGTGGGAAC
>JBAIWX010000124.1:0-13886 GCA_037916975.1 Gemmatimonadales bacterium
CGGGGCTCCTCGCCGGCGTCGCGGCCGGGGCACTCGTGGCGCTCGTCTTCGCCGCGATCGCGATCGGGGCGCGGGCCGACCAGATCATCACCGGCACCGCGATGACCCTCGCCAGCGTGGGGCTGACCGGCGCCATCTACCGCTCGGCGTTCGGCTCGGCGGGCGCGGGGCTCTCGCTGCCCACGCTGGGGCCACTCGCGGTGCCCGGGCTCTCGCGCGTCCCGCTCGTCGGGAGCGCGTTCTTCGCACAGCCGGCGCCGACCTACGCCGCGTTCCTGCTCGTACCCGTCGCCTGGTGGTTCCTCTTCCGCACGCGTACGGGGCTCGCGCTCCGGGCGGCAGGGGAGTCGCCGGCGCGGGCTCGCGCGGCGGGGGTGCCGGTGCGCGCGCTGCAGGCGGGGGCGACGGTGGCCGGCGGGGCCCTCGCGGGGCTCGCCGGCGCGACGCTGGTGCTGGCGCAGGTGGGGACGTTCGCGGAGCGGATGACGGCGGGGCGCGGGTTCGTGGCGATCGCGATCGTGGTGCTGGGGCGGTGGCACCCGGTCGGGGTGTTCCTCGCGGCACTGCTGTTCGGCGCGGCGACGGCGCTGCAGTACGTGTTCCAGGCGATGGGGTGGGCGGTGCCGTACCAGCTGTTCCTGATGCTGCCCTACGTGGTGACGCTGCTGCTGCTGGCGCGCGCGGTGGGCGGGGTGCGGGCGCCGGCGGCGCTCGGCGCGGTTTCGGACTAGACTTTCGCTGGCGTGGCGGGGCGTGGCGTGCCTTGGCCGGGTCCGGGGCGGGCCGCTCCGGCCGCTGCGCTGCCGCATGCTGGCGGGGTGGCGCCCCGCCGGTCATGCGCCGGCGGCAGACGACGCGGCCCGCGGGCCCGCCCCGGGACCTGGCGCCCCTGAACGGCAGACGACGCGGCCGGCGGGCCCGCCCCGGACCCGGCGCCGACGTCGGACCTCCCCTCTCTCACGCGCCGCTGCGCGCGGAGTGCCCATGATCGCCGCCTTCTACGAGACCAACGGCATCGCGCGGAAGGTGCTCCGCGTCGGCCGGGTGCCCGAGCCCGAACCGGGGCCCGGCGAGGTGCGGATCCGGCTCCACACCTCGGGGGTGAACCCGTCCGACGTGAAGCGGCGGGCCGGGCTGCAGGGGAAGGTCGAGTTCCCGCGCGTGATCCCGCACAGCGACGGCGCGGGGGTGATCGACCGCGTCGGGCCCGGCGTGCCCGAGGCGCGCCTGGGCCAGCGGGTGTGGACCTGGAACGCGCAGTGGAAGCGCGCGGACGGCACCGCTGCCGAGTACGTCACCCTGCCGGGCGAGCAGGCGGTGGAGCTGCCCGACGGGACGAGCTTCGAGGAGGGCGCCTGCTTCGGGATCCCGCTCCTCACCGCGTGGCAGGCGGTGCACGCGGGCGACGGGATCTCGGGGAAGACGGTGCTCGTCGCGGGCGGAGCCGGCGCGGTGGGCCACTACGCCGTGCAGCTCGCACGCCTCGCCGGGGCGCGGGTGATCGCCACCGTGTCGAGCGACGCGAAGGAGCTGCACGCCCGCGCGGCGGGCGCCGAGTCGGTGGTCAACTACCGGACGGAGGACGTCGGCGCGCGCGTGCAGGAGCTCACGGGCGGCGCCGGCGTGGCGCGGATCCTCGAGGTGGACGCCGCGGTGAACGCGCCCCTCTGGCCCCACGTCCTCGCGCCGTTCGGCGAGGTGGTGGTGTACGGCACCTCGCAGGTGGAGGCGAAGCTCCCGGTCCGGAGCCTGATGGCGCGGAGCCAGGTGCTCCGCGGAATCTTCGTCTACGAGATGCCCCCCGCGCTGCGCCGGCACGCGATCGAGGACCTCACCGGCCTGCTCGAGCACGGGCAGCTGCAGCACGCGGTGGCGATCCGGGTGCCACTCCCGGAGATCGCGCACGCGCACGAACTCGTCGAGGAGGGAACGGTGGTCGGGAACGTCGTCGTGTCCATCACGGGGGAAGCGCCGTGAGCCGCGCGCTCGAGCTCGTGCGCCGCCTCGGCCTCGCCGCGCACCCCGAGGGCGGCCACTACCGGGAGCTCCACCGCTCGGCGGTCGAGGTCGCGTCGCCCCGCGGCACGCGGCGCGGGCTCACCACCATCTACTTCCTCCTCGCGCGCGGCGAGCGCTCCCGCTGGCACCGGGTCCTCGGTGCCGACGAGGCGTGGCACTTCTACGAGGGCGACCCGCTCGAGCTGCTCTGGGTCGAGGGCCTCACGCTGCAGCGGCACGTGCTCGCCCCCGTCGGCACCGGCGACGGGCCGGTGGCCGTGGTCCCGGCCGGCGCCTGGCAGGCGGCGCGGCCCCTGGGCGAGTACGCGCTCGTCGGGTGCAGCGTGGGGCCCGGCTTCGACTTCGCCGACTTCGAGATGCTGGCGGAGGTGACCGCCGAGCGGACGGCCTTCGAGGAGCGGTTCCCGGAGGTCGCCGCGCTCGTGTGACGACCGAACCCACGTCCCGCGATCCGGCCGTGACGCCCGTCCTGCTCTACGACGGCGCCTGCGGCTTCTGCGCCCGGAGCGTGGCGTTCCTGCTCCGGCACGAGCGCGCGCCCGGCGCGCTCCGCTTCGCGCCGCTCGACGGGCGGTTCGGTGCCGAGGTGCGCGCGCGGCATCCCGGGCTCGCCGGCGTGGACTCGGTCATCTGGCTCGAGCCTGCCGCCCGGGACCGCGCGGAGCGCCTGCTCGTGCGGTCGGAGGCGGCGCTCGCCGCGAGTGCCTACCTGCGCGCGCCGTGGCCGCTGCTCGGCCGGGTGGCCCGGCTCGTCCCGCGCGCGCTCCGCGACCGCGCCTACGCGCTCGTCGCGCGTCACCGCCGCCGGCTGGGCGGCGCGGCGTGCCTCGTGCCGACGCCCGAGGAGCGCACCCGCTTCCTCACCTGATGCCGCCCTGGAGGGAAGCATGACCGGTCCCGCCGATCCGTCCCGTCCCCCGCCCGACCCCGAGGGCCTGCCGCCGGGCCTGGGCCCGATGACGCCCGAGCAGATGGCCGGGGCCGCGAAGACGGCAGGGAAGTCGTGCCTCGGCGGGTGCCTGCGCACCACCATCGGGCTCGTGATCATCGGCGCCATCGCCTTCGTCTTCCTGACCGGGCTCGACTCCGTCTTCAACCCCTGGGCGCATGGCTGGATGGGCCGGAAGACCCTGGTGGGCACGTGGGCGGGGACGCTCACGACGCCGTCGGGCGCCACTCGGCCCGTGAGCCTCGTCGTCGCGCGGGACGAAGACTACCTCTCGACCGGCAGGCATACGCAGTGCAGCAATTGTCCGCGGATGCACGGCAGTGCACAGTTCTGCCCGGACGCGGGGCCGGTGCGGCACTATGACCTGTGGGGCGGTCCGAAGCAGTGGAGCGGCGCGACGTTCCACATCGCGATGCGGCTGATGTCGAAGCCACCGGCACCCGGTCTGCACCTGGGTGGCGGCTACGGCGAATGGCACGCCGACTCGATCATGCTGACCGTGAACCTGGAGCGCTTCGACGGGAAGGCGTGGATCGGCTCGAGCAGCGATGCCGACGTCGCCAGGAAGTCCGTCGTGCACCTGCGCCGCGTCGCGGCGGGCGACACCCTCCGGAGCTGCACGGGCCGCTGAGCGCGGCCGCCCCCTACGCCGCGGCGCCCTGCCCGCGCATGCGCTCGAGTTCGCGCGCAATCCGCCGCCGCACCTCGTCGCGGAGCCGCGGCACGTCGGCGTGCGTCATCCCCGTCGTGTCGATCGGGGCGAGCACGCGCAGCTCCGCGTCGCTCCGGCCCATGCGCCAGTCGTGCTTGGCGAGTGCCGTCCCCGTGCCGTCGAGCACGAGCGGGAGGATCGGCAGCTGCGCGTCCACCGCGAGGCGGAAGGCGCCGTCCTTGAAGGGGAGCAGCTCCCCGTCCGGCGAGCGCGTCCCCTCCGGGAAGATCACGACGCTCACCTTCTTCGCGAGCCGGTCCCGGCACTGCAGCAGCGCCTCGGCGGCGCTCCGGCGCTCGCCGCGCCGCACCGGGATGTCGCCCGCCATCCGCATCATCCAGCCGAGCACCGGGATGCGGAACAGCTCCTCCTTGCTCAGCCACTTCATCTCCCAGGGGAGGTTGCTGATCAGGAGGATGTCCACGAACGACTGGTGGTTGGAGACGATCACGTACGGATGGCGCGGGTCGGCGGGATGGCCGCCGGACAGGCGGAAGCGCCAGAGCGGATTCACCCAGCCGATGACGTTGCCGATCTTCCGGAAGATGAAGCCCGGCCAGTAGCGGCTCGCGTCGCGCCAGGTGACGAGGCGGAGGAGCGCCATCGCGGGGAGCCAGAGCAGGACGCAGGCCCCCAGCACGAACCACGAGAAGAACGACGCGAGCGTGATCCAGAGCCGCTGGAGCCACCCGTGGCGGGTGGCGTCCGGCGGTGCCGGCCCCTTGATCACGGCCCCGGCGGGGCCCGGTTGGAGGTCCACCAGCCCTCCGTGCGTTGCGGCTAGGCCAGCCCCGGCACGACCGAGGCGACCGCCGCCGCGAAGGCGTCCACGTCGTCCGGCGTCGTGTCCCACGACGTCATCCACCGCACCTCGCCCGTCCGCTCGTTCCACACGTAGAACTCCCCGTGCGCCTGGAGCGGCGCCACCGCCGCCGGCGGGACCAGCGCGAACACCACGTTCGCCTCCACCGGCTGCGTGATCGTCACGCCGCGCACCCCGCGCACGTGCCCGGCGAGGCGCAGCGCCATCGCGTTCGCGTGCGCGGCGCTCCGGAGCCAGAGGTCGCCCTCGAGGAGCGCCACGAACTGCGCCGCCACGAAGCGGCCCTTCGAGGCGAGGTGCATCCCCTGTTTCCGCGTGAAGGCCGCGGCCTCGGCGAGCGCCGGGTCGCGATAGACGATCGCCTCCGCGCCCAGGAGCCCGTTCTTCGTCCCGCCGAAGGAGAGGAGGTCCACGCCGGCGTCGAAGGTGAACGCGCGGAGGGGCAGGCCAAGCGTCGCGGCGGCGTTGGCGATCCGCGCCCCGTCCATGTGGAGGAGGAGCCCGTGCTCGTGGGCCCAGTCGGCGAGGGCCCGCACCTCCTCTGCCCGGTACACGGCGCCGTACTCGGTGGGCTGCGCGATGCTGACGACGCGCGCCTGCGCATGGTGCACGTCGCCGCGGCGGATGAGGCGGGTGGCGGCGAGGGCAGGGGTGAGCTTGGCGTGTGGGGCGGGGACGGTGAGGAGCGTCGTGCCGGCGAAGCGGCCGATCGCGCCGCACTCGTCCACCTGCACGTGCGCCAGGTCGGCGCAGATCACCGCCTCCCACGGCCGGAGCACGCTCGCGAGGCCGAGGACGTTCGCGGCGGTGCCGTTCCAGACGAGGTACGGGACGACATCCCCGCCCAGGTGGCGCCGCAGGAGCGCCTCGGCGCGGGCGGTGCAGGCGTCGGCGCCGTAGGAGTGGTCGTGGCCGGCGTTGGCGTCGGCGAGGGCGGCGAGGACCTCGGGGTGCACGCCCGCCCAGTTGTCGCTCGCGAAGTGTCGCCGCGGCGCGCCGGCGCTCACGCCCCCTCCCGCGCCCGCGCGTCAGGCATGGTCGTCCTCGGGGACCTCGTCGTCCCAGAGCGCGAAGCGGTTCCCGTCCGGATCGGCGATCATCGCCATCACGCCGAAGGGCATCTTCGTCGGCTCCTTGACGAAGGTCACGCCCCTCTCGTGCAGCATCCCCGCGAAGTGGAGGAGCTGCGGCACGTGGAAGGTGATGCCGGTGTCGCGGCCGACGAGCTTCCGCGACTCGGGGTGCACCGCGGGATGCACGCCCAGGTGCGGCTCCTGCTCGAGGAACTCGGCGCCGAAGGAGCCCTGCTTCGAGACGGGGAGGCCCAGCGCGTCGCGGTAGAACGCGATCGCGCGCTCGATGTCCGTCACGAAGACGGCGATGCTGTGGATGGTGCGGATCATGGCGTGCGGTCGGGGCGGGGCGGGCGGCGCGGAGTCGCGCCGCCCGGAGGCGCCGCGCGGGTCAGCGCGGCGTGATCATCAGGTGGGCCCAGGGCTCGCCGGGATACATGAGCCAGGGGCGGCCGGAATCGTCGGGCGTGGTGGACGCGCCGACGGACTTCTCCGTCGCGCCGGGGAGGTACACCACGTACCAGCGGCTCCCGCGCGGCGGGACGCCGGTGGCCGGGTCCACGCTGTCGGCGGGCGCGGCGTAGTTGTAGAGCGTGGCGCCGGCCGGGATGCGGTACTTCCCGGCGGCGATGTCCTTCCGCCGCATCTCCTCGATCGTCTTGCGGCCGATCTTCGCGGCCCGGAGCGCGCGGCCCCGCGCCATGAACGGCTCGAGCCCGTCCTGGTAGCAGGCGGCGTGGAACTCCTTGTCGCCCGGCTGGTCGGCGAGGCAGGTGAGGCCGTTCGTGCCCTTGCGGAGGGTGACGGTCTTCCCGTCGGCCCAGCCGAGCACGGTGGCGCCGGCGCGGAGGGAGTCGGGAGCGGCGCTCACCGCCTGGGCGAGCTGCCGCTCCGCGTCGGCGGGCGCGGCCTGCGAGTACAACGGCGCGGCCGCCACGAGGGCGACCGCGCCGAGGATGGCCAGTTGGCGCATGGGGTGGCTCAGTCCTGCATGAGGATGAGGTAGCGCGACGCCGCCCAGAACCGCACCGGGTCGGTGATCGTCACGGTGCCGCTCAGGCGGCCCTTCTCGTCCGGCTTCGGGTCGAAGAGCTCGGGGTCGTGCCGCGAGACGATGCGGTAGCGCTTGCCCGCCGGGAGCTCGATCGTGCGGTCGGTGCGCGCGTCGAGCACGCGGAACGCCGACGGGTCGAGGTTGCGGGCAGGCACCGTCTGCTTGCCGCCGAAGATGAGGAACTTGCTCCCCTCGGTCGAGACGATCCCCGCCGCCTTGAGCGAGTCCTTCGGGCCGACGGCGAGGAAGACGCGGTTCGCCTCGTTGCTCACGAGCGTCACCGAGTCGGCGAGCTGGCGGTTCTTGACGGTGACCGTCTCCACCTGCGCCCCGAGGGTGTCGATCTTCGCGGCCTGCGCGGCGATCGTCGTCTTCTGCTCCTCGATCAGCGCCTGCTGCTGCGTGATGTTCGCCTTGAGCTCGGCGACCTGCGCCTGGAACGCCTCGACCTGCTTGACGAGCTTGGCGTCCTTGCGGTCCATCGAGGCGAGGCGCGCCTTGACCCGGTCGAGCTGCGCCTCGCTCTCGTTGAGGCGGGCGACCGCCTCGCGGATCTTGCCGAGGAGGATCTGCCGGTCCTCGGCGGACGAGGTGGTGGACTGCTCGCTGGGCGTGGTCGGGCTCACGCCGAGGCCCTTGGCCTTCGCGAGCTCGCTGTTGATGTCGCTCACCAGCTTCGTGGTGGCGAGGACCTCGGTGAGGAGGCTGTCCTTCTCGGAGGCGAGGGACTGCGCCTCCGCCTGCGCCTTCTCGAGGTCCTTGCGGGAGGCGCATCCCGCCGCGGCGGCGGCGAGGAGGCCGAGCAGCACCAGCTTGCGCATCGTGGGTCTCCGTTCCCGGGGGGCTTGGCTCAACGCAAGCCCCAAAGAAGCGACCGACGCCCCTGCCCGTCAACCACGCCGCGCACCCCGCCGCGGCCTCCACCCGGCGCCGTCCAGAACCTTCCTATATGACGAGGGAGGGACCCCGCGCGCGGTGCGCCGGGTCACGCATCCGGTGCGACGCTTCAAGTGATTGCCCTGGAACGGCTTGCGCCGTGTGGGTCCCGGTCAGGCCTCCACCCGGACGGCGCCGCCGAGCAACTCCGCCACCCGGCGCGTGCGGTAGGCGAAGATCCGGTCGAGCTGCCGGCGCACCAGCGGGTGGGCGAGGTCGCCGAGCGGGCCGAGCGGCAGGCGGTAGCGCACGACGTCGTCGATGCGGGTGCCGCCGTCGGGGGTGTCGTGGAAGGTGTGCGTGTGGTGCCAGAGGGCGTACGGACCCGCGATCTGCTCGTCCACGAAGCGGAAGGGCGGTTCCCAGGAGGAGATGAGCGTCCGCCAGCGGAACGGGACGCCGTAGAGCGCGAGCCGGTAGTCGATGAGCGTGCCCACCGCCATCGGGATCGGCAGCGGGGTCACGATCCGGAAGCGGAGCTCGGGCGGGGTGATCGCCTCGAGGTTCGCCGCGTCGGCGAAGAAGGGAAACACCTCCGCGCGGGGGCGCGGGAGGTGGAGGGAGACGCGGAGGAGGTGCTCGGCCACGGGCTTGGTCGCGAAGGGTGACTTCTCGTCCTAACCCGGACGGCCGCGTGCGTTCCGCCGGCTAGTCGCCCGGTGCCCCCGGCTCGGCCCCGAACCGCGCCACGAACGCCTCGAAGTCCTGTTCCACCTGCTTCGCGTAGGCCAGGGCGAAGGCGCCGACGGCCTCGTCCCAGCGCTCGCCCCGGCCGAGGTAGCCGGCGATCGGCGCGGGGTCGGCGAGGCGGGCGTGGGCCCGCGCGAGGGCGCGGCCGCAGAGCGCCACGTAGGGCGCGACGTCGGCGGGACGGAACTCGTCGAGGTCGGGAACGAACTTCCGGTCGCGGAGCTGGCGCACGTAGAACGGGGCGCCGCCGAAATCGCCCCAGCCGAGGAAGGGGTCGCTCGCCGCCTGGAGGAGGCGCTGCCCGCGCACGATGCGTTCACCCTCGTGGCCCGCCTCGGACTGCCCGAGCGCCAGGGAGAGCACCGAGGGCCGGGCCTCCTTCCACTGCAGCACCAGCGGGGCGTCGTCGCGGTCCACGAGGAGGGCGATGCCGCAGCGGAGCCCCACGCTCCCCACGCCGACGACCTTCCACGCCGCGTCCACCAGGCGGAAGCCGTCGAGGAGCCGCCGGCGTTCAGGGGTGAGCGTGTCGCGGTAGCCCTCGAGCGCCGCCGCCACGTCGGCGAGGTAGTGCCCGGCGTCGTCGGGCCGCGTCACGAGCGGCGGCTCGAGCCGGATGCGCCAGGCGCCCCCCCGCCGCTCGACGAGCGAGCCCTTGTAGAGCGTGGGCGGGACCCTGCGGGCGGCGCGCTCCCCCGAGGAAACGGCGGCACGGGTGCGCGGCGCGAGCGCGAGGTGCTCGAGCTCGCGCGCGTCGGTGCGGAGGTACCAGCGCGCGAGGGTGTCGTGGCGCACCAGCTCCCGCATCGCGGCGCGGTAGCCGGCGGCCGCGGCCTGGGCAGCCTCGCGCGCGGCGACGCGGTCGCCGCCGGCGTGGAACGCGCCGAGCGCCGCGCTCACCGCGAGGCGCTTCACGTCCCACTCCCAGGGCGCGGGGTGGGTCTCGTCGAAGTCGTTCACGTCGAACACCTGCCGCCGCTCGGCGGTGGCGTAGGTGCCGAAGTTGCCGAGGTGCGCGTCGCCGGCGGCCTGGACGATCACGCCCGTGGCGGGGGTGCGGGCGAGGTCCATCGCCATCAGCTCGGCGGTGCCGCGGAAGAAGCGGCTCGGCGACGCGCACATGCGCGCGCGGCGGAGGGGGATCAGCTCCGGCAGCCGCCCCCGCTCGGTGGCGGCGATGAGTGCCAGCGGGTCGGGCCGCTCGGCGGGGGCGGTCCACGCGCCGTGCGCGCTGCGAGGCACCGCCTTCCGGAGCGCGCGGCCCTGCGCGAGGCGCTCGGCGCGGGACGGTGGCTCGCCGGGCGTCACGGCGTGCCGCCGGTCTCGAGCACGAGGTAGGGGACGTCGTCCTTCGCGAGGGCGCGGAGCCACTGCGCGAGGTCGAGGAGGTCGTCGGGCGGGTAGATGCCGCGCGCACCCTCGAGGCGACGTTCGAACCGGAGCACCCGGCCCTCCTGCGAGAACCGCGAGCGGTAGCGGCCCCACTTCCCGTCCACCTCGACGGGCTCCGGCAGCTGCGCGCGCCACCCGGGCGGCAGCGTCAGCTCGAGGAGGCTCACGCTCACCGAGGGGCCGATCACCTTCGCGGCGTCGATGGGGAAGCTGCGCGGGCCCTGCGCCTCGAGCGCGGTGGCGGCATCGGCGAGGCCGCGCATCGAGCCGAAGGGGAGGGTGAGGATCCGGGTCTTCTTCGAGGCACCGACGGGGCGGGCCGCCTCGCCGCCCGCGATGCGGAGCGCCACGCGCGGCACGGCGCGGAGGTCGCGGCCGTCGAAGATCTGCAGGCTGTCGCCGCGGGCGCCGGGGTAGAGCTTGGTCGCGATGGAGCGCGCGAAGTCGGCGCGGTGCGCCGAGTCCACCTGAGCGGTGAAGAGGTTGCGGAGCGGGTACTGGCGGCCGCCCAGCGCGCTCTCGACGTAGGTGGCGGCGATGGTGCCGTCGGCGGCGAGGGTGCCGGTGATCCGCGTCTCGGAGTAGTTGTCGCCCGGGGCCGAGAGGGGGAGGGTGACCTCCTCGGTGGCGCCATCGGGGTGGACCACGAGCGCGAACTGTCCCTGGTCGGACGGGGGCAGCTCGCCGAAGGGGGTCAGGTCGGACGTGAGGTCCACGTAGGTGCGGCCGCCCTTCCGCTCCACCGCGGCGATCGCGTGGTCGAACTGCTCGATCGCGGGCACGCCGCGCGTCACGTTCCCGCCGGCGTTGAGGAGCACCGGCCACGCCTTGAACCCGAGCGCGTTGGCGATGGCGACGAAGAGGGTCGCCTTGTCCTTGCAGTCGCCGTAGCCGGCGGCGACGACCTCCGCGGGGGGCCGGGGCTGGTAGCCGCCGATGCCGAGGCTCACGGAGACGTAGCGGATGTCCTGCGCGATCCAGCGCTGGATGGCGCGCAGGGTGTCGTCGGCGCTGCGGGCGCCGGCGAGGAGCCCGGGGAGCTTCGCCTTCACCTCGGGGGTGAGGACGTAGCGGTCCCTCGCGAGCCCGGCGTACCACTTCCCGATCTGCGCCCACGTGATGTTGCCGCCGAGCTCGATGCTCATGAGCACGTCGTTCGAGTCGCTCGCGAACTCCTCGCTCGGCGGCTTCGGCACCTCCTGCGTGGCCCACGTCCAGATGCGGCGGCCCTTCACCTCCTGCGTGGTGCGCCGGAAGGTCAGGTTCCGCTCGACGAGGTGCGGCGTGAGGGAGGCGGGGAGGTCCACGACGTAGCGCGAGCGGCGCGCGAGGCGCGCGTTGTGCACGCTCCAGGTCCGGTAGAAGTCGCCGGGGAGCCAGGGCTTGAGCTCCTCGGTGGTGAAGCTCACGTCCACGATCGTGCCGGGGGCCACGCCCTTGAGGGAGTAGCGGAGGACCTTCCGGTTGCTGTACACCGGGTCGCCCATCTCGGCGGGGACGTCCGACTCCTGCACCTGGCCCGGCTGGTCGGAGATCACGGTGCCGTCGGGGCGCACGACCTTCACCCAGTTCACGGTGAGCTTCTCGTGCCCCGGCTCCCAGCCGAACTGCCGCTCGGCGAAGGTCTCGACGGCGTCGGCCTGGAGCACCTGCACGACGGTGCGGTACGTCTTGGTGCCGCGGCCGTCGGCCTCCAGGCGGACGATGCCGTCGTCGAGGAGGACGACGTACGGCTCGCCCGGGTACTTCGCCGAGTCCACGGCGAGGGCGTAGATCGTGTCGCTCCGCACCGACGGGTCGCCGGCGGCGGTGACGACCGGGGCCTGCGCGCGGACGAGGTGCGGGAGGAGGAGCAGGAGTGCGGGCGCGAGGGCCCGCCGGGGGAGGTGTCGCATGGACGGAACTTCTCGGGGGCCGCGGGGGGCGGCAAGGGCGCGGGGCGCCGCGGCAGCTCAGGGCAGCCGGAGCCGCTCCACCGCGCGCGCGAAGCGCGGGTCGTTCCGCATGTCGGCCGGCCAGGGCAGCACCTTGAGCCGGACGAGGTCGCTCACGCGCTCGTCGAAGGCGCGGTCGAGCGCGGCGAAGGCGGCCTCGTAGTCGCCGAGGCCGGCGAGGCAGATGGACCGGTCGAGGGGCGAGACGTAGCGCTCCCGCTCCGCCGCGTCGAGCCGCTCGAGCGCGGTGCGGGCGATCTCGGGCCGCCCGAACCTGCCCGCGGTGATGCCGAGGTAGCCGATGCCGATGGCGCCGCGGGTGAGCTCGACGAGCGAGCGGAAGGCGCGGATCGCCTCGTCGCCGTTGCCGAGCCAGACGTGGACGGCGCCGAGGGGCCAGTAGGTGAGCGCGAAGTCGGGGTCGAGCGCGAGCGTCGCGTTGAGCTGGGCGAGCGCGGCGTCGTACCGGCCGGCGCACATGAGGGCGTAGCCCATGTGCGCGTTGATGATGAGCGACAGCGGGTCGAGGCGGAGCGCCGTCTTCATCGCCGCGATCATGCGGTCGGTCTGGCCGGTGACGAGGTAGTACCAGCCGAGCCACTGGTGGGCGCTCGCGTAGCCGGGGTCGTGGGCGATCGCCTCCTCGAACGAGGTCCGCGCCCCCTCCCAGTCCCAGTCGAAGAAGAGCCGCGTGTACCCCAGCGAGGCGTGCGCCTCGGCGAGGCCGGGGTCGAGCTCGAGCGCCTTCGTCGAGGCGGTGGTGGCGCGCGGGTAGACGTCGCGCGGGGCCGCGAAGTTGTAGTAGCCGAGCACGTTGTAGGTGTCGGCGAGGCCGGTGTAGGCGAGCGCGAACCCGGGGTCGTGGTCAATCGCCTCCTGGAAGTGCCGGAGCGCGTGCATGAAGCCGTCGCGGGTGCGCTTGTTCCACTGGTGGCGCCCGCGGAGGTAGGCGTGGTACGCCTCGGAGTCCTCCGTCTGCCGCCGGACCAGCTCGCGGTGCTCCTCCGCCGAGAGGCGGAGCTTGAGCGACTTCACGATCTCGGTGGCGACCTCCTCCTGCACCGCGAAGATGTCGGTGGACCGCCGCACGAGGCGCTCCCCCCAGAGCTGCGCCTCGGTGGCGGCGTCGGTGAGCTCCACGGTCACCATGAGCTGATCCTGCCGCTGCACGACGCGGCCCGTCACGAGGGCCCGCACGCGGAGCTCCTGCGCGACGATCTTCGGGTCGGTGTCCTTCCCCTTGTAGCGGAAGACGGTGGAGCGGGGCACCACGCGGAGCCCGGAGAGGCGCGTGAGGCGGTTGAGGATGCTCTCGGTGACGCCGTCGGCCAGGTACTCGTCGTCGGAGCCGGCAGCGGAGCTCGCGAAGGGGAGCACGGCGAGCGAGTCGATCGGCCCCGAGTTGGTGCGGTTGGCCCCGGTGGTCCGGGCGCGCACCGGTCCCGAGACGGTGCCCGGGCCCGCCGGGAGGTCGCGCAGGTCCACCGCAAGGAGGGCGTCGCGGAACTCCGCCGCCGTCGCGAAGCGCTCGTCGGCCGACTTGGCGAGCGCGACCTTGAGGATCTCCTTCACCGCCGCGGGGACGTCCTCGCGGACGAGCGGCGGCGGGGCGTGCACGAGGTGCTGCACGAGGAGCGACTGGAGGGTCTTCCCGGTGAAGGGCGGCTCGCCGGCGAGTATCTCGTAGAGCACGCAGGCGAGGGCGTACTGGTCGCTCCGGCCGTCCACCTGGTCGCCGCTCCCCTGCTCGGGGCTCATGTAGGTCGGCGTGCCGAGGACGAACCCCGTCTGCGTGAGCACGGAGCCCCCGTCCTGGGCGACGCGTTCCACCGCACGGGCGATGCCGAAGTCGGTGACGACGGCGTGCCCCTCCTCGAGGAGGACGTTGCCGGGCTTGATGTCGCGGTGCACGACGCCCTGGCGGTGCGCGTAGTCCAGCGCGTCGGCCACCTGCACCGCGATCCGGATCGCCTCGCCGACGCCCAGCCGCGGGGAGTGGCCGAGGCGGGAGTCGAGCGACTCGCCGCGGATGTAGGGCATGGTGTAGTAGAGCATGCCGTCGGCGTGGCCCGCGCTCAGGAGGGGGACGATGTGCGGGTGCCGCAGGTTCGCCGCGAGCTGGATCTCGCGGCGGAAGCGGTCGGCGTTCACGCCGGCGGCGATGTCGGGGGCGAGGAGCTTGACCACCACCGGCCGCCCGAGGCCGGTCTCGACCGCCTCGAAGACGCGGCTCATCCCCCCGCCCTTGAGCTCGCGGCGGAACTCGTAGGCGTTCCCGAGCGCGGCGACGAGGCGTTGCGCGAC
>JBAIWX010000125.1:0-1758 GCA_037916975.1 Gemmatimonadales bacterium
CGCGCCGGAAGAGCATCACCGGCACCGTGCGCATCATGATCTTGAGGTCCTCCGCGACGCCCTGGCGGCCGACGTACTCGAGGTCGAGTTCCACCTTGCGCTTCACGCTGTCGAGGCAGGTGTCGTACTCCTGGTTCACCTGCGCCCACCCGGTGATGCCGGGCCGCGCGCGCTGCCGGAGGTGATAGTTGGGGATCTCGCGGCGGAGGTCCTGGAAGATGGACGGCCGCTCGGGACGGGGGCCCACGATGTTCATGTCGCCCTTGACGACGTTCCAGAGCTGGGGCAGCTCGTCCAGCCGGTACTGCCGCAGGACGCGGCCGATCGGCGTCACGCGGTCGTCGTTCGCCTGCGCCCAGACGGCGCCCGTGCCCTGCTCGGCGTCCACGCGCATCGTGCGGAACTTGTACATCGTGAACGGCCGTCCGCCGATGTCCTGCCGGCGCCGCGAGTCGTGCCGCAGCGGGCGCAGGCCCCGGCGGTCGAGCCCCACGCGCGTCTGCGTGTAGATGACCGGCCCGCGGGAGGTGAGCTTCACGAGGACGGCGATCACGAGCATGAGCGGCGCGGCGAGGACGAGACCCGTGAGCGCGACCGCCACGTTGAGCGCCCGGCGCGGCAGCTCCTGCCGCTCGAGGTCCGGCGCCTCGGCGCGCTCCGGCGCCGGGGCCGTGGGGTGCAGGCGTGGCACCCCGCCCGACCGGCGGCGCGGGACCTCGTTGGCGGTTTCCTGGAACTGCGGCATCACGGCTCCCATCGCTGGTGCCCTCCTTCCGGGCCCTGCGCTACTTGACGAGGTTGGCGATCCCGAAGATCAGCGCCGACGCGCCGCCCAGGGCGCCCACCACCGCGAGGACGTTCGTGCCCTGCTTCCGGCGGCCGATGACGATCTCGTCGCCGCCGTGCAGGTTCATCTGGTCGATCGAGATGCCCTTGGCGAAGATGTCGCGCATCTGCGCCTGGTCGAAGATCACCTCGCCGTTGCGCCGCACCACCGTCTTGTAGAGGTCGCCCCCGCCGGTCATTCCACCGGCCGCGACGATCGACTCGCTCGCGGGGCTCTCCGGCGCCAGGTCGAGGAACCCGGGCCGCATCACCTCGCCCACGATGGCCACCCGCACGAGCGAGCTCGCCTGCACGATCGGCTCCCGGAGGAACCGCCCGATCTCGCGGCGCAGGTAGTCCTCGAGCTCCGAACGGAGCACGCCCTTCATGCTGATCGGCTGGAGCGACGGGAGCACGAGGGTGCGCTCGGGCCGGATGGTGAACGTCCCGGAGAGCGACGAGTCCCCGGACACATGCAGGAGGACCTTGTCCCCTGCCTGCAGGTCACCGTTGGTCAGCCGGTCCTGGATCGCACGGCCGGTCGCGGAGCCGCGCAGCGCCGGCGTCATCCGGGCGAGGTAGCCCTCGAGCTCCGTGCGGGTCGCGAGGGGGCGGGCCGCGTCAGGGCCGCCCTGCTGGGCCGCTCCAACCGCCGGGAGGCCGGTGACGAGGAGCAGGGCCAGCGCGGCACCGGCCGGCCAGCGGCCGAGGTCACTCGCCATCGGTGTTGCCTCCCGTCTGGGTCGGGCGGGTGCCCTCGAGCAAGCCGAAGCGGGCGAGGCGCCGCCGGAACGCCGAGAGGCGCAGCTCCTCCTGATCCCCCACCTTCCCCTCCCCTCCCTGCTGCCTGCCGGTCTCGGGGAGCGCGGGAATGCGCTCGGGCCACGCCTCAGCCGCCACGACTGACCTCTTCCGTTCGCTCGGGTGATGGCG